>NZ_AUKV01000061.1:0-23608 GCF_000424945.1 Streptomyces sp. 142MFCol3.1
CGTGCGGCGACGCGGGATGCGCAGCATGCGAAGTCGGCGCAGACGTCGGCGCGGTCGGACGTGACGAGTGCGAACGGTGCGTTGGACGCGGCGAAGAAGATGGCCGAGGACGCGCGGAAGATGCGCGAGGAGGCCGCCCGTACGGCGAAGACGAAGATCGACGAGGCGTCGGACGCGGGGATCCACAACCGCAAGTGGTGGGAGGAGGTCGGGGACTGGTTCTCCGACAACTGGGACACCATCGTCGCGGTGTGCAAGGTCGTCGTCGCGGTGGTCGGGATCATCGCGATGATCATCGGCGGGCCGATCCTCGGCGCGATCGTCCTCGTGGCCGCCCTCGTCGTCCTCGCTGACACGCTCAACAAGTACGCGAAGGGCCAGGCCTCCCTATGGGATGTCGGCTTCGCTGCGCTGGACTGCATACCGGGTATGAAGGGCCTCACCACCCTCGGCGGCCTCACCAAGGGCCTCAAAGGCGGTCTGGCGGCGATGAAGGGCCTCAAGGGCGGCCTGAAGGGCATGGGCCTGGCGATGCGCGGCCTGGGCAAGAACGGCGCGCAGCGCATGAAGGACCTCTTCAAGGGCCTGCGCTCAGGAGCTGGGGACGAGGCCAAGGCGGGCAAGTCCATGGAGGGCCGCTGCAAGGGTGGCGACCCCGTCGACATGATCACCGGCGAGATGCTGATGTCCCACACGGATGTCCGTCTGCCGGGCTTGCTCCCTTTGGTGATCGAGCGCCACCACGTTTCGAGCTTCCGCTCCGGGCGCTGGTTCGGGCCGGCGTGGATGTCGACCTTCGACGAACGCCTCGAACTCGATGGCGAGGGTGCCGTCTGCGCGAGTGCGGACGGCATGCTCCAGGTCTATCCGGTGCCGGAGCCCGGGATCCCAGTACTACCGAGCCGCGGTCCGAGGCGACCGCTGACCTGGGACGGAACCCCCGGCGGCAGTGTCACGGTCAGCGACCCCCTCACGGGGTTGACCCGGCACTACGGCCCTGCGATCGTCCCGGATTCTCCTGACGCCGGCAGCGGAACGGCTGTAGTGCTCCCGCTCCGTGCCGTCACCGACCCCAACGGGCATCGCATCGACTTCCGACGGACCGCCGAGGGCACGCCCGTCGCGGTTCGTCATTCCGGCGGCTACCACCTCGCCGTCGACACCGAAGACGGCCGGATCACAGCTCTGCGCCTCCTGGAGTCGACCGACAGCGAGTCCACCGACAGCACGACCGGCCCCCGCCACGGCACGGTCCTGCGCACGTACTCCTATGAGGATCCCGACCGTCATCTCACCGCGATAGCCGACTCCGCCGGTCGCCCCTACCGGTTGACGTACGACGAACTCGGCCGCATCACGTCCTGGACCGACCGGAACGACCGCTGGTACCGCTACGAATACGACGGTGCCACCGACCGCGTAGCGAGCGGCATCGGTCAGGATGGCGCGATGTCCGGGCAGTTCGCGTACGACGACGTGTGGCGCGTCACCACGATGACCGACAGCCTCAGTCACCGCACCGAGTACCACTACGACGAGCAGCTTCATCTCACCCGCGTTGTCGACCCGTTGGGCTTCGTCGTGCACACCGAGCACGACGCGTACGGACGGCTGCTGTCCCGTACCGATGAGCTGGGCAACACCACGCGCTTCACCCTCGACGAGCACGGCCAGCCGGTGCGCCTGGACCGGCCGGACGGCACCAGCGTCCAGGTGGCATACGACGACGACCTCCTGCCGGTCGCCGTCGCGGAAGCCGACGGGGCTCGCTGGGAGCGCGCGTACGACGACCGGGGCAACCTGCTCACCACCACCGACCCGCTGGGCGCGGTGAGTTCGTGCACATACGACGAACACGGGCGCCGGATCACGGAGACCGACGCGCTGGGCAACACGTTCCGGTTCGACACCGACGGGGCGGGGCTTCCGGTGCGGGTCGTCGATCCGCGCGGCAGCGTCGTCACCGTGCACAGGGACGCGTGCGGCCGTGTCGTGCGCATCGACGACCCGGTCGGCGGGATTGTCCGCCAGGGCTGGAACTCCGAGGGCCTGCTGCTGTGGCGCGAGCGCGCCGACGGCGGCCGGGAGACCTGGTCGTACGACGCGGAGGGCAACCTCACCGAGCACCGTGACGCGGGCGGATTCACCACCGCCTTCGAGTACGGGGCGTTCAACCGGCCTACGGCCAGAACCGACCCGGACGGCACCCGCTACCGCTTCACCCACGACACCGAGATGCGGCTCACCGCCGTGACCAATCCGCTCGGCGACGAGTGGAGTTACCGCTACGACGCGGCGGGCCGCCTGATCGGCGAGACGGACTTCAACGGCCGCACGCTCACCTATGGCTGCGACCCGGCCGGCCGACAGGTCGAGCGGGCGAACGGCAGCGGCCAGACGGTGCGGATGACCCGTGACACCGAGGGCCGTGTGGTGACGTCGCGCACCGGCGACGGCGCGGTCACGTCCCTGCGCTACGACGCGGCAGGACGTCTGGTCGAGGCTGCGCACCCCGGCAGCACGGTCGTCTACGGCTACGACGCGGTGGGCCGGATCGTCACCGAGACCGTCGACGGCCGGACCGTCACGAGCGAGTACGACCCGCTGGGCCGACGAGTGCGGCGGACCACGCCCTCCGGCGCGACTTCGCACTGGTCTTACGACTCCGCGGGCCTGCCCACGTCGCTCGTCACCGCGGGCGGCGCGCTGACCTTCACGCACGACGCGGCCGGCCGGGAAACCGCCCGCGGCCTGGGCGGCGCCGCCACACTGACGCAGTCCTGGGACTCCTCCCACCGCCTCGTCGAACAGATCATCCGGTCGGGGAGCGCCGACGACGGCGGAACCGGTGGCGCGACCGTGTGGCAGTCCCGCGCCTACGCTTATCGCGCGGACGGTCACCTGACCGGGATCGCCGACCGGCTCGGCGGCACCCGGAGGTTCGACCTCGACCGCGCGGGCCGTGTCACGCGGGTGTCGGCCGAGGCCTGGACCGAGTCCTACGCCTACGACGACCTCGGCAACCTCACCGCCGCCAGCCACCCGGCCCCCGGCGGAGAGGATGCTCAGGGTCCGGCGCAGCACTCCGGGACGATGGTCGACTCGGCGGGCCGCACCACGTACGAGCACGACGCCCAGGGGCGCGTGGCCCGCGTGATCCGGCGGACACTGTCCGGGCTGCGCCGGATCTGGACCTACACCTGGGACGCCGAGGACCGGCTCACCGAGGCGGCGACGCCCAGCAGCGGTGTATGGCGGTACCGCTACGACGCGCTCGGCCGACGCACCGCCAAGTTCCGTGTGGAAGAGGACGGTTCGGTCGCCGACGAGATCCTCTTCACCTGGGACGGCACCAACCTCGCGGAGCAGCGGACGCTCCGCGACGACATGGTGGAGACCGACACCTGGGACTGGGAGCCGGGCACCCACCGCGCGGCGGCCCAGGTGCGCAGCCAGTGGCGCACCGCCGACCCGGATGAGGTCAGCAGGCAGTTCTACGCGATCGTCACCGACCTGGTCGGCACCCCCAGCGAACTCGTCGGGCAGGACGGCGCGATCGCCTGGCGGTCCGCCACCAGTCTGTGGGGAAGACCTCTGGCCGGTGACGACGGCGGGCTGTGCCCGCTGGCCTTCCCGGGCCAGTACCGCGACCCGGAAACCGGCCTGCACTACAACCTGTCCCGCTACTACGACCCGGACACCGCGAGCTACCTCTCGCCCGATCCGCTCGGCCTGGACCCCGCCCCGAACCACCACGCGTACGTCGACAACCCCTTGCGCTGGAGCGACCCGCTCGGCCTTGAGGGTGACGAGCCGGTCCGCATCTACGACGACTCGACGTACGACAAGCATGGTTCGGGCAGCAGTTCGTCGGCCAAGGGCGAGATCGGTCGCGCCCCCGCCGATGGCCAGGCCGCGCTGGACCGGTCCATTCCGTTGGGCGACCCGAACAACCCGGCCGACTTCCGGCGCATCGGCGTGGACCACGTGAATAACGAGATCGTGGTACTCGACCGGCACGAGTACCGTACCGACAAGAACGGCAAGATCGTCAAGGAGATCTACCACGGCCACGTGCAGGGCAAGTACCCGTCGAAGAGTGTCAGGGAGAACGACCTGACGAGACTGGTGAAGGAAAAGATGATCAACAACAAGAAAAAGCAGAAGGTGCTCCCGCCCCCGTGTGATTGATGGGCGAAGGAAGGAAGACCGGTCATGGCGGCCGAGTGGGACTGGGAAAGCGGCGAGGGTCTGTTGGGTATCGATGACCCCGCCGAGTGGGATGCTGCGTTCGAGCGAGGTGCGGATCATCTCGGTACGGCGGTGATCGGGCTGGCTTTCCATTGTTCGCTGGAGGATGCGTCGCCTCGGATTGTCAGGGCGATGCAGTTGCCGGATCGCGATCAGCGGGGGTTCGCGTTCACCGCGGCTGGTGTTGCGGCCCGACTCAACGGCGCGTTGACACCTGAGCTGAACGCCGCGTTGCGGGCGGAAGGCCCCGGTCGCAAGAGCATCGCCGAGAACGCCATCGACGACATCCTCGACTACGTGCCGTTCCGGGATCTGCCGCTGTGGCTCAAGTGGTGGAAGGTCGTGTCAAAGGTGCTGGACAAGCTGGAGACCTGGCGGCTGGAGTCCGCGTACGCGTTCAGTGACGCCTGCAAGGCCCTGCAGCGACGACACTGATGGAAGGGGAGCCGTCTATGGCGTCAGAGTGGAATTGGAAGACCGGCGAAGGTGTGTCGCATATCGACGACCCTGCCGAGGTCGACGCCGCCTTCGAGCGGGGCGAGTGGCCGCTCGGTTCAGCGGTGATCGGGTTGGCCTTCAACTGCTCACTGGACGAAGCGTCACCCCGCATTGTCAGGGCGATGCAGTTGACGGACCCCAATCAGCGCGGGTTCGCCTTCACCGCGGCAGGCGCTGCGGCCCGGCTCAATGGCGAACTGACCCCGGAGCTGTACGCGGCGCTGCGCGCCGAGGGCCGCGGCGGCTTCGCCGAACACGCCATCAGGGACACCTTGACCTTCGTGCCGTTCCGGAAGCTGCCACCGTGGTTCAAGTGGCAGATGGTGCGGACAACCGTGGTGGACAAGTTGGACGCCTGGCGGCTGACCGCCACGTACGCGGCCGAGGACGCCTGGAAGGCCCTGCGGCGACGTCCATGACACGGGAAGAGTCGACCACGGGGTCCGTAGTGGAAGTGGGAAACCGGTGAGGGGCTGACAGGGGTCGACGACCCTGCCGACGTGGACGCGGCGTTAGGGCGCGGCGAGCTGCGTCTCGGGACGGCAGTGGTCGGGCTGGCGTCCCAGTGTTCACTGAAGGAGGCGTCGCCACGTCGGCGGAGGCGATGGCACCCCAGCGCACGGCGTCCAACAAGGCGTCCAGCCGTCCCGGCTCGTCGAAGCCGTCGTGGGGAGAGGGCAGCTCGTACTGGTCGTGGACGTCCGTCGCCTGCTCCAGCTCCCGCACCACTCGGAGCTCCTCGTCCCGGCCGTCGCTCTCCAGCGAGGACAGCGTGATCAGGTGGCTGGTGGCGGCCTCCGCGGCGCGTGCCGGGGTCATCGCTGGCGGCGGTCGAACGGAGGACGTCGGTGACCCCCCAGGGGCGATTGCGTACGGTGACGCGCCGGCCAGGGGCTGGTACTCCGATGTCCTGTGCCTCGGCGTTGCCCGGATTCTCCAGCCGCACGGTCATCTCGCTCACCCCCCAGCTCTCGGGGCATCCGATCTCGCCAGCGCTTGTAAAAGCTTGGGTGCGGAATGAGAGGTGAGAGCCGGGTCGGACGTATGTGCCCCGAGCCGATGGAAGTGCCTGCCTCGCCGAGCACCCCCGGGTTTGACCTACGTCACGCTCGGGGTATTGTCTCCGGCTCGATTGGCCAGCCCGCTGTCGTGTATGGCAGACTAGCGGGGTTGCTCGGTCGAGTGCCGATGCTGCGCGCCTCCCGCCGGGAGGACTGGAAGCGAGTCCCACAGTACTCGTCGCTCCAACTGTCGGAAGGCAGCGCTGGGGCGGACGTACGGGAATCTTCCGGGAAGTGTCAGCGGGGTGCCGACCAGGCGCCCGGTGGGTGTTCAGCCCCCGGTCCAGCGGTTGCCTTCAGGGCTGAGCCGTGTCCCGGGCAGGGAAATCCCTTGTGGATATCTCTGTCAGTGGGAGCGCGACACGCCCGACCGCGTGGGTCGGAGGTCAGGACGCGGACCCCCGGGTTCCAGAGCGTTTTACGAGACAAAGGACTACTGAGTAGCCATGGCGGGACAGAAGATCCGCATCCGGCTCAAGGCCTACGACCACGAGGTCATCGACTCCTCGGCGAAGAAGATCGTCGAGACGGTGACCCGCACTGGTGCGTCGGTCGCGGGCCCGGTGCCGCTGCCCACTGAGAAGAACGTGTACTGCGTCATCAAGTCGCCGCACAAGTACAAGGACTCGCGCGAGCACTTCGAGATGCGCACGCACAAGCGCCTGATCGACATTCTCGACCCGACGCCCAAGACCGTTGACTCTCTGATGCGACTCGACCTTCCGGCCGGTGTCGACATCGAGATCAAGCTCTAAGGGTCGGTGATCTGAGAATGGCTAAGCAGATCAAGGGCATCCTGGGCGAGAAGCTCGGCATGACGCAGGTGTGGGACGAGAACAACCGTGTTGTTCCGGTCACCGTCGTCAAGGCCGGCCCCAACGTCGTCACCCAGGTCCGTACGAACGACGCCGACGGCTACGAGTCGGTCCAGATCGCCTTCGGCGAGATCGACCCGCGCAAGGTGAACAAGCCCCTCAAGGGCCACTTCGCCAAGGCCGACGTCACCCCCCGCCGCCACCTCGTCGAGATCCGCACCGCGGACGCCTCCGAGTACACGCTGGGTCAGGAGATCTCCGCTGAGGTCTTCGAGGCCGGCGTCAAGGTGGACGTGACCGGCAAGAGCAAGGGCAAGGGCTTCGCCGGTGTCATGAAGCGTCACAACTTCAAGGGCCTCGGCGCCGGTCACGGCACCCAGCGCAAGCACCGCTCTCCCGGTTCCATCGGTGGCTGTGCCACCCCGGGCCGTGTGTTCAAGGGCCTCCGCATGGCGGGTCGCATGGGCAACGAGCGGGTCACCACCCAGAACCTGACCGTCCACGCCGTTGACGCGGAGAAGGGTCTGCTGCTCATCAAGGGCGCGGTTCCCGGTCCGAACGGCGGCCTCGTCCTGGTCCGCACCGCGGCCAAGGGGGCCTGAGGTAACCGATGAGCACTGTTGACATCCTTTCGCCGGCAGGCGACAAGACCGGGACGGTCGAGCTCCCCGCGGAGATCTTCGACGTCGAGAAGATCAGCATTCCGCTGATCCACCAGGTCGTCGTCGCGCAGCTGGCCGCTGCCCGCCAGGGCACGCACAAGACCAAGACCCGTGGCGAGGTCCGTGGTGGCGGCAAGAAGCCGTACCGCCAGAAGGGCACCGGTCGCGCCCGTCAGGGTTCGACCCGCGCGCCGCAGTTCGCCGGTGGTGGCGTCGTGCACGGTCCCGTGCCGCGTGACTACTCGCAGCGGACCCCGAAGAAGATGAAGGCCGCGGCCCTGCGCCACGCCCTCACCGACCGGGCCCGCAACAACCGCATCCACGTCGTCTCCGGCGTGGTCGACGGCGAGATCTCCACCAAGGCCGCGAAGAACCTGCTCGGCAAGATCTCGGAGCGCAAGAACGTGCTCCTGGTCATCGAGCGGAACGACGAGGCCGGGCTGCTCTCCGCCCGCAACCTGCCCCAGGTCCACATCCTGGAGCCGGGCCAGCTGAACACGTACGACGTTCTCGTCTCGGACGACGTGGTCTTCACCCAGGCCGCTTTCGAGTCCTTCGTGTCTGGCCCCAAGGCCGCTGACACCGAAGGGAGCGAAGCCTGATGGCTACGCGTCACCCGAGCATCGCCTCGAAGGCCGCCAAGGCCGCCAAGGCCGCGCGCGTCGCCAAGGCGAAGCGCCACGCCACCGAGGGCAAGAACACCGTCGAGACCCCGCTGAGCAAGTCCTACACGGACCCCCGTGACGTGCTCCTCAAGCCGGTCGTCTCGGAGAAGAGCTACGCGCTGCTCGACGAGGGCAAGTACACCTTTATCGTCGACCCGCGGGCCAACAAGACCCAGATCAAGGAGGCCGTCCAGGCGGTCTTCTCGGTCAAGGTCACCGGGGTCAACACGATCAACCGTCAGGGCAAGCGCAAGCGCACCCGCACCGGCTTCGGCAAGCGTGCGGACAGCAAGCGCGCGATCGTGACCCTCGCTGAGGGCGACCGTATCGACATCTTCGGCCAGGCCTCCTAACGGAGCGCCCTGGTCCGAATATCGGACGAGGACTGAGAAATGGGAATCCGCAAGTACAAGCCGACTACGCCGGGCCGTCGTGGCTCCAGCGTCGCCGACTTCGTCGAGGTCACGCGGTCCACGCCGGAGAAGTCGCTGGTCCGCCCGCTGCACAGCAAGGGCGGCCGTAACAACGCCGGTCGTGTGACCGTTCGCCACCAGGGTGGCGGACACAAGCGCGCCTACCGCGTGATCGACTTCCGTCGTCACGACAAGGACGGCGTGCCGGCGAAGGTCGCGCACATCGAGTACGACCCCAACCGCACCGCGCGCATCGCGCTGCTGCACTACGCCGACGGCGAGAAGCGCTACATCCTCGCCCCGCGCAACCTGTCGCAGGGCGACCGCGTCGAGAACGGTCCCGGGGCCGACATCAAGCCGGGCAACAACCTGGCCCTCCGCAACATCCCGGTCGGTACCACGATCCACGCGATCGAGCTCCGTCCCGGTGGCGGTGCCAAGTTCGCCCGCTCCGCCGGTGCCTCGGTGCAGCTGCTCGCGAAGGAGGGCCAGATGGCTCACCTCCGCATGCCCTCCGGTGAGATCCGCCTGGTCGACGTGCGCTGCCGCGCCACCGTCGGCGAGGTCGGCAACGCTGAGCAGAGCAACATCAACTGGGGTAAGGCCGGCCGCAAGCGCTGGCTGGGCGTTCGCCCGACCGTCCGCGGTGTGGCGATGAACCCGGTTGACCACCCGCACGGTGGTGGTGAGGGCAAGACCTCCGGTGGTCGCCACCCGGTCTCCCCGTGGGGTCAGAAGGAGGGTCGTACTCGTTCGCCGAAGAAGGCTTCGAACAAGTACATCGTCCGCCGCCGCAAGACGAACAAGAAGCGCTAGGAGCGGGTTTAGATGCCGCGCAGTCTCAAGAAGGGGCCCTTCGTCGACGACCACCTGATCAAGAAGGTGGACGCCCAGAACGAAGCCGGTTCCAAGAACGTCATCAAGACCTGGTCCCGTCGCTCGATGATCATCCCGGCCATGCTCGGCCACACGATCGCGGTGCACAACGGCAAGACCCACATTCCGGTGTTTGTCACCGAGTCGATGGTCGGCCACAAGCTCGGCGAGTTCTCGCCGACGCGCACCTTCCGGGGTCACGTCAAGGACGACCGGAAGTCGAAGCGCCGCTAACAGCGGGGTGGAATGACCATGACAGACACTGGAAGGACAACCATGGAAGCCAGGGCCCAGGCGCGGTACATCCGCGTCACGCCCATGAAGGCCCGCCGCGTGGTGGACCTTATCCGTGGCATGGATGCCACGGAGGCTCAGGCGGTCCTGCGTTTCGCCCCGCAGGCCGCGAGCGTGCCGGTCGGCAAGGTGCTGGACAGCGCCATTGCCAACGCCGCGCACAACTACGACCACACCGACGCCGACAGCCTCTTCATCTCCGAGGCGTACGTCGACGAGGGCCCGACCCTGAAGCGGTTCCGTCCGCGCGCCCAGGGCCGCGCCTACCGGATCCGCAAGCGGACCAGCCACATCACCGTGGTCGTCAGCAGCAAGGAAGGAACCCGGTAATGGGCCAGAAGGTTAACCCGCATGGGTTCCGGCTCGGTGTCACGACCGACTTCAAGTCGCGTTGGTACGCCGACAAGCTGTACAAGGACTACGTCAAGGAAGACGTCGCCATCCGTCGGATGATGACGTCCGGCATGGAGCGCGCCGGTATCTCGAAGGTTGAGATCGAGCGCACCCGTGACCGCGTGCGTGTGGACATCCACACCGCTCGTCCGGGCATCGTCATCGGCCGCCGTGGCGCCGAGGCCGACCGCATCCGCGGCGACCTCGAGAAGCTCACGGGCAAGCAGGTCCAGCTGAACATCCTCGAGGTCAAGAACCCCGAGACCGACGCTCAGCTGGTTGCCCAGGCCGTTGCCGAGCAGCTCTCCTCCCGCGTCTCCTTCCGCCGCGCCATGCGTAAGAGCATGCAGTCGGCGATGAAGGCGGGCGCCAAGGGCATCAAGATCCAGTGCGGTGGCCGCCTCGGCGGCGCCGAGATGTCCCGCTCGGAGTTCTACCGCGAGGGCCGCGTGCCCCTGCACACGCTCCGCGCGAACGTCGACTACGGCTTCTTCGAGGCCAAGACGACCTTCGGCCGCATCGGCGTGAAGGTCTGGATCTACAAGGGCGACGTCAAGAACATCGCCGAGGTCCGCGCCGAGAACGCCGCTGCCCGCGCCGGCAACCGCCCGGCCCGTGGTGGCAACGACCGCCCGGCCGGCCGTGGTGGCCGTGGTGGCGAGCGTGGCGGTCGCGGCCGCAAGCCGCAGCAGCAGGCTCCCGCCGCCGAGGCCCCCAAGGCCGAGGCGACCGCCGCTGCTCCGGCTGAGAGCACCGGAACGGAGGCCTGACCGACATGCTGATCCCCCGTAGGGTCAAGCACCGCAAGCAGCACCACCCGAAGCGCCGTGGTCAGGCCAAGGGCGGTACGCAGGTCGCGTTCGGCGAGTACGGCATTCAGGCCCTCACGCCGGCGTACGTGACGAACCGCCAGATCGAGGCGGCTCGTATCGCGATGACCCGCCACATCAAGCGTGGCGGCAAGGTCTGGATCAACATCTACCCGGACCGCCCGCTGACCAAGAAGCCCGCCGAGACCCGCATGGGTTCCGGTAAGGGTTCCCCCGAGTGGTGGGTCGCGAACGTGCACCCGGGCCGGGTCATGTTCGAGCTGTCCTACCCGAACGAGAAGATTGCGCGTGAAGCTCTGACTCGTGCGGCCCACAAGCTGCCGATGAAGTGCCGGATCGTCAAGCGCGAGGCAGGTGAAGCGTGATGTCGGCCGGTACCAAGGCGTCCGAGCTGCGCGAACTGGGCAACGAGGAGCTTCTGGCGAAGCTCCGCGAGGCCAAGGAAGAGCTGTTCAACCTCCGCTTCCAGGCGGCGACCGGTCAGCTCGAGAACCACGGTCGGCTGAAGGCCGTCCGTAAGGACATCGCGCGGATCTACACCCTGATGCGTGAGCGCGAGCTGGGCATCGAGACGGTGGAGAGCGCCTGATGAGCGAGAGCAACGTGACTGAGCAGAAGACCGCCCGCGGTTTCCGCAAGACCCGTGAGGGTCTGGTCGTCAGCGACAAGATGGACAAGACCGTCGTCGTCGCCGTCGAGGACCGCGTCAAGCACGCGCTGTACGGCAAGGTCATCCGCCGTACCAGCAAGCTCAAGGCCCACGACGAGCAGAACGCCGCCGGCGTCGGCGACCGCGTCCTCCTGATGGAGACCCGGCCGCTGTCCTCGACGAAGCGCTGGCGCATCGTCGAGATCCTCGAGAAGGCCAAGTAATTACCTGAGGGGTATCCCTCAGGTTCGTTCCGCCAGGCTCGGGGCGGGGTCGTCGTGAAGGACGGCCCCGCCCCGGGAACCGGCAGACAATCAGGAGATAGACGTGATCCAGCAGGAGTCGCGACTGCGTGTCGCCGACAACACTGGTGCGAAGGAGATCCTTTGCATCCGTGTGCTCGGTGGCTCCGGTCGCCGCTACGCGGGCATCGGTGACGTCATCGTCGCCACCGTCAAGGACGCGATCCCCGGTGGCAACGTGAAGAAGGGTGACGTCGTCAAGGCGGTCATCGTTCGCACCGTCAAGGAGCGCCGCCGTCCGGACGGCTCGTACATCCGCTTCGACGAGAACGCCGCCGTCATTCTGAAGAACGACGGCGACCCTCGCGGCACCCGTATCTTCGGCCCGGTCGGCCGTGAGCTGCGCGAGAAGAAGTTCATGAAGATCATCTCGCTCGCGCCGGAGGTGCTGTAAGCATGAAGATCAAGAAGGGCGACCTGGTCCAGGTCATCACCGGCAAGGACAAGGGCAAGCAGGGCAAGGTCATTGCCGCTTACCCGCGCGACGAGCGCGTCCTGGTCGAGGGTGTCAACCGGGTCAAGAAGCACACCAAGGCCGGCCCCACCGCTCGCGGTTCGCAGGCCGGCGGCATCGTGACCACCGAGGCCCCCATCCACGTGTCCAACGTTCAGCTGGTCGTGGAGAAGGACGGCAAGAAGGTCGTCTCGCGTGTCGGTTACCGCTTCGACGACGAGGGCAACAAGATCCGCGTTGCCAAGCGGACGGGTGAGGACATCTGATGGCTACCACCACCACTCCGCGTCTCAAGACGAAGTACCGCGAGGAGATCGCGGCGAAGCTGCAGGAAGAGTTCTCGTACGAGAACGTCATGCAGACGCCGGGCCTCGTCAAGATCGTGGTCAACATGGGTGTGGGCGACGCCGCCCGCGACTCCAAGCTGATCGAGGGCGCCATCCGCGACCTCACCACGATCACCGGTCAGAAGCCGGCCGTCACCAAGGCCCGCAAGTCCATCGCGCAGTTCAAGCTGCGTGAGGGTCAGCCGATCGGTGCCCACGTCACGCTCCGTGGCGACCGCATGTGGGAGTTCCTGGACCGCACCCTGTCGCTCGCGCTGCCGCGCATCCGCGACTTCCGCGGCCTGTCCCCCAAGCAGTTCGACGGCCGTGGCAACTACACCTTCGGTCTCACGGAGCAGGTCATGTTCCACGAGATCGACCAGGACAAGATCGACCGTACCCGGGGCATGGACATCACCGTGGTGACCACGGCGGCCAACGACGCTGAGGGCCGCGCCCTTCTCCGTCACCTCGGCTTCCCCTTCAAGGAGGCGTAAGCGAGATGGCGAAGAAGGCTCTGATTGCCAAGGCTGCTCGTAAGCCCAAGTTCGGTGTGCGTGGCTACACCCGCTGCCAGCGCTGCGGCCGTCCGCACTCCGTGTACCGCAAGTTCGGCCTGTGCCGCGTGTGCCTTCGTGAGATGGCTCACCGTGGCGAGCTGCCGGGCGTGACCAAGAGCTCCTGGTAATCCCGTAGTTCGGGATTCCAGAGGCTCTCGGTAAGTAAAGGGCGCTGTCAGGGGCCCACCCCTCCATGGCTTAGGCTAGGAGGGTTGGGCGCCTGACGCCCGTACGACTTACTACGCCGTAGGTCCCCGCGCCGCACCCGTCCCGCCCATGAGTGGGGAGAGGGATGGCGCATACAGGAAACCCCGGCGAGAGAGGCCGAAGGCCAATTCATGACCATGACTGATCCGATCGCAGACATGCTTACGCGTCTGCGTAACGCGAACTCGGCATACCACGACTCGGTGTCGATGCCGCACAGCAAGATCAAGTCGCACATCGCGGAGATCCTCCAGCAGGAGGGCTTCATCACGGGCTGGAAGGTCGAGGACGCCGAGGTCGGCAAGAACCTCGTCCTGGAGCTGAAGTTCGGCCCCAACCGTGAGCGCTCCATCGCGGGCATCAAGCGGATCTCCAAGCCCGGTCTCCGGGTTTACGCGAAGTCCACCAACCTGCCGAAGGTGCTCGGCGGCCTCGGCGTGGCGATCATCTCCACGTCCCACGGGCTCCTCACCGACAAGCAGGCCGGCAAGAAGGGCGTGGGTGGGGAAGTCCTCGCCTACGTCTGGTAGCGGAAGGGAACGGAGGAAACAGCTATGTCGCGTATTGGCAAGCTCCCCATCACGGTTCCCGCCGGCGTGGACGTCACCATCGACGGCCGCACGGTCTCGGTGAAGGGCCCCAAGGGCTCGCTCACCCACACCGTCGCGTCGCCGATCGAGATCGCTAAGGGTGAGGACGGCGTTCTGAACGTCACCCGCCCGAACGACGAGCGTCAGAACAAGGCCCTCCACGGCCTGTCCCGCACGCTGGTGGCGAACATGATCACCGGCGTGACCCAGGGTTACGTGAAGAAGCTCGAGATCAGCGGTGTCGGTTACCGCGTTGTCGCCAAGGGCTCCAACCTGGAGTTCTCGCTGGGCTACAGCCACCCGATCACCGTCGAGGCCCCCGAGGGCATCACCTTCAAGGTGGAGGCCCCCACCCGTTTCTCGGTCGAGGGCATCGACAAGCAGAAGGTCGGCGAGGTTGCGGCCAACATCCGCAAGCTGCGCAAGCCTGACCCGTACAAGGCCAAGGGCGTCAAGTACGAGGGCGAAGTCATCCGCCGCAAGGTCGGAAAGGCGGGTAAGTAAGCCATGGCATACGGTGTCAAGATTGCTAAGGGCGACGCTTACAAGCGTGCTGCCATCAAGCGTCGTCACATCCGGATCCGGAAGCACATCTCGGGTACGGCCGAGCGCCCGCGCCTGGTCGTGACGCGTTCGAACCGCCACATCGTGGCCCAGGTCATCGACGACATCAAGGGTCACACCCTGGCGTCGGCGTCGACCCTGGACACCACCATCCGTGGTGGCGAGGGCGACAAGTCCGCGCAGGCCAAGCAGGTCGGCGCCCTGGTCGCCGAGCGCGCCAAGGCCGCCGGTGTCGAGGCTGTCGTATTCGACCGTGGTGGAAACCAGTACGCCGGGCGCATCGCCGCCCTGGCGGACGCCGCCCGCGAAGCCGGACTCAAGTTCTGAGCCGCTTCCGTAGCTAGCGGAAACAGAGAGAGGTAATCCAATGGCTGGACCCCAGCGCCGTGGAAGCGGTGCCGGTGGCGGCGAGCGGCGGGACCGGAAGGGCCGTGACGGCGGCGCTGCTGCCGCCGAGAAGACCGCGTACGTTGAGCGCGTTGTCGCGATCAACCGCGTCGCCAAGGTTGTGAAGGGTGGTCGTCGCTTCAGCTTCACCGCGCTGGTCGTGGTGGGCGACGGTGACGGCACCGTGGGTGTCGGTTACGGCAAGGCCAAGGAGGTGCCGGCCGCCATCGCCAAGGGTGTGGAGGAGGCCAAGAAGCACTTCTTCAAGGTCCCCCGTATCCAGGGCACCATCCCGCACCCGATCACGGGCGAGAAGGCCGCGGGCGTCGTCCTGCTCAAGCCTGCTTCCCCCGGTACCGGCGTTATCGCCGGTGGCCCGGTGCGTGCAGTGCTCGAGTGCGCCGGCGTTCACGACATCCTGTCGAAGTCGCTCGGCTCGTCCAACGCGATCAACATCGTGCACGCGACCGTGGCGGCCCTCAAGGGCCTGCAGCGTCCCGAGGAGATCGCGGCTCGCCGTGGTCTGCCCCTCGAGGACGTCGCCCCCGCGGCTCTTCTCCGTGCGCGTGCCGGGGCTGGTGCGTAATGGCGCAGCTCAAGATCACGCAGGTGAAGTCGTACATCGGCAGCAAGCAGAACCACCGTGACACCCTGCGTTCCCTTGGTCTCAAGGGCATCAACACGCAGGTCGTCAAGGAGGACCGCCCCGAGTTCCGCGGCATGGTGCACACCGTCCGCCACCTCGTGACGGTCGAGGAGGTCGACTGATCATGGCGGAGAACAACCCGCTCAAGATCCACAACCTCCGTCCCGCCCCCGGCGCCAAGACCGCCAAGACCCGTGTCGGTCGTGGTGAGGCGTCGAAGGGTAAGACGGCCGGTCGTGGTACCAAGGGCACGAAGGCCCGCTACCAGGTTCCGGAGCGCTTCGAGGGTGGCCAGATGCCCCTCCACATGCGTCTCCCGAAGCTGAAGGGCTTCAAGAACCCGTTCAGGACCGAGTTCCAGGTCGTGAACCTCGACAAGCTGGCCGCGCTGTACCCGGAGGGTGGCGAGGTCACCGTCGAGGGTCTCGTCGCCAAGGGTGCCGTTCGCAAGAACAGCCTCGTCAAGGTCCTCGGCCAGGGCGAGATCTCCGTGGCGCTGCAGGTGACGGTCGACGCCGTCTCCGGCTCCGCCAAGGAGAAGATCACCGCCGCGGGCGGTACCGTCACCGAGCTGGTCTGAATTCATCAGGCGTCTCGATGACTTGAGCGATCCCGACCGGGGATGCCCCACAAATGGGGCATCCCCGGTCGGTCGTTCACTGGACTTCGCCGCTCAGTTCGAGCCGATGCCGGGTGGCCGAATAGCGACCACGCGGCCGAACCTTGCGATAGTTGTCATGTGCTGATCAATTAGAGTCTGCAGGTCGGGTGGTCGTCCCGCGGCGAGGCGCACCATGTCGGGTCCGTTTCGGTTCGGGGGAGCGACGAGCGTTTGCCAGAATCTCGCTTGACAGCATGATCCGCGCGACATTAACTTCACGCTTGCTGTCGACCTGGTCGGACCAGCCATGAGTCGACGGCAATGTTTTTTGGGGGGAGGGTGTGTCCGTCCGCAATGACCAAGCGGTCCGGGCAGCCGATTTGCCTTCTTCCTGTTCCACTGATCCAGGCATCGCTATGCCTCTATCGGAATGGAAGGGAATTTCGTGCGAAAGTCTCGCATGTTCAGTCTGGCCGCCGCTGCTCTGGCTGCGGGTTCCATTGCTGCTCTGAGTGGTGCAACATCCGCCAGTGCAGCAGGTTCCGGAAACGGGACGTGTGCCAGCACTGAACTGTGTGTGTACCGTAACTACGATCGGCACAAGAGTGAGGGCTACTTCGATCTCGGCTCGCCGGACAAGAACTTCACCAACGGCAACAACAACTGGTTCAACGCCGGCGGAAACATCAACGACGCCATTTCGTCGTACACGGCTGGCACCGGTACGTCCTGCAGGGGGTACAGCCTTTTCTGGGACAAGGACATGAACGGGCCACATATGGATATTCCGAAGGGGTGGGGCGGCAATCTCTCCGGAGCCTACGCAAACTTCGACAACGAGTTTTCTTCGTACGCGAAGTTCGGTTGCCCGTAAGTAACGTTCCCGAGCGGCCGACCTGTGCAGGGTCGGCCGCTCGGGCGTATGCGGAAGTGGAAGATGCCTAAGCGTCACGTGATCCTTGCCCTGCTAGCTGCCACGGCCGTCGCGGGTTGCTCGGCCGACTCCCCGGCTCCAGGCGCGACGGCCCCGCGCCCCAAGCGCCCTTTGGACGCGGACTCCGTCTCGACGCCTCTGGATGCGTACCTGCCTTCGGCGGAAATCACGCTGAAGCTCCACCGGGCGGAGGCGACGTTGGTGAACCGCTGTATGAATCACCTGGCATATGACGAGCACCCGATGCCTGTTCCCGTCGAGCTGCCGAGGGAACGCAAGCACTCCGAATTTCTTGTATTTTCCATCAGGCAGGCGAAGCGCGTCGGTTACAACCTCCCTGAGGAGTTCAAAAAATCCAAGGATTCCAATTGGGATGACGCGGTGCCGAAGATTCAGCGAAGTCTCCTGGACGGAACCGTCGGCGTGTATAAAGGTACAGCCGTGCCCAAGCGGGGGTGTGTCGGTCTTGTGGCCGACAGACTTACGAAGAACTCTAAAATTCCCCAGAGAATCGATGGGGGAGGGGTGGAGCTCAGGCAACTCCAGAAGAGCAGTCCCACCTCATTGGGGGGCGCCGAGATCGGAGTTGTGCGACTCGACGCAGTGTTCGCGGCGAGGAGGAACCCTGAGTACGTCGAGATGATCAAGCTTTGGTCTTCGTGCATGTCCAAGAAGGGGTACGAATACGAGACGCCCGAAAAGGCCATGGACGACAGGCGCTGGCGGGGCGACGATGCGGGCGCCGACGAGAAGCGGGTGGCTGTGACCGACATGCGCTGCAAGGAGAAGGTGAACTATCTCGGCGTGGCGTCGAAAGTACAGTCTGCTTACGAAGAGCTAGTCATCCAGAAAAAGAAGACGGAGCTTTCTCGTCTGTGCCAGAACATCGAGGTCTGGCAAAGCAATGCCGACGAGGCGCTCAAGAACACCGATGGTTGACTGCCTGGCGACGAGGTGAGGCCGGCGGAGCGGTGGGCTCGCCCTCCGGGCCGTGAGCCAGATGGCATGCGCATCGATCACCGGGAGAGCGGATCGCCGGTCGGGCAACCGATGGAACCCGCGCGGGGCCGACCTGGGGTGACGGTAAACTCGATCGGTGATTCCCCGGTAGGTGCCTGTCCCCGGTAGGGTATGGCAGGTTGCTGTGTCACGGGCGGTGTACGCCGTGCGCAGGCCCTATGTCTACTAGTCACCGATACTCGACACCGTCGCCTACCGCGCAGTTACGCGGGGGTCGCAGGAGGCACCGTGCTCACCGCGTTCGCCCGGGCGTTCAGGACGCCCGACCTGCGCAAGAAGCTGCTCTTCACGCTCGGCATCATCGTGGTCTACCGGGTCGGTACCCACATCCCGATCCCGGGTGTCGACTACAAGAACGTCCAGTTCTGCATGGATCAGGCGAAGTCCAACACTGGTCTGTTCGGCCTGGTCAACATGTTCAGTGGTGGCGCGCTGCTGCAGATCACGATCTTCGCGCTCGGCATCATGCCGTACATCACGGCGAGCATCATTCTGCAGCTGCTGACGGTGGTGATCCCGCGCCTCGAAGCCCTCAAGAAGGAGGGCCAGGCGGGCACCGCGAAGATCACGCAGTACACCCGTTACCTGACGGTGGCCCTCGCCATCCTCCAGGGCACCGGCCTGGTCGCGACCGCGCGCAGCGGCGCCCTGTTCAGCGGCTGCCAGGTCGCCAACCAGATCGTGCCGGACCAGTCGATCTTCACGACCATCACCATGGTCGTCACGATGACCGCCGGTACGGCCGTCGTCATGTGGCTCGGTGAGCTCATCACCGACCGCGGTATCGGCAACGGCATGTCGATCCTGATGTTCATCTCGATCGCCGCGACGTTCCCGTCCGCGCTGTGGGCCATCAAGGAGCAGGGCTCGCTGGCCGACGGCTGGATCGAGTTCAGCACCGTGATCCTGGTCGGTCTCGTCATGGTCGGCCTGGTCGTCTTCGTCGAGCAGGCTCAGCGCCGTATTCCGGTCCAGTACGCGAAGCGCATGATCGGCCGCCGGTCCTACGGTGGTACGTCCACCTACATCCCGTTGAAGGTGAATCAGGCGGGTGTGATTCCTGTCATCTTCGCCTCGTCGCTGCTCTACATCCCGGCACTGGTCGCTCAGTTCTCCAAGGGCAATTCCGGCTGGAAGACCTGGGTCACCCAGAATCTGACCAAGGGCGACCACCCGATTTACATCACTATGTACTTCCTTCTGATCGTTTTCTTCGCGTTCTTCTACGTGGCGATCTCGTTCAACCCCGAGGAAGTCGCGGACAACATGAAGAAGTATGGTGGCTTCATCCCGGGTATCCGGGCCGGCCGACCGACCGCTGAGTACCTCAGCTACGTGCTCAACCGGATCACCTGGCCGGGTTCGCTGTATCTGGGTCTGATCGCTCTCGTACCAACGATGGCGTTGGTTGGCTTCGGGGCAAGCCAGAACTTCCCGTTCGGTGGCACCAGCATCCTGATCATCGTGGGTGTCGGCCTCGAGACGGTGAAGCAGATCGAGAGCCAGCTTCAGCAGCGCAATTACGAAGGGTTCCTCCGCTGATGCGAATCGTCCTCGTCGGGCCGCCCGGTGCCGGCAAGGGAACGCAGGCCGCGTTCCTCGCCAAGAACCTGTCGATCCCGCACATCTCCACGGGCGACCTGTTCCGCGCCAACATCAGCAGGCAGACGGAACTGGGCAAACTGGCGAAGTCCTACATGGACAAGGGCGAGCTGGTACCCGACGAGGTCACCATCGCGATGGCCAAGGACCGCATGGAGCAGCCCGACGCGGAGAACGGCTTCCTCCTGGACGGCTTCCCGCGCAACGTCTCGCAGGCCGAGGCGCTGGACGAGATGCTGCAGTCCGAGGGCATGAAGCTGGACGCGGTTCTGGACCTGGAGGTCCCCGAGGACGAGGTGGTCAAGCGCATCGCCGGCCGCCGCATCTGCCGCAACGACTCGGCGCACGTCTTCCACGTCACGTACAAGCAGCCGAAGAAGGAAGGCGTCTGCGACGTCTGCGGCGGCGAGCTGTACCAGCGGGACGACGACTCCGAGGAGACCGTCCGCAAGCGCCTCGAGGTCTACCACACGCAGACCGAGCCGATCATCGATTACTACAAGGCCCAGGGCCTGGTCGTCACGATCTCCGCGCTCGGCAAGGTGGAAGAGGTCACGGGGCGCGCGATGGAGGCCCTGGCCCGCGAGGCCGCGTAGTCCCGCGGGACGCGGGAACGCACAGCCGGCACGTCACTTCGGCCGCGGCATCCTGAGAGGGTGTCGCGGCCGAGGCGTGGGAGCGGCCCCGCGTCGACGGGAGTTTCCGCATCGTCGGAGCGCCCCGACCCGGCAGGAGCCTGAGTCCCGCGTCGGCGCGGAATTCCCGCGTCGGCGGACCGTCCCGGCCCTCCGGCGCAGACCGCGCCGCTACCCCCCGTATCGTTGAAGCTGAAGCGTCCGTACTCTCCGGTCAGAAAGGCCGCAGCCGCCATGGTGCAGATCAAGACCCCCGAGCAGATCGCCAAGATGCGCGAGGCGGGGCTGGTCGTCGCCGCCATCCATGCGGCCACCCGTGAGGCGGCCGTGCCCGGCGCCACCACCAAGGACCTCGACGAGGTGGCCCGCAAGGTGCTCGCCGAGCACGGGGCGAAGTCGAACTTCCTCGGGTACGGCGGCTTCCCGGCGACGATCTGCACCTCGGCCAACGAGGTCGTCGTCCACGGCATCCCGGACGAGAAGACCGTCCTGAAGGACGGCGACATCATCTCCATCGACGCCGGCGCGATCGTGGACGGCTGGCACGGCGACGCCGCGTTCACGGCGTTCGTCGGCGGCGGTCATGCTCCGGAGCTGGTGGAGCTCTCCCGGGTGACCGAGGAGTCGATGTGGGCGGGCATCGCGGCGATGAAGCAGGGCAACCGCCTCGTGGACGTCTCCCGCGCCATCGAGACGTACATCCGCCGTCAGCCCAAGCCCGGCGGCGGGCGCTACGGGATCATCGAGGACTACGGCGGCCATGGCATCGGCACCGAGATGCACATGGACCCGCATCTGCTGAACTACGTCGAGCGCAGGCGCGGCAAGGGCCCCAAGCTGATCCCCGGTCTCTGCCTCGCCATCGAGCCGATGGTGTCGCTCGGCACACCGAGGACCGAGGTCCTCGAGGACGAATGGACCGTCATCACGACGGACGGCACCTGGTCCTCGCACTGGGAGCACTCCGTCGCGCTGACGGAGCAGGGCCCGCTGGTCCTCACCGCCCCGGACGGCGGCAAGGCCAAGCTGGCCGAGTACGGCGTCACCGCCGCCCCGGACCCGCTCGCCTGATCGGCGCGGAACCCGTTCCGACGGCGCGCGGCCCTGCCGGTGGCGCCGTCGCTTTCACCCGTTGGCTTAAAGATCTCCCCACCTGGGCATTCTTTCTCGATTCGTCTTTCCGAGACCACTGTCGTAGACTGACTCGTCGGCTCCCGTGCACCCGCATGCCTGCATGCACCTGAGGGGAGCCGATCAAGGTAGTCGATTCGAAGGGCGAAGCGTGGCCAAGAAGCAAGGTGCCATCGAGATCGAGGGCACTGTCGTCGAGTCTCTTCCGAACGCCATGTTCAAGGTCGAGCTCCAGAACGGCCACCAGGTCCTGGCACACATCAGCGGCAAGATGCGTATGCACTACATCCGCATTCTCCCTGACGACCGGGTCGTGGTGGAGCTGTCTCCGTACGACCTGACGCGTGGCCGGATCGTCTACCGGTACAAGTAGATCTTGCCTTTACTCCGTGTTCCCGTTCCGGGGCGCGGGGGGTGGCACTGACCCGGAGAACCTCACCCAATGAAGGTCAAGCCGAGCGTCAAGAAGATCTGCGACAAGTGCAGGGTGATCCGCCGTCACGGTCGGGTCATGGTCATCTGCGACAACCCGCGCCACAAGCAGCGCCAGGGCTGACGCACGACCGCACCTTCTGCACCCGCAGATCTCGCGCGACGCATAGCAGTACATGTTCATACGCAGAACCCGGACCCGAACGTTCAGATCGCAGATCAGTCCGCTTCGGTTCCGACACCCCCGGGCGGAGGCCGGGGACCCAGTTCGTACCTGGTACGGCGGCTGGGAACCGGTTCTGCGGAAGACCTCCGAACGACAACTGGAGCCATTGAATGGCACGCGTTTCCGGTGTTGACATCCCGCGCGACAAGCGTGTGGAGGTCGCCCTCACCTACGTGTTCGGCATCGGCCGGACCCTTTCCCAGCAGACGCTGGCCGAGACCGGCGTGAACCCGAACACCCGCGTTCGTGACCTCTCCGAAGAGGAACTGGTCAAGATCCGCGAGTACGTGGACGCCAATCTGAAGACCGAGGGTGACCTCCGTCGTGAGATTCAGGCCGACATCCGCCGCAAGGTCGAGATCGGCTGCTACCAGGGTCTGCGCCACCGCCGTGGCCTGCCCGTCCACGGTCAGCGCACCAGCACGAACGCTCGTACCCGCAAGGGCCCGCGTCGCGCCATCGCCGGTAAGAAGAAGCCGGGCAAGAAGTAGTCCTCAGCGGACGCTCATCAGCGGTCTTCGCTGTAGGACCGACCACCTCCCGTAGGAGTAATAGATGCCCCCCAAGGGTCGTCAGGGCGCTGCCAAGAAGGTGCGCCGCAAGGAAAAGAAGAACGTCGCTCACGGCCACGCGCACATCAAGAGCACGTTCAACAACACGATCGTCTCGATCACGGACCCCTCGGGCAACGTGATCTCCTGGGCCTCCGCCGGCCACGTCGGCTTCAAGGGCTCGCGCAAGTCCACCCCCTTCGCCGCGCAGATGGCCGCCGAGTCGGCCGCCCGCCGCGCGCAGGAGCACGGCATGCGCAAGGTCGACGTCTTCGTGAAGGGCCCGGGTTCCGGTCGCGAGACCGCGATCCGCTCCCTCCAGGCCACGGGCCTGGAGGTCGGCTCCATCCAGGACGTCACCCCCACCCCGCACAACGGCTGCCGTCCGCCCAAGCGCCGCCGCGTCTGAGGCTCGGTTGTCTTGAGGTTTCGGGCGGTACGGCTCTTCGGAGCGGTGCCGCCCGTACCCTTGCAATACCCGCACTGTGAGACGTGCGGTTCCGTCGGGCGTCAAATAGCGGGCGTCCACGAAAGAAGGATCTGATCCACACATGCTGATCGCTCAGCGTCCCTCGTTGACCGAAGAGGTCGTCGACGAATTCCGCTCCCGGTTCGTGATCGAGCCGCTGGAGCCGGGCTTCGGCTACACCCTCGGCAACTCCCTGCGTCGTACGCTCCTCTCCTCGATCCCGGGTGCGGCGGTCACGTCCATCCGCATCGACGGCGTTCTGCACGAGTTCACCACCGTGCCGGGTGTCAAGGAGGACGTCACCGACCTGATCCTCAACATCAAGCAGCTGGTCGTCTCCTCGGAGCACGACGAGCCCGTCGTGATGTACCTGCGCAAGCAGGGCCCGGGTCTCGTCACCGCCGCCGACATCGCGCCCCCGGCCGGTGTCGAGGTGCACAACCCCGACCTGGTCCTCGCCACGCTCAACGGCAAGGGCAAGCTGGAGATGGAGCTGACCGTCGAGCGCGGTCGCGGCTACGTCTCCGCCGTGCAGAACAAGCAGGTGGGCCAGGAGATCGGCCG
>NZ_AUKV01000062.1:0-23552 GCF_000424945.1 Streptomyces sp. 142MFCol3.1
GCCCCGCTGAAGCGGGCGGGCCTGGAGGTGCTCGAAGGCGGCGTGCCAGGCACTGCCTTGCCAGTGTCCGTAATGAGCGCGATGGCCAGTTGCACCCACGAGGAGACGGGCCGGCGGGATGCTTTCGTCGGCTTCGACGACCCGCAGCTCATCGAGCACGCCAATCGAGGCTGGTACGCGTTGGCGACCTCCTTCGGCCTGTTCGACGCCAGCCGCGAGTTCCTGCTCGCCCTCCCTGCCCATCGCTACAACTCGCGGGTAGACCTGTACCAGCCTCGTATATGGCGCCGGGTTCGTCTGCTCGACGCCTGGGACGTCATGGGCGCGGCGTGCGCGATCCGCCGGGGAAGATCCGTACTCGGATATGACGAGTGTCTGCTCGGCTCGCGATCCGGACGTCCGGAATTTGCGATGCTCTCGCTCGACAGCACTGTCGCCGTGGTCGGAACAACCTGGCAGGACGGCATCGGCTCCCTGGCCGTGCCCAACCCGGGAGACACGGAGCCCGTACGCCGCCTGACCGACTGGGAGGCAACCGGGGCGGACGTCCCACGCGATCGTCGCGCCCAAGCCATCGCGTGGCTGCAGCGCGACAGGCCAGCCGCGGTAGATCGGGCGTGACCGGTCAGGCCAGCATCTCGCCCGCGTTCAACGACAGACACCACTGCGTCCCCGACACAAGGGCCAGAGTGCTCTCGAGAGTCGGCGACATGGATCCTCAAGGGGTCACAAAGCGCTCTCGCCGCTGAGCCACACGCTGGCCTGCGGGCGGGTGGTTTGGTCGGCGAGTACCGAGAGCAGGTTTTCCCCAGACCTGCTCAGCTTGTTTCCCCCCGGCGCACGAGCCTCATCAGTGACGAGCAGGCGGCGGATCGGCAGCCGACGCAAGCGCTCCTGGGCGGAGCCACCAAGAGGCCGTGGGTCGCGGCCACGGTGATCGCGGGAGCGGCCCTATGGTCGAGCAGGCCCCGTACAGCCGCTTCGGCCGTCCCGCCGGTGCTGATCGCGTCGTCCACGATCACTGCGGGCCGACCGGCCACATCGCCGACGAGTTCCTCGGCCGGCACGCTGGTGACCGATACACGGGTCTTGCGCACCACGGCGACGGGGCGCAGCAGTAGTACGGCGTAGTGCGCGGCCAGCTTGACGGCTCCGAGGTCGGGCGACACCACGACCGCGGAATCAGAGGTCCTCCTCGGCCAGGGCACCGGCGATGACCGGCACCGCCGTCAGCATCCCCTCCGGGATGCCGCACATCGCCTCCAGCGCAGCCGTGTGCGGATCGACCACGACCAGCCGGTCCGCAACGGCTGCCGGCGCGTCGACCACCACCCGGACGCCCACCGGCTGCCCTGGCCGGGTACGGCGGTCCTGCCGGGCGTAGCCGAAGCAGGGCACCACGGCAGTGAGACGGTACGCGCCGCCCGGGCGGCACGCGTCCAGCAGCAGGAGCAGCTCACCGCCAGTGAGCTCCGGGTCGCGCGCATGGCCGCCGCCGGCAGTTCCAACCGGGAGACCGCCCAGGCACGAGGCGGCTGCTTGCCACCGGATGACGAGGTCAGTGACAGGCACGATGCACAGCGACAGGGCTGCGGCCGCCTGGGCGGCTTCGCCCGAACGCGGCCTTTCGCGCCGACCGCTATGGGCCCGAGCACACGACGACCTGGCTACGCCGGGCACGAGACTGACGGGCCGGCACCCGACACGTCACCGGTCGAGGGCTTCGTACTCCATCGAGGGCACGCCGATGTCGGAGAGAATGCCCCTTGCCTGCTGCCGAATCAGTTCAGCGGCAGTGCTGTCGGTCCTCTGGCGGGCGCGGGCGAGCGCCATGAGGGTGCGGGCCTCGCCAAGTCGGTGGCCGGTCTCGCGGTGTACGGCCAGGGCCTCCTGGGCGAACTCGACGGCCGCGGTGCGTGCCTTCTCGGACTCCGCCGTCTCGGAAAGGGCTGTCAGGGCCTGCCCCTCAACCATGCGGAAGGAGTGGTCGCGTGCCAGGCTCAGTGCCTGTTCGGCATAGGTGCGACCCTCGTCGTACCGGCCCAAATGCTGGAGAGTGAGTGAGACGCTGAGGAGACTGTCCGCCTCGGCGCGTCGGTATCTCGCCTGGTGGGAAAGGGAGAGAGCCTGTGCGTCGGCCTTCAGAGACCGCTCGAAATGCGCCAGCTCCCGGTGGGCGGCGGCGACCGTGCTGATGAGGCTCGCCTGAATCCAGAGCCGCCCCTCGTCCTTGACCATCGCGAAGGCACGCTCGGCCTGTTCCAGCCCCTCGTCGTGGCGGCCGCGCGCGATATTGATCCTCGCGGCGGCGCCGAGCATCATGGCGCGGCCGTTGCGGTAGCCACTCCCTACGTGTGGGTTCACCCAAGGGCCGAGGACGTTCAGGCCGTCGGTGAAACGGCCGAGTTCCCAGTACACCCAGCCCAGAATCTGCAGCGCCAGGCCGTCGTCCCACCAGCTGAGCTCCCCGCTGCGGCTGATGGCCAGTTCGAGGTGGTCGGCAGACTCGCGCAAGCGGCCCAGATCGCGGTAGACCATACCCAGACCGACCAGCCCGAACGCCTCGACGTGACGGTTCCCGATGTCACGGGTGATGCGCAGGGCGGTGGTGAAGTGCCCGTGCGCGCGGCCCAGCCGCGCCATGCTCCAGGCCACGAAGCCCTGGCCGCCCAGGGCCGCTGCCTCGCCTTCCGGCCAGGCCAGTTCCCGGCTGATGTCCGTCGCGCGCGCGTTGTGCTCCATCGCCTCCCGCGCATGCCCCCAGTCCCACCCGATCACTCCGAGGGCCTGGTGCATGACCGCCGCACCGTACGGATCACCCTCGGCCTCCGCCGCGTGCAGCACGATCTGCGAGATGGACCGCCACGTCGCCCGCGGCAGATGGAGCCAGAAGTTGCCGAACAGTACGGAGGCCAGGTGCCAGGAGATGGGGCGCGGACCGTGCCCGGCGGCGTGTTTGATCACAGCAAGCAGGTTGGCCCGCTCCGTCTCCAACCACACCGTGGCCTCGACCGCGGACGGCAAGCCCTGCTGGTCATTGGCCCGGAGCTCGCAGGGCAGCTCCGGGAAGAGCCAGGTTCCCGAGGCGGCGCGGGCGGCGTGCAGATACCAGATCAGGAGCCGCTCCAACGCGCCGTCGCGATCCGCAGCCGTCTCCTCCTCCAGCGCCCGCTCCTGCGCGTACTCGCGAAGGAGATCGTGGAACCGGTACTGGCCGGCCGCCGCGGGTTCGATCAGGTGCGCCGCGGCAAGCGCGCCGATCAGACGCCGGGCCTGCGGCAGCCGTGCGTCCAGGAGGGCCGCCGCGACCTCGGCGGTGAACTCCGTCCCCGGGAACAGTCCCAGGAGGCGGAACAGTCGGCGCGCGCCAGGCGCCAGACTCCGGTACGACACCGAAAAGGCCGCACGCAAGGGGGAGTTGTCCCCGCCTTCCGGCTCCAGCGCTTCCAGCCGCTTGCCCTCGGCCATCTCGGTGACCATCTCGGCAGTCCTCAGCCCTGGATCGCTCGCCAGCCTGGCCGCGGCCACCCGCAGAGCCAGCGGAAGGCTGCCGCACAGCCGGATCAGCTCGTCGACCGCGCGCTCATCGGCGGCGACCCGGTCCGCGCCGAGGGTCCGGCTCAGCAGCGCGCTTGCCTCGTCCGGCTGGAGGAGGTCCAGCGGTAGGGCGTGTGCCCCGTCGTGGGCGACGAGGTCGCCGAGCCGGTTGCGGCTGGTGACGACGACACGGCAGCTCGGGCTGGACGGCAGCAGCGGACGTACCTGCTCGGCGGAGGCCGCGTTGTCCAGCAGGACCAGCATGCGCCGGTCAGCCAGCAGGGTCCGGTACACCCGTGCCTGAGCCTCGTCGTTCGCCGGGATCTCCGACGCCGCGAGCCCCAGACTGCGCAGTAGGAGCTCAAGGGCCTCACCGGCCTTGAGCGGCGGTCGGTCGTGGTCGAACCCGTGCAGGTTCACGTACAGCTGACCGTCCGGGAAACGGTCCTTCACCTGGTGTGCCCAGTGCACGGCCAGCGCGGTCTTGCCGATGCCGGCGGCCCCACCGATGGCGGAGATGACCACGGTGTTCGCAGCCCTTTGCTCCTGAGCGGACGGAAGTAGGGCGTGCAGCCGGGCGAGTTCGCCGACGCGGCCGGCGAAGCCCGGGACGTCGTGGGGGAGTTCGGCGGGCACGGCGCTCGCGCGCGGGTTGGTCAGCCGGTGCGGGGAAGGAGCCGGCGGACGAAGGAGGAAGGCGTTGTCCTGGTGCAGCACCGCTTCGTGCACCCGGCGCAGTTCCTCACCGGGATCGGCTCCGAGTTCGTCACGCAGTCGTACGCGTATGTCCTCGTAGGCTCTGAGCGCTTCCGCCTGACGGCCGCAGCCGTACAGGGCCCGCAGGCGCAAGGCGGTCAGCGCTTCGTCGTAGCGGTCGGACGCGAACACACCGAGTTCGTCGAGGGCCTCGCCGAACCGGCCCAGCAGGACCAGGCACTTGAGTCGCTCCACCCGGAGCGCTCGTCGGCGCTCCTCCAGCCGCTGCCGCTCGTCCTGCGCGAACGGACCTGGAAGGCCTGCCAGGGGCTCGCCCCGAAACAGCCCCATGGCATCGGAAAGTTGGTCCGCCGCGGTGACCAGGTCGCCCGACGCGACGGTGCGCATCGCTGTGTCGCTCCACTCGCCCAGAACTGCCGTGTCGAGCCGGACCTTTTCGACAGGGAAGCGGTACCAGCCCTTGCCACTACGGATTACCGACTCCGCGGGCTGGGTGCTTTCCCGATCTAGCGCCCGGCGCAGCGAGTTGATGTGGGTGGGTAACACCTTGCGGCCGCCCAGGGGCGGCTCCGACCCCCACACCGCGTCGAGTAGTCGCTCATGACTCACCACCGCTCCTTGGCGCAGCAGCAGCGCGGCCAGTACGGCCTGCCGCTTGATCGGCCCCACCTCCAGAGGTGTCCCGCCCCGCCATGCCCGCAACGGCCCGAGCACCTCGAACTGAAGCAGCTGAGGAGATGCCTCGTCCACCTTGCAGCCTCCGCCTTCCTGCGTCATCGGAGAATCTTCAGCATTGCAGCACCCCGGCCATGGGGTTGGACACGACATTGCACAACCCGCACAACCAAATAAGCGGGGGCCAGGGTGACCGAAGAGGAGTCGGTCGCAACCGCGTTGGCCGCAGGCAGGCGGCGGCCGGACTCACCGAGACTTCGCCTGGAGTCGTCCACGACCTCTACGCCGCGCTGAGAGTGGCGGTCCGCAGGCGGTTGGTGGCGGCGTGCGGGGCGGCTATGGCGGCCTCGCTGCCGTTGCATCGAGGTCCTCTTCACATGTTCCGAGACGGCACCTTTTACCAGCCACCACCACGGCCGTCCTTTGACGAAATCCAAAGGGGCACTCTTGCGATCAGCATGCCGGTACCGAGGGAGTGGACGGGTCCGGAGCCTCGCAGCACGTCTGTGCGAGTGGAACGCGCAGTTTCTCGCCAACTGGAACTCGGCCGTGCCGCGATCGCCGAAGCGGCGGTCTGTGAGCTTCTTCCGCTTTGACGGACACCATCGGTGTGGTGGTCAGGCTGCGAGAGCGGTCTCGTATTCGACAGGACTGCGTAGCCGAGGCTGCTGTGCAGTCGGCGCAAGTTGTACCAGCCCCTCGACGAAGTCGAAGATCGCGGTGCGGGCGGCGGCCCGGTTGGGCGAGGTGCTCGTGTCGAGCACCTCCCGTTCGATGGTGGCGAAGAACGACTTGGCGAGCGCGTTGTCCCAGAACTGACCGGTCCGGCCGACCGACAGGCGGACTTCGAATTCCGTTGCCAGGGCTGCGTATTGCTGACTGGTGTACTGGGCGGATTCGACCGGTCGTCGCAACACCCGGGTGTTTTAACCAGGGTTGGGGAGGCCCCTGACGTGGCAGCAGCGGCGGGGAAGCGGTGCGGCGATCGGGCGTCGGCACGGCGTGGGAGTCGGGGAGATCGATGGAGCTGCCGTCGGTGTCCCAACGGGTCGCCTGCCATGGCTGCTTCACCCCAGGGCTGAAGCTCGATCCAGCCCTGCCGCTGGACTCGGTCCCAGGTCGGAAGAGCTGCCAGTACCCGTACCCGACGACCTGGCCGGGAGCGGGTGTTGGCTCCGATCCGGTCGGGCTGGCTGCCGCGCACGGCGACGCCAGCCGGACAGGCGTGATCGGCGGCGCGGCAGTGTCCACGGGGGTGGTCGGGTGAGGGGCGGCAGTCGGTGGCGAGGACCCGGTGCCGTCACGGTTCCGGGTCCTCACCGTTCGCGCATTTCGATGCGAGCACGCAGCATCGACGCCTCAGGTTACTCGCGCGATCCGGACCGCCCTGGGCCTCGGAAGATCCTCGTCCTGCGGAAGGCAGGCAGCAATGTTGCCGCCGTCCGTGTCCTCGCCGGTGTCAGTCAACAACGACCTCTATTCTCAACGGGGTTACACCGATCGACAGGGCTACAAGAGGCGGGGGAGTCATACCGGCATGAACGGTACGAATGGGGACGGGCGCGGCGAGCGAGAAACCCGGCGGGACGACCGCTTCGGCGGGGGCATCGAACCGCTCACCGCCGTGGACCCGGCGCGGATCGGGTCGTACCTGTTGCTCGGGCGGCTCGGCGCCGGCGGCATGGGGAGGGTGTTCCTCGCACGGTCCGACAGTGGGCGCACCGTCGCCGTGAAGGTGGTGCACGAGGAGCATGTGTCGGACGCGCGGTTCCGGGCGCGGTTCCGGCGGGAGATCGACGCCGCGAGCCGGGTCGCTGAGCGGTATACGGCACCCGTGCTCGATGCCGGGCCCGACGCGGAGCCACCGTGGGTCGCCACCGGGTATGTGCCGGGTCTCTCGCTGGAGCAGGTCGTGCGCGGGTACGGCCCGTTGCCCGCTGAGTCCCTGCATCCTCTTGCCAATGGGTTGCTGCGCGCACTGGAGGACATCCATGACGCGGGGATCGTGCACCGCGACCTGAAGCCGTCGAACGTCATGCTGACCGTGGACGGGGTCAAGGTCATCGACTTCGGCATCGCGCGGGCCCTGGAGACCTCCGTCGAGTCGCTTCTCACCAGCACGGGGATGGTCATCGGCTCGCCCGGCTTCATGTCGCCGGAGCAGGTCCGGGGGGAGAGCGCCGGGCCTAGGAGCGATGTGTTCACCCTTGGATGTGTGCTCACGTACGCGGCGACGGGGCGGCTTCCTTTCGGGCACGGAGCCAGCAACCAGCACGCGGTCATGTACCAGATCGTGCAGGACGAGCCGGATCTGGAGGGCGTCGAGGACCCCGCTTTGCGGGCACTCATCACGCGGTGTCTGACCAAGGACGCCGGGCAACGGCCTGACGTTGACGAGCTGTTGGCCGACGCGGAGCGGGCCCGACCGTCGACTGCCGGCAAGGCGTGGCTACCCTCCGACGTCCTCGCACGCATTGCACAGCGGGCCGCCGAGCTGCTCGACGCTGAGGTACGCCCACTGCGCGAGGAGTCCGTGGACCGGCCGACCGCGGACCTGCTCCCGCAATCCGGGCCGCCCGTGGTCGTCGCTCCGGGCAGCAGTGGTACCGAGCCGAAAGGGCGTGAACGCCGCCCGAGGCGCCGCCGCACCTTCATCGCCCTGCCCGTGGTCGTCGTCCTCACCGTCGGTGGGACCACGATGGTCGTGCTCCAGCCCTGGAGCAAGGATCGGGGCGGATCCCACGCCCAAGCGCCGGGCAGCAGAGTGAGTCCCCCGTCGGATGGCAGTAACCCGCCTGTGACGCCCAGCGGTTCACCGTCCAGGACGTCCGACGGGAAGGACAAGAAACAAGAGGCTTCCGATGTCGGCGAGCACGCCAGGAACGGCGACAAAGCGGAGGGAAGCAGCCGGAACGCAGGGGTGAGCGGAGGGGACACCTCCGGGAGCGGATCGTCCGGCGACTCCTCGGACACGACCGCAGGGAGCTCGTCCGGCTCCGGTGACTTGTCCTCGGGTTCCTCCGGTGCGTCCGCCGGTTCACCGCCGCCCGACCTGGAGAGCTACAAACTCGAGTACACGCACTCCTGCTTCGGAGCTTGTGACATGCCGATCAAGGCGAGCTGGACGGCGGTCTCCCGCGCGACCCACTACGACATCCACTACACCAACAAGGGCAGCAACTACACCGCGAAGAACGTCGACACCGTCTACTCCACCAGCAACACCAGCTACACGATCAACGGCCCGTACTCCGGCGACGAGATCTGCATCACCGTACGCGCGGCCAACAAGCTCGGCGCCTCCGCTTGGGCGAAGACCTGGTGCGACACTGTGCCCTACTAGGGGTACGACTTCGATCGTTGCTGCGCCTACAGCGACTCTGTGGCTGTGACGTCGTTCAGCGGCCCCGCCATGTTGGCTTCGAGCGGCCCCTGTTGGTGAGGGTTTTGTGGCTTTGCGACGTCCAGAAATGGCCCCGGGAATTGGCTTGCGCGGGGACCAGCCGTGGCGCGGTCAGCTCCGCGTGGTTGAGAAGGGTGTGGTGTCGGCCCATTCCCAGAAGGCGCCGGCCTCGTCGACTTCTCGTTGCAGCAGGGCGAACAGCGTGCTCATGGCGATGCCGGGAGGGACGTCGATGGCGACGAAGCGTTCCCCGTGCCATTCGCTGAGCAGCCCGGATTCCTTGATCGAGTTCTTGATGAGGTTGATGCTGCGGCCAAGTCGTCCGGCGTCCGCGCTCGGCCTGAGCAGCGTGCGCAGGACGCGGTGGCCGCTCGTCTGGGCAACTTCGACCACGCGAGCTGCCGGTGACAGACGGACCCGGTCTCCGAGAGCGAGGCCGTAGGTCATGAAGGGGATGCAGGTCACCGTGTATGTGCCGTCCTCTTCGGGCTGGAGCCAAAGCTGCTCGATCTGCCCGTCGAGGCCGAAGGGGCCCAGATCGGCTTGGGCGATGTAGTTGCTCTCGGCCCGACCGACAGGGTCCTCGTGCACGATGTACTGCATCTCCGCCCTCTCTGCCTGCTCATCTCGGCGAAGATCGTCCCATGGCCTCGACCAGCGAGGCTGATCGGGTGCATCACTACTGTCGGCTCTTTTGTTCCGCCCTGGCTTTGGGGCGAGCAAGACGGTAGAACCCGGTGCCGGTCTCGATGAGGGTGGCGCTGAAGGTGGGCCTTGACGCCGAGTCCCGGACACGGGTTATGCGGCTGCTGCCGGCGTAATTGATGTTGATTCGGTCGCTGTCTCGTAAGCGATCGGGCTGCGATGTCCGAGGCGGCAGTGACGGCGTCGGGTGTTGTAGCGGTGCGGCCAGCAGAAGGCATCGAGGCGGGCTTCGCGCTCGCTGGGCCAGCGCTGCGGGCCTGGAGCGTCTCGCGTCTGAACGTCGGCTGTGCGGATCGGCGACCGGCGCAGCACTCAGCCTGGGAAGCGACGGCGCCCGATGGAAGGTTGCTGACCTGCGGCTTTGCCTACTTGCTCGATTGTGGAGAGGCCAGTGAGGCACCGGGGTTCACCGTGATTGCCCGGTCTTAAGGGCACGCCATGGGCGCGCCGCCGGGTAGAGGCACCGGAGAGGTCCCGCGAATGCCGACGGGCCAGCCAAGTCCTGCAACGGCGCGGTCCGGTGGGCGCCGTTGCAGGAACATGTGGTTGCGCTGGGTGCACCCGTCGTACGGGGTCGGCGTCCGGTGGAGGTCACCACGGCTGCCGGCAGGCCGGCCGCTTGGCGTCGACCGTTGCGGGAGGGGTGTGGAGAGCCAACGTGACGGGCAGCCGGAGCGCGCATGGCAGCACGCAGCCGGTCCAGGGCGCCACGCAGGCGCTCTGGTCCCGGGCTCAGTTGGCGCGCAGGCGTGCCAGTGTCGCATCGAGGTCGGCCTTGCGGGGCCGGTTGTAGGGGAGCTTGGCGAGCATGGCGGCCATGCCGCAGGTGTTGGTCACGGCGGAGAAGACCAGCCCGCCGGCGATGCCGGCGGACATCAGCCGGAAGGCTGGGTGGACGAGCTCGCCCAGTGCCAGGCCGAGCAGGACGACCGAGCCGGCGGTGAGGCGGACCTGGCGTTCCATGCCCCAGGTCGCCTTCGTGCTTCCCTCGGGCCGGTGCAGGTCATGGCCCTGGGCCGCCCAGGCGCCGGTGCCGCCGGCGAGTGTGGCGGTGTGGACGCCTGCGTCCGCGAGTATGCGGCACGCGTTCTCGGAGCGGGCCCCGGAGGCGCAGACGACGAGAACCTCGCCGCGCTGGGCGGCGGTGCGGATGTCCGGCAGTGCCCGGTCGAGCTGGTCCAATGGGATGTTCAGGGCGCCGGGTATGTGGCCGCCCGCGTACTCGCCGGGGGTACGGACGTCGATGACGGTGAGTTCCTCCAGGCGGCTGCGGGCCTGGCTGGGGTCGATGGGGGTGGGTGTGGTCATGGCGAATGTCATCCTTGTGAGTCGTGGGTGCCCCGGTAGGGGAGGGCTTGCTTCCCGTGGGGTGTCTGTGAGGAGTGGTCGTGGAACTTGATCTGGCGGGTCCGGAACTGCGGTCGGCGCTGAACCGGCTGCGCCGGGTGCAGGGTCAGATATCCGGGGTGATCCGGATGATCGAAGAGGGCCGCGACTGCGAGGAGGTCGTCACCCAGCCCGCGGCAGCCTCTCGCGCGCTCGACCGAGCCGGATTCGCCGTGATCGCCACCGGTCTCCAGCGGTGCCTCGCGGACTCCGGCAGCGGTGACGGGTCCGGTGAGGACCGTGAACAGATGCGTGCCCGGCTGGAGAAGCTCTTCCTCTCGCTGGCCTGACGCTCTGCCGCCCCCTGCCCGAGCAGTGTGGACCCCGAAGCGTGTGGACACGGTCATGCGATCACGTCCACGAGCATGAAGGCCGCGACCGCGAGCAGCAGGTAGGCGAAGAGGCGCTGAAGGGTATGTCCCCCGATCTTCTTCGACAGGCGTTTGCCGTCCCAGGCGCCCAGGATCGCTGCCGCGGTGAACGGTGCGATGACGGCCCAGTCAAGGTGCGTGCCGGTGCCGGCCCGGGCGGCGAGCGCGGCCAGGGAGTTGATCGTGATGACCAGCAGGCTGGTGCCGACGGCCCGGCGCATGGGCAGGCTCAGCACGCTTACGAGTGCTGGCACGGCGAGGAAGCCCCCGCCCACGCCCAGGAACCCGGTCACCGCGCCGAGGCCGGCTCCGGCGGCGCCCGCCTTGCCAGGGTTGACCGTGCCGGACGGCTCGCTGCGGGCGGGGCGGAGCATGCGCAGCGCGGCGAGTGCCGCGATGAGCGCGAAAGAGAGCGTGAGCATGCTTTGGGGCAGGTGGCCGGCGGCGGCCCCGGCGAGCATCGCGGGCACGATGCCGGCCGCGGCGAACAGCATCCCGGTGCGCCAGGCCACATTTCCGTCCCGGGCGTGCCCGACGAGTGCCGAGACCGAGGTGAGGGTGACGATGACCAGGCTGGCCGTCGTCGCTTCGGCCGGTGTGAAGTGGAGCATGTAGATCAGGGCGGGTACCGCGAGGACGCTTCCGCCCCCGCCGAGACCGCCCAGGGCCAGGCCGATGACGGCACCGGCGACGAGCGCGAGGATCAGAGCGGTCATGCTATCGAGCCGTCGTTCCCGCGTTTGTCGACGACCGGGTGACCGGCGGCGGCCCACATCTGCATGCCGCCCTTGACGTCGACCGCCTCGGCGCCGCGTGCGGCCAGCAGCTTGGCGGCGCGCTGAGAGCGGTTCCCGCTGCGGCAGATCACCACCACCGGGCGTCCCTGGGCGCCGGCGGGCAGGGAAGCGCCAGCCGCCAGGCGGGACAGCGGAGCGTGGAGGGCGCCGGGAGCGTGACCGGTGTCCCACTCACCTTGCTCGCGCACGTCCAGCAGCACGGCCGAGGCGTCGGTGCCCTGGGTGCGTCGGCGGGCCTCGTCTACGGTGACGCGGTCCCCACCGCTACGGAAGAGGAACATGACACAACCTCTCGGGGAGCTGGATAGAGGGGTACGGCAGGGCTGTCAGCCGGTGACGACGGTCAGTCCGGCGCTGGTGGCGGCGTCGAATCCGTCGTCGACGGCCACCACGTCACGGCCGACGGCGTCCAGCAGCGAGGCGGCTATACCGGCCCGCATCCCGCCGGCGCAGTGCACCCAGACGGTGCCGGGCGGCACCTCGCCCAGCCGCTTGTGCAGCTGGTGGATGGGGATGTGCACGGAGCCCTCGATGTGGCCGGCGGCTCGCTCGGAGCCGCGGCGTACGTCCAGGACGACGATCCCGTCGGTGCCGTGCTCGGCCAGGCCGGCGAACGTGGACCGAGGGAAGGTGGCCAGGGAGCCGCCTTCGGCCACCCACTCCTCGGGCGTTCCGGTCGCGGCGGCGGCGGGCCTGTCGATGCCGACCCGGACGAGTTCACGCTGGGCGACGGCCAACTGCTCGGGGGACTCGGCCAGCAGTGTCACCGGCTTGCCCCACGGGATCATCCAGGCCAGGTAAGTGGCGATCTTGCCGTCCGCCTCGAAGTTGAACGAACCCGCGACGTGGCCCTCAGCGAACGCCATACGGCTGCGCAGGTCGACCACCCACTCACCGGCCGCGAGGCGGGCGGCGATCTCGCCCGCGTCCGCGACGGCCGGGGGAGTCAGGTCCACCGGAGCGGGGCCTGCGGCGTTGGCCGGACCCATGTGCGCGTAGTAGGCGGGCACGTCGTCGAGCTCGGCCAGCAGCTGCGCGACGAAAAAGTCCACGTCCTGGGTGAGCGCCGCGTTGACGCTCTTCTCCTTGCCGATGGTGGTTGCGTCCCCCTCGGCCTGCGCCGAGGAGCAGAAGCTCCCGAAGCCGTGCGTGGGCAGCACGGCCGTCTGGTCGGGCAGTTCATCCGCCAGACGGTGCGCGGAGGCGTGCTGGGCACGGGCCAGCCGCTCGGTCAGCCGCGGCTCGACCAGGTCAGGCCGGCCCACCGTGCCGATCAGCAGCGAACCACCCGTGAACGCGGCCACCGGCACGCCGTTCTCCCGCAGCACGTACGACGTGTGGTGGGGGGTGTGACCCGGGGTGGCCACGGCCCGCAGGTCCAGCCCGGAGTCGACGGTGACCGTGTCGCCGTCAGCCACCGACACCCGGGCGAACGACACACGAGCGTCGGCCGGCACCAGGTAGGCGGCACCCGTCACGCGTGCCAGCTCCAGCCCGCCGGTGACGTAGTCGTTGTGGATGTGGGTCTCCACCACGTGAGAGATCCGCACCCCGCGCCGGGCGGCCGCCGCAAGGACCTGGTCGAAGTCGCGCGGCGGGTCCACCGCCACGGCCGTCTGCCTGCCGCCGGCCAGGTAGTGGCGGTTGCCGAGACCGTCGAGCTCGATGGTGTCGATGAAGAACACGGAGATGTCCCTTCCCACGTAGATTACCCCCGGGGGTATATATGCCACCGTAACATGAGTACCCCCGGGGGTATTTCAGGTACCCGGTGGGGTATCTCTTGCTGGCTGTCGACGCATCTGGCGTGAGCCTGCCGAGTTGGGTGGTGGTTCCTGCGGGTGTCGGTGCGAACGGAGGCATTCAGGCTGCGGTGCAGTCAAGTGAGGGCCTCGATGGGCATGCGGCATCCCGGTGTCCGCCCGGGAGACGGGCGGGATCGCCCTGGAGCGTCGTGGCGGGTGTGCCGGGGTGTACGGGCCCGTCCGCAGGCCATGCCCGCGTACCCGCACCGGGCACGTTCCTGGGCGGCGTCCTTCCGCACGCTGAGCAGGCGTGGCCACGCTGCGAGCTGCCGATGCCCGAGGGGGTGCTTGCCCTCCGACGCCACCGTCCGTAGAGCCGGGGGAGTCGTCTGGCTGCGCGCAGCCGCGTCGGACCTATGCGGTCCGGGCGAGGAGGGATGCGAGTACCGCGTCGAGGCGGCGGGTCGCCTCGACAGCGATGGGACACAGGGCATCGAGCCCGGTGAGGGTGACCATCGTGTTCGGGTCGAGCGCCTGGACGGTGGTACGACCGCCCTCGGCGCGGACGACGACATTGCAGGGAAGCAGCAGGCCGATGGAGCGGTCGGCGTCGAGAGCGCGGTGAGCGAGCGACGGGCTGCAGGCGCCGAAGATGACGCACTCCACCATTTCCTGGTCCAGCTTGGCCTTGAGGGTGGCGGTTACGTCAATCTCGGTGAGGATTCCGAAGCCCTGCGCGGACAGAGCCTCGCGGACGCACCCGACGGCGGTGGCGAAGTCGGTGTCGAGGTGCACGTCGCGGTCGCAGGGCCGGCCTTGCCTTTCGATGACTCGACGGTGCCGGAACGGGTGTCCCAGTGTCTGTGGCCTACGCGTCGGCGTCCGGAAAGGACTCGGAAGCGCGGGTGCGGGACGAGCGTTTCGTGCGGTTCTCACGCCAGTGACAAGAACAGCCTTTCCAGTCGGCTGCGGAACTGCTCGGTCTCCTCGCCGGTCTTCCGGCCGGTGTTTCGACGATCCGAACCTGATCGCGTACGGCGGGCTGGAGCCGGTGGTGCGGCTGGCCGAGCGGTGTCGTCTGCCGGCTCTGGCCGGCGAGCTCATCAGGCTGCCCGTATCGAAGGACGGCACTGGTCCCTTCCCCGCGGCGAAAGTGATGTCGCTGGTGGGGCATGGCCGCGGGCGCCGACAGCATCGAGGACATGGACCGGTGACGGCACGGCACGATGGGCCGCCTGTTCTCCGGGGTGCGGGCCCCGTCCACGCTGGGGTCGTTTCTGCGGTCCTTCACGCACGGGCACGTGAAGCAACTGCACGCCGTGGCCTGCCGCGATCGTCCGCATCGACGAGGACGCCTGGATGCCGATCAAGTACCCCACAGCGGTCTGGGACGAGGAAGGCGAGTGCTGGATCTCCGACGCCGAGATAGCTGAGGTCCCCTACACCGCTCTCCGCGGCCCCGCGCACGCGGCGCGGGAAGCATGGACTGCCTGTAACCGGCGGAACCGGGAAGTGGCGGGCTGCCGTGAGGCAGTCGGAGGGGATCGTAGGAGTGCCGATCGGAGGGACAGCACAACTCGCTGGGAGCGAAGGGTCCCTGCTTCATCGTTGCGATCCGCGGACAGGGAGGGGTCCGGAGGAGTGCCATTTCGACTAGATCCATCCGCCGGCAGGACGGTGCCGCGAGACCGGGGGCCGTCCTCTGGACAAGGTCCGAGCCTTGCAGCGGCATAGCCGACATGACTGCCGAGCTTGCCGCCGCCGCCAACGTAATCGGTTCCACAACTCGCCCTGCTCTTCTCGTCAGTCCACGTGCAGATCACCGTATTGACCTTGGGGGCCGTTTGGTCGCATCAGTGACCGTCCACATCCGGCAACGTCACAGCAATCCGTACTACGACGCTGGGCCATCGCACTTGTGCCCTCGATGACGACGCATCTGGAACTGCGGCCTGTGCAGAACGGATTCAGCGCATGTGAGGACGAGAGACGCCACGAACACGCGAGAACTGCGGAGACATGCTTTCCCGGACCGGACATGCCGCGTCCAGCATCCACCCAAGTCGGATACCTGCTCAGCGAGTTCGGAGAGTTCGCCGATGCGGTGGTCGAGGGTGCGGGTGTTCTCGGTGTTCTCGGCGGCCGTCGTGGCGTACTTGGCGAAGGAGGAGACAACGGCCTGTTCAATGGTGTGCGCCGCTGAGGTGGGATCTTGAACCCACTAGACCGCGTTACGGGACAAAACATGATGAAGATGCTCAGATCTACCCGTCCAGTGATTGCGGCGGCGACCGACTGAGCACACAGTGCGTTCGCTTCGGTGCCGCTCCCAGAAAGAGGTGGTTCCGATCAACGGTGTCGGTGGAATGTGGCGTGCGGTCGTAGTGTCCACGGTGGCGGTGGGCACGCTCGGTGCGCCGCTCGCGTTCCAGGCTTCGGCCGCACTGCCCGGCGCGGCGACCAGGGCTGAAGGCTCACAGGGGGCGAAGAGTACGAAAGCGGTCAAGCAGCCGGGCACTCCTTTCGCGTGCAACGGCCAGATCCTCGAGTCGGTGTCCCAGGGTGGGAAAACCCAACTGCATCTGGGCACCGCGGGCGCGGGAACCATCACGTTCGCCCCGGTGGGTGTGCCGCAGCCGGAGTACAACGCCATTGCCGTCAACCAGGCCGATCGGCTGATCTACGGCATGGACTCGGCCGACGACAGCCTTGTCACGGTCGACGCCACCGGCGCTCTCACGGACCTCGGCGCGGTGACCGGTCTGCCCGCCAGTACTACGGGCTTCTACCAGGTCGGCGGGTCTGGCCCGGACGGTGACCTCTACGTGATGGCGGGGGGGACTGACCAGAACACGCTGTACCGCATCGACCTGGGCACCCGGTCGGCGACCGCCCTGCCGCTGAGCGCGCCGTCCGACGCCTCTGACCTGACCCTGTCCGGCGGCTATTTCTGGGGAGCCGGACTGTCGGGGACGCAGGGACGGATCGTCCGCATTGACCCGCAGACGGGAACAGTCGCCTACTTCCCCTTCCCCAGCCCTGGCTTTGACGGGTCAGGGGCAGCCTTCACCTACGGCAACGGGGATCTCGGCTTCATCGAGAACAGCACCGGCACCCTCTACCGGGTAGCGGTCACCAACCCGGGCTCCGCCGACCCGACCCTCAAGGTCGTCTCCACCCAGACCAGCCCCACGTCCGGCCGCATCGACGCCACCTCTTGCTTCCTGACGCCGGCGGACCTGGCCATCACGAAGAGCTCAAGCCCAGCGTCGTACGTGCCGGGCCAGCAGATCACCTACACCCTCCGGGTGACCAACAACGGCCCGAACGCCTCCTCGGGCTACACCGTCACCGACGAGTTCCCGGCCGGTCTGACGAACGTCGCCACGAGCACCCCGGGCTGCACCGTGACCGGGCGGAACCTGTCGTGCACCGCCGGCGCGCTGCCGGTGGGGCAGAGCCGTGACATCACTGCGACCGCCACCGTCGGCCCTGACGCGACCGGCACGATTTCGAACGCGGCGACCGTGCGGGGCAACGACCCGGACCCGGACACGTCGAACAACACCGATCGCTCCTCCCTCGCGCCCAGCTGCGGGTGCAGCCACAACGACTGCGGGTGCGGCCACAATGACTGCGGGTGCGAACACAAGGACTGCGGGTGCGGACACAAGGACACGACTTGCGAGGACAAGGACCACGGCGATGTCAATGTCGGGTTGATCTTGTAGGCGTGCAAGTCACAGCGGTGTGACGACGTCTGGGCCGCGCCGCTACGCATGCAACGAAGCTCCGTTGTGCAGGTGACCTTCCCAAATCGCCTTCATACAACGGGCTTCGACGTGCTGCCAGTCTCCCACCATCTGCCGATCAAGTCGGCCACGGGACGCCGGCATCGCGCCATCTCCACGATCACTCAGGTCCCGTGCCTGTCGTGTCCCAGGGCACCGATCGCCCAGCACCCGCACCATTTGCCGGTCGGTCTCAATCAGGAGTTCAGACAGCAGACGCGTGGACAGAGCCGTTCGGCACCGTCCACCGCCCGCCTGAACTCAGCGTGTGGCCTTGAGTGGAGTGGGCTGGTCCCCGAGGTTTAGGGCTGCCGCCTGGTTCGTCGCCCACATCCTCGGCTGAGCCGCAGGCCACCCGGAGAGGTGACCTTCAGATCCAGCTCCCCGTAGCCTGTGCCGGCATGACAGAGCATCCGCACATGGCCGCCCTCGCAAGACTGATGCCGCCGGAGCACGGCCAGGACGAGGAGATCGACTGGGACGCCGTGGAGAGTGTCTGGGGCACCCGCTTTCCGGCCGACTACATGGCGTTCATGGCCCGCTACGGCACCGGTTCGATCAACGGCGACGCCGGAGTGTTCTCCCCGCTGCCCTTTCGGGGCCGCCGCTGGGTCGACGATTCGATGAACGAGGAGACGGCCAACGCCCGTTACACCTGGAAGATGGAAGGTGGCCGCGAGGCGCTCGATATCCACCCCGAACATCTCCTGGCCTGGGGCGTCACGGCGGGCGCGGACATACTGTGCTGGCTGACCACAGCCAACGATCCCGATCGTTGGCCGGTGGTGGTGTGCGGCCGCCACACCCGCTCGCGCTTTACCGTCTACCCCTTCGGTATGGCGGAGTTCTTGTGCCGACTCTTCGAGGACCGGTTCGAGGGCTTCGCCGATGGCTGCCCGGTGAGCTCGATCTTCTGGGAGAAGGGCACCCCAAACAGCTTCGTGCACTCAAAGGAAGCGGAGCGCCGCTGGCTCGCTGGGCTGGATCCGGACACCGGCGAGCCGGACCCGTACGCGGACATGTTCCCCAGGGATTCGTGAGAGGGCGGTAAGTGGCGTGCTGTCCGCGAGCTTGCGGCTGGTGCTGGGGGCCTCTCCGGGTGCCTATGGCCGTGGCTGGGTGAACAACCCCTACTCAGCCTTGATCAGGATCCCGCGTTCGACCAGCCGCTTCAATTTCAGCCGGACGTTGTTGACGTTGCTGGGCGCGATTTCCAGATCCATCGCCTCGCAGACAGCCCGCGCCCGCAGTGGGGTGTCGGCCGCGGCGAACACCGCCATGATCTGCCGGTAGGCCGGATGGTCCGGCAGTTCCGCGGCCGACGGCGTCGGCGGGGACGGATCAGGCAGCGCCAGCAGAGTCTTGCGGGCGATGACCTGCGCACACGGCACCGCGGTCTGATCAAGCTGCTGGACTGGCTGGAGGTCCAGCCCGGCCGCACCTGGCAGGAGCGCTGGATGGCCAGCGAAGCCGAGGAAGCAGGCCGGGAGTGGACGCGGCTGCCGATGCAGTGGCTCGCCGAGCGCCAGCGGGCACGCAAGTACGACCGCGCCGATCTGTGCTGCGGCATGATCCCGCTGCTGGGCGGCCAAGTCGTACGCCCCGCCTACCGGTGGCTGCTGCGGCAGCGCCCTTCGCAGCTGCTGGCGCACATCCGCAGCGTCACCGATCCCGACGCCTTCGCGGCGCTCAAGGACCAGTACGCGGCCACCGGCCACGCGGGAACCAACGACTGTAACAACGCACTCAACCGGGTCACCTGGATTGTGGCCTCCAAGGGAGGCACCGTCCACGACATCACCATCGGCGACTGCGTCGAGCTGCAGCACGCCATCGGTGAGCACCAGACCAACGGCTACCACGGCAAGCACCTCTTCTACGCGCTCCTCGCAGGCCTCGGCGTCTTTGGCCCCGATGCCCCGTCACGGCTGAAGACGGTGATGCTGCCAGGGCAACTGACACCGGCCGCCCTGGTCCACCACCTGCACCGCGATACGCGACCTCCTGGTCGACTACCTCGCCGAACGCGCGGTGGACGTCGACTACACCACGCTGGAGGACATGGCCCGCCCCCTGGCCGGACTGTTCTGGCGCGATCACCCGCTACAGCCTTACGGCCTCCGTCCCGGCCGGCGGCACCCTGCGCCCGCTGCGCAACCCGGATGCTCCCGGGCCGGACGATGACGAGGACGAAGACGGTCAGGAGCGAGGGCCCCGGGACTTCGAGGCCATGACGTCCTGGGGTGGGGCCCTCTTCTTACGGGCCGGTTCAACTGGGAGGCGGATGCGGCACCTTGGGCCGGCCTGGCGGGGGGACACATGGCGGGCCAGGGCGCGCATCGCGTTCGTGCTGTTCAACGACGCTGCGGCGTTCAGGGTGCGGGCGGGTCGGCGGTGCGGTCCGTAGTGGCCGCTGTGTCGGGGGTGAAGTGCTGGCCGGGCGGGTGGCGGGGCACGGAGGTGATGACGGTGGGGGTGTCGGTACGGGTGGCGAGCCATTTGAGGGTGCGGGCGGGCAGGCGATGGCAGGGGGTGGTGCGCGCCGAGAGCACGGCAATGGTGCTGCGGTAGTGGCCGGCGGCGGTGAGGGCGTCTGTGTGTGTGGGGGCGAGGACGGCGTCGGCCTGGTGGGCCAGGCGCCGGCGGCCGGCGAGGTGGAGCACGGCGTTGATGCTGAAGCCGGTGGTGCGGAAGGCGACCGCGGCGGTGACCTTGCGGCCTACGCGGGCGGCGAGCCGGCCCGCGTAGGCGGCCACGTACGCATCGGCTCGGGCGCCGGTCAGGACGGCCAGGACGCCGCCTGCGGGCGGCTGGCCGGTGACGGTGTAGGCGCGGACCTGGGAGGTGCGGGACAGGGCGGGCGTGCTGCGGCGGTGGGGGCTGAGGGTGGTCATGACGGCCGTCCTTCCGGATGGTGCGGGCTGGCGGAGGGGGTCGAGGCAGGGGCGCCGGCGGCCGGGTGCGGTTGCGCGTCGGCCGCGTGGTCCGTCCGAGATGCGGTTTCGCCGCTGTCGCTGTCCTCGCCGCGGGTGGCGATCAGCGACCAGGCGATGGCGACGGTGATGGTGACGACGATGACGCCGAGGGTGAGGGGAATGGGCAGCTTGCCGACCGGGGTCTCGGACAGGATGAGCTTGACGCCGGCGAACGCGAGCAGCACCGCGAGCCCGTAGTGCAGGTACTGGAAGCGGCGCAGCAGCCCAGCCAGGCAGAAGTACAGGCTCCGTAGACCCAGGACGGCGAAGGCGTTGGCGGTCCACACGATGAACGTGTTGGTCGTGATCGCCAGGACGGCGGCGACCGAGTCGACCGCGAAGATGAGGTCGGTTGCCTCGACCGCGACCAGCACCACGAACAGCAGCGTCGCCACGCGCTTGCCGCTGACGCGGATGAAGAACTTGTCGCCATGGAACCGCGGGTCCGTGGGGATGAGCTTCTTGACCAGGCGGACGACAGGGTTGCGGTCGGGGTGGACCTGTTCGTCCTTGGAGACGGCCATCTTGTAGCCGGTCCAGATCAGGAACGCACCGAACAGGTAGGCGGTCCAGAAGAACACCTGGAGCAGCTCGGCGCCGATGAAGATGAACACCAGCCGGGCCGCGAGCGCGCTGATCACGCCCCAGAACAGGACCTTGTGCTGGTAGGCGTCGGGCACGGCGAAGAAGGAGAAGACCAGCGCGAAGACGAAGACGTTGTCGATCGACAGGGCTTTCTCGATCAGGTAGCCGGCGTAGTACGTCGAGGACGCCTCGCCGCCCTGCCACGCCCACAGGATCAGGCCGAAGCCGAGGCCGATGGCGATCCACAGGCCGCTCCACAGGGCGGCCTCGCGGAAGCCGATCACGTGGTTGTCGCGGTGGGCGATCAGGTCGACGGCGAGCATCACGCCGATGCCGACGGTGACCGCGGCCCACACCCACAGCGGGACGGCGAACGACAGTTCATTCATGGTTGATCGGCTTCCTCGGGCGGGGTCGCAATGACGGGGGCGGAGGAGAGAGTTGGGGGTGGTGCCCCAGGCCGTGGCGGGCTTCGGAGGGCTGCCGGGCCCGGGCGCTGATTCAGTTCGTCCAGGTGTTCACCTCCCCGGTTCAGGCGGGCCGCCGCACGGCGGTGGTGCGTCGGAGGCGCGGGCGCAGGGCGAGGGCCAGGCACAGGCAGCCGACGACCAGGTCCACGAGCGCCAGCAACCACCACGGTGCGAGCGCGGTCAGGCCGTTCGTCACGCCTCCACCGGCCGGGATGCGGCAGGCGGCGTTGGGCGAGCGTCCACACGTTGCGCACCCCGCGGGCGACAGATCCGCCGGGCCCAGGCCCCGCCTGTTACGGGCACGGTCCATCGGGTGGGGGCGACGGCGTACACGAAGGGGCCGCCGCGTACGGCGGCGGCTTCGATCAGGCCGTGCGCGTCCAGCCCGGCCGGTCCCCGGGTGGACGCGCACTCCCAGCGGGGAGTGGTGGCGGGCAGCCAGGGCCGGCACTCCGCCCGCGGCCCGCAGCCGCAGCTGCCCGCCGCCGTCAGCCGAGGTGCGATGGGCGACGGGGATGTAGCCGACCCTGGCGGCGCGCAGCGGGGGCGACACGCGGGCCAGGAACATCCGGACGGTGTCGACGTCCGCGCTGAACGGGGCCGCCACCCGCCGATCGATGGGCAGGACGGCGACCAGCAGCACCGGGGCCATGCGAGGTGCGGCCAGCCGCACCGCTGCATCGACTACGGCCAGATCGTCGGGGCGGTTGGTCACCAGCGCGGTGGCCGGGTGCGGCAGCACTGGCGAGCCGGTGTCCGCAGGGCGGGTCAGGGCCGTGGTGGAGGCCTGAAGAGACATCGGGACCCCCCTTTCAGCGGGGGTGGAAGAGGGCAGTGGGGGTGTGTCCAGCGTCATCTGACCCTCTGATTCCCGTCACCATTTACGCGAAAACTTTTTCGGCAATTCTTTTTCGCGAAATGATGTTGGTTATACGAAGCCTGCTTCGTAGGATGAAGGCCATGAGCCAGCCCTCCAGCCCGCGCGGCGACCAGTGGACCTTCCTGACCAACCACGCCCGGGTTCTGATCGCCCTCGCCCGTGATCCCGAAGCACGCGGGCGCGACGTCGCCGACGCCATCGGCATCACCGAACGCGCTGTGCAGCTGATCGTCGCGGACCTCGAGGCGGCCGGATACCTCACCCGCGAACGCGTCGGCCGCCGCAACCGCTACACCATCGATCCCACAGTCGCCCTGCGCCATCCCAGCGAGGCCGGTCACCCCGTTGGTGACCTCTTGGTCACCTTCCTGCATCGTGAGGACACCCCCGTCGCCGATTCCGAACGCGCCGCCTCCTAACCAGGCGCTCACCGGGCACGGCGGCTCCAGGGTGTGCAGCAACCGGTCCCGGCCGCCCTCTCCCCGTGGGGCGGCCGGGATTGATCCTTTTGCCCGAGCCTCAGCGAGGCGGGCAGGGCACGGCCAGCGGCGCCCACGGCACCGGCGGGGCCGCGTGCACGAACGGGCCGCCGCGGACGGCGGCGGCCTCCATCACCGTGCACGCATCCAGCTCCGCCGGCCCGCTGCGCGAGACCACCAGCAGCGAGCAGTCGCTAAGGACCGCCGTGTCCAGCAAGGACTTCGCCGCATGCAGCCGCCCGCCGCCGGGGTGCGGCGGCCAGCGCGCGCAGGCTCGGATTGCCGGCCGCCGCCCGGATCTGCTCCATGGCGGCCACGAGTCCGCCCCGGGTGCTGATCCGCCCTGGCACATACGCATTCCCGGCCCCGGCCCGGCCCGGCTTCGGAGCCGCGGCCGCCGCGGCCTGCGCCTACACCTGCTCAGCCTTCTGCTCGTCGGCGCCGGTGCCGCGGGCGAGTACCGGCCGGGCAGGGGGAGCCCGGCCGCCGGCGAACTGCGTCAGCGCGGCCGGGTCACGCTCCTCGCTGAGCCGCGGCACCCTCGCCGCCCGCGCCGACACCCGCTCCACTTCACCGTCGATGTTCTCCAAGCCGTCCCCGCCACCGTCCAACAGATTGTCGTCGGGAGCTTGTTCGCCCGTCGTGCGGCTGTTGCCCAGGTGAGGGTTGGCGAGGGCTTCGATCGTGTCGGGGGCCGGAGGTGAGCGTGGGATGATCCTGACCTGTCCGGTACGCCTGGCGACGCCACGTGGACCGGATCGCCGGTGGCCGACGAGAAAGACGAAGGATCGATGACGCTGAACGTGGGCCAACGGGTGCGGCTGGCGGCGGATCTCCGGTTGGCCGGGTCGGTGACCCCAGCCGGTGAACCTCCGCAGGCGACGGGTGCCTTCGCCGCCTCCGTGGCCCTGGCAGCAGGCATCGAGGGCACCGTCGAGCGTGTGGACGAGCATCACCGGCAGCAGAGCCACGAGGTCCGTGAGTACCTGCGCCTCAAGTCGCTCCTCGACGACTTCGGCCACCAGATGCCGCCGGC
>NZ_AUKV01000063.1:0-21046 GCF_000424945.1 Streptomyces sp. 142MFCol3.1
AGGCCCACGGCCCGGGCTCGGGCCGCGACGCGGATCACCAGGGTCAAGTCGCCACCCGCGGGCGGGACCGGCCCGGACCGGACCGGGCGGCCTTCCGCAGGGGATGGATCGCCTCGGCGCGTTCCCCCGCAGGGACTGATCTCGTCGGCGCGTCTCGTCACGGGGGGCTGATCGCGTCGGCGCGTCCCGTCACGGGGGGCTGATCGCGTCGGCGCGTCCCGTCACGGGGGTGCGGCGCCGTCGCGCGGGCGGGTGTCCCGTCGCCCGGGGCGGGTCGCCGGCGGGCACGGCGGGTCGCCGGGGGGCACTGCTGGTCCCCGACGGGCACGGCGGGTCCCCGACGGGCACGGCAGGTCCCCGACGGGCACGGCAGGTCCCCGACGGGCACGGCGGGCCGCCTGGCGCGGGCCCCGGCGGGCACAGTGGGCCCACGGCCGACACGGCGTGCCGAAGGTCGGCCCCACGCACCGCCCGGCTCATCCGACGGCGGCGACACCGCTCCGCCACATCGGCAGAAGCTCGTCCAGCAGCGCCTCGGTGCGCGGCGGCAGGCCGCGCGCGCCACTGCGGGCGACCAGGTCCGCGGCGAGCCGCTTCATACGGTCGCCGTCACCGGTCGTGTGTGTCGCGCGCAGCAGTTCGTTCCACAGCCGCTCGTCGGCGGGGGCGGAGTTCAGGGCGGCGTTCAGGGCCTCGATGGCCTTCTCCGCGCGGTCCTTCTCCAGGTGGAAGGCGGACAGCGCGAGTCCGATGTCCGCGACGAGCAACGGGAGTTGCGCGTCGATGATCTCGTGCGTGAGCCAGCCGTACCGGCCCGCGGGCCGGTCGGCGAGCAGCGGACCGCGCACCAGGACGAGCGCGTCCGTGAGCAACCGCCCGCGCACCGCACGGCTGTTGACGCCCTTGCCCTGCGTCGCCTCGTGGTACAGCGACCGCAGCACGTCCAGGTCGGAGACGACCGACTTGGCGAGCGTGAGCCGGCCGGTGGCGTCGGTGCCGAGGCGAGCGGTGCCGTCCGGGTCGGTGCCGAGCCAGCCGCGAAGCCGGTCGACGAGCGCGTCCCGCACGTCGTCGGTGACCCCGCGCGGCCACAGCGCGGACGACAGCACCCGCGGGTGCACGCCCTCGCGGTGCAGGAGCAGCAGAGCGAGCGCCTCGTGCATCAACGGGCTGCGCTCGCCGTCGGGCGTGTCCAGGCCGATGATCTCGTACGGCCCCACGAGCCGCGCGTACACCGCCGGACGGCCCTGCTCGCTGATGTCGACGAGGAACGGCGGCGCCGCGGAGTTGGTGCGCTCCCGCTCGGGGTCCGCCTCGACGAACAGCTCCACAACCGCCCGCTGCTGCGCCACCGGCAGCGACTGCGCGTCTAGTTCGAGGCCGAGCAGCGGTGCGAGCAGCTTGCCCTCGCCGGTGATCTCCATCTCCCAGGCGGCGCCCGGCAGATCGCCGCTCTCCGTGCCGACGAGGTAGCCGATGCCGAGCCGGCTCGCGTCGGCGGCGAGTTCGGCGAGCTTGACGGCGTCCTCGGCGGACGGCTCGGCGGCGAGGAGCACCAGGTGCGGGGCCCAGCGTGTGTGCTGGGCGGGCCCGGTGCGGCCGGTGAGCACGGAGTCGTGGCCGGCGGCGCCCAGCGCGCCGCGCCGCTGCCGCGTCTCCGCCTCCATGGTCTCCACGAGCGCCTCGACGTCGTCGAGGTGGCGCAGCCGGTTGGGCGCCAGCGGCGTGAGGTCCTCGCCGAAGCCGACGAGCGTGATCGTCATGCGGTCGGACCAGCCGTTGGTCGCCAACTCGGCGGCGACGGAGGCGAAGACGCCCGCACGGTCGCTCGCGCTGCCGCTCAGCGACACGATGCCGGGGACGGACTCCAGGTTGAGGAGCAGCCGGGAGTCGTCCATCGTCCCGAGGCTGACCAGGCCGGGGTAGGGAGCGGCGGTGTCGACGTCCTCGTACCGCTCCGCGTCGGCGCGCGCCAGCATCCAGAACGTCTGGTCCTGCCCGAGCTGCCACGGCGCGGGCGGCTTCCCGGCGGGCTGGGCGAGTTGGAGGTGCAGGTCGCCGTTGCCGCTGAGCCAGGCCGCGTAGACGGTCGGCAGCGGGCGGGACTCGGCGGCGAGCGCCGCGGCGAGCCCGCGCAGCGACAGGTCGAGCAGGCGTACGCCCTCGGGGTCGGCGCCCACCAGCAGCGCGTCCTGGGCGTCCGCGGCCGAACCGGTGGGGACCGGCGGTTCCATGCCGCGCCGTCCGCCGACCGCGCCGAGCGCCGACTGCCACAGGGCCTGGCGACGTCGGCGGCCGAGCGCTCCGAGCAGGCCCGCGGCGAGGAGGGGGGCGCCGACGAGCGTCTCGGGCAGCCCGAAGGAGAACCCGCTCTCCTCGGCGGCCGAGGAGTCCGAGGCGTGCGAGGCCCCCTGCTCGTGCCGCTGGTCCCCGCCACGGCCGACGCCCTGGTCGCCGCCCGGCCGCTGATGAGGCAGGTGGATGTGGGCGGTGTCCCGGTCGCCGGCGCCCTGCTGCCCGCCGCCCTGCTGGTGGTCGCCGGTCTTCGCGTAGTCGTGGATCTGCTGCTGGACCTGCTCGGAGACCTTCGGCGCCTCGTCGGGCAGCTCGACGAGATCGCCGCCGTGGGCGTCGCCAGGCATCTCCAGGATCCAGCCGGGGCGGATCAGACTCGCCTCGGAGAGCTTGGAACCGTCGGGCTGCGTACGGTCCTTGTTGAGCTGGTAGATCTCCTTGTAGCGGCGCCCGTCGCCGAGGTGCCGCTCGGCGATCTCCCACAGCGAGTCGTGGTGGCGCCCCTCGGGCGGATGGATCCGGTAGTACTTGGTGTCGCCCTCGTGGGCGGTGTGACCGCTCCCGGCGTCGGCGTGCGACGCCGCGTCGGCGGCCTGCTCGGCGAGCGCGGCGGCCGCGCTGGACGCGGCCTGCTCCTGCTGTTGTGCGAACAGCCCGCCCGGGGTCTGCTGCGCGGCGGCGACCGTGCCGCGCTGGTTGCCCTCCAGGCTCTGGCCGAGCTGCGAGAGGCCCGGCGCGAAGCTGGCCGCGGTGGCGCCGACGAGCAGCAGCGCGGCGACGAGCTGGCGGGCGAGCAGCTGGCTCGGACCGGCGCCGGGGACGCGGTTCGGCAGGCCCACGCCCGACAGCGCGGCCTTCACCTCGACGAGCACGCAGGCGGTGAACTGGGCCCAGGCGAACCACACGATCACCGTCAGCACGTTGATGAACGTGCCGACCGTGATCTCCTGCTGGAGCCAGTCCAGCGAGGGCGCCCCGTGCGGCAGCGGCCATCCCACGCTGACCACGAGCGCGCCGGGAACGCCGACGAGCAGTACCAGCAGCGCGACGAACGCGGCGGTCGCCTTCGCGAAGTCCCCGAACGTCCGTCGACGCCGGGGCAGCGGCTGTGGCGTCCGATTCCTCGGACCCGGCGTGCTTCCCGTCGAGCTTGAAGTGGTGCGTCGGGCCATGGCGGGTGTCCTGAGGTCGTGTGGTGAGGGATGCGGGAGCTTGGAGCTGCAGAGGTGGTCCGGGGGGTGTGCTGAGCCTATCGAGATCGTACGGAGGCCGTCGAAGGCCAGACAGGGGACGGGACTTGAGCGGCGGACCGCTTTACCGGACCTCACCCCCTAAGTCCGACTTGCCCGTTGCCCCGGAATCCGCGTCCCGCCTCAGCTCACCATCGTTCGCAACCGTCATGTCACAGTTCTCACGGTCCCCACACAATCCCCCGCTGCCGCCCCGATGCCCTCTACGCACCCCTGATAGCTTCGTTCTCTGCTGCACACATGCCGAACACAGGGGGAGAAAGCCCGTGTCCCGTCGCGCCCTGACCACAGCCGCCGCCGCGCTCACCGCGACCACAGCCCTCCTGCTCACCGCATGCGGCGGAGGCGACGACAAGTCCTCGGACGACATCAAGGGCGCGGACACGGGCTCGACGTCACCGTCGGCTTCGGCGTCGGGGGGTTCCGACGCCAAGCGGCCGCGGATCACCCTTCCGGACAACTTCCAGCTCACCTTCCAGGACTGGACCAGCAGTGACCCCGTCGAGCGGGCGGTCCTCGACGACACCAGGGAGCAGCTCCGGGCCGGGTACGCGGCGATCACCGCGAACGAGCCCGACGGCGGCGACGCCCTGGCCTTCTACGACACCGACTCCGGCCTCTCGCAGGACCAGCGGTGGATCAAGACCTACACGGACAAGAACCTGACCGTCTTCGGCAAACTGCCCGCGTTCGATGCGAAGGTCACGGTCCTCGGCAGCAACAGGACGCGAGCAGCGGTCACTTACTGCACCGACGAGTCGAAGGCCTACACGAGGGACCGCAAGACGAGCAAGGTCGAGGGGAACCCGGCCGGTACAGACCCCGAGGTCTTCTACACCGTCACTCTGCGCAAGAACGCGGAGAACGTCTGGCAGAACGTGTCCACCCAGTCCAAGAGGGGCGGTTGCGCGTCATGAAGTCCCGGTACCTGATGCCCGCCCTGACAGCCGCGTCGCTCGCCTCCGCTCTCCTCTGGGCCCCGCAGGCAAGTGCCGTGGGCGGCGGTGGCACCAATGACACGGGCGGCAAGGCCGACGACAAGGGAAACGTGTCCGCCTACGCGTCGGCCACTCACTCCCAGATCAAGGTCCGCCAGGTGAAGGGCCCGACCAGCGGGAAACGGGGAAACGTCGCTCCGGCGAACACGAACTGGAAGCCGCCGGCATGCTGGTACGAGCCTGTCTTCACCCCCGCGGGGCTGAAGGAGTTCGTCGACAAGACGGACGGCAACGGCGATGTCGGCATCCACGAATCGTGGTTCGGCAAGGACCTGTGGACCAAGCACTACGACGAAGGCAACCCTGAGACCAACTTCGACGACGAGAACAGCACCGCCGAAGGCTACAAGAACTACAACATCGGCAAGGGCGGCTACTTCTGGCGCAGCGTGGCTCCCGACGACAGCGATCCGGAGTCCTGGGACTGCGGTCGGATCATGTTCTGGGAGCCCGAACGGCAGGTGCCGAAGATCCCGCACGCACCGACCCCGGAGACGTTGGCGGGATACGCGTACAACCAGGTCAAGGTCCCCGAGACCGAGATCGAGCTGAAGCCCGAGGGCAAGTCCACGGTCAATCTGCCCACGTGGATCTGGCTCGACAAGGGCACCTTCCAGGACGTCACCGTCCGCGCCGAGCTCCCGAACACCAACCTGTGGGCGGAGACCACGGCCAAGCCGGTCGCGCTGCACCTGGAGCCCGGCACGGAGGACGCCGACACGTTCCCGGCCTCCGGCGAGTGCAAGATCAACGACGACGGCTCCATCGGCACCCCGTACAAGAAGGGCGACGCCGACAGGACGCCGCCGTGCGGCATCGAGTACCTGCGCGCCACGAGCGGCGCCCCGTACCAGCTGAAGGCCTCCATCACCTGGCAGATCTCCTGGGAAGGCACCGGCGGCGCCAAGGGCGACCTCCCGGACGGCACCTTCGAGACGACCCAGGACATGGATGTCCAGGAAATCCAGTCGATCAATCGGTAGGCCTACGCGCGCCGGCCTCGCCCACATGGGCCAGGAGTCGTTCCGCAGGGCGATCGAGACGCAGCCCGGCGGCAGCGAAGCCCGTGCCGAGACCACGGATCGATCCGACGGCTCGCTGTGCCATCGCCGAGACCACCCCAAGGGCGGCGCGACCGCCAAAGCTTCACCGACATCGGCGGGCTCGGCCAGCAGTGGAAGGCGGGAGGTCTGCGCACCCATGACCTTGGTATCCGTGCCGTACCGCATTGGAGATACAGAAACCGATATCGAGTGCGTCACCGGTTCGCTCCCGGAGGAGCTGGCCGCGAAGCTGGCCGGATATCTGGAGAGCGCAGAACCGCTGCTCTTCTCTCCCGGCACTCTTCCCGACCCCTTTTTCGACGCCGAGGGAATGCGGGTTCGTGTCGGGGTCATGACGGACGGGACCTGGGTCTGGAATCTGGCCTGGTCCGACTACGTCCAGTACCACCGCGTGGCCCCGCCCGCCGAGTTCATCCGGCACGCGGAGTCGCTCGACTTCGTACCGCCCAAGATTTCGGTGGACGAAGCAATGCGGCTCACCGAGGCCGCGGGGCTCCCGATGCCCGACTGACCGCCGAAGCCAGACGGCAAGCTGACGGCACCGGCTGACGGCAGGACAACTCATGAGCCGGAAAGAGGAACTGAGCGCCGTGCCCACCACGCCAGACCCGGTCCGCCCGGGCGAGCAGGAGGGCGTCCAGGAGGACTTCAGGGGGATCTCCCTGTCCGTCCCTGAATCCTGGTGGGAGTTCGACATCCGCCCCGAGGGGCGCGACGGCACCATCCGCGCGCTCGTCGACGAGCGGATCCGCGAGGTTCCCGACCCCGCGGACTATCGCGCCGAGTTGACTGCCCGCGGATCCGTGGACAGGGCCACGCCCTGCTTTTTCAGGGTGCCGAGCACGGACAACCTTCCCGAAGTCGGCCCGGCTGCCCGGACGTTCGGCGTCGAGGACGTTCCCGTCGCGCAGGGAGACACCCGTACCCTTCGTATGGTGCTGACCCAGACGTACATCCCCGTCCCGGGAACCGCCGGCCAGGTGGTGCTCGTCTCCGGGGCCAGCCCGGTGCTGGACCTGGCGGAGGCGTTCCACGACGTCTTCGACGCCGTGACCGGCACGTTCCGCTTCGTCTGACGAATCAAGGGGGAACCGCACATGGGCACGGGCAAGAGCGACCTCGCGCTCCCGCTCAGCGAGCTGGAGGACTACGGCGGACGGCTGCGCGACATCAAGACCCGGCTGAATCACACCAAGAAGCTCTTCGAGTCCTACAAGGACGACCTCGGCGACCACACCGTCTACGACGCGCTCGACGACTTCGAGTCCGGCTGGGAGGACGGCCGCGAGGACATCTCCCAGGCCCTCGACGCCCTCGCCGACATGTCCGACGCCGTCGTCCGCGAGTTCAAGAAGCTCGACGACAAGCTGGCCAAGGACGTCTCCGACGGGGTGAAGACGGAGAAGAAGGGCGGCAAGGGCGACGGCGGGAAGTGACGCGCGTCCGGGAGGCTCGCGCGGCGCCTGGGTCGTCCTTCTTCCGCCCGAACGCCGCCAGCCACCTCCGCTCGTCCGCCGCCGCGGCGGCGCCGGTTCAGCCGACCTCGTTCTCCGCCACCGCGGTGCCGTGCACGACGACGTCGCCGCCGTAGAACATGCCGGTGAAGACCGGGGAGTAGGTGAGCTGGACCTCGACCTCGACCTGGTTCTCGTCCGCGGCCACGCAGTGCGTGGCCGCGATGTCCGCGCCGGACATGCCCATTTCGCGGGCGAACGCCTTCACGCGGGCCCCGCAGTTCTGGTAGCGGATGGGGGCGCCGCCCTTGCCCTGGTTCTGGTAGAGGGCTTCCTTGTCGACGTCCTGGGCGGCGTAGCGGGCGGCCTGTTCGGCTATGTCCGCGGCCCGCTCCCGCTTGGAGATCGACATGCCGCCGTCGATGACGAAGGCCGACAGGGAGAGGAAGACGATCGCGAAGATGATGACCGCGCCGGCGCCGGAGCCGCGGTCGTCCAGGCGGGTCCGGCGCACCCCGGCCCACTCCCGGGCGCGGGTACGCAGCCCTGGGGAGACTTCGCGGTCGCCCGGCCCGCTCCACCCGGCCCGGGCACCCGGCCCGGCCTGTCCCGCCTGTGTACGCAGCCTCATGCGCCCCGTCACGCCTTCCTCTTGAAGGGGTCGAGCGGCGAGGTGAACGAGCTGGTCAGCGTCGTCGGGACGTCCAGGCCGAGCATGGCGAGACCCCGCACCTGGCAGCTGACCTCGACCGTGAAGAGCTCGGCGTCCGCGAATCCGGTGCTGGTCTTGGTGACGGTCACCGGGCCGGAGCACACGTCCGCGAGGTCGGCGTCGGCCGCCTTCCGCGCCTCGGACATGGCGGTCGCCTCCTCCCGCTGGAGGGATCCCGCGCGTGCCGCGTCCCGCGCGGCCCCGTCGAGCGCGCCCCGGCCGTCCACGAGCTGCCCGAAGGCCACCAGGACGAGGATGAAGAGGATCATCACGGGGGCGAGGATCACCACCTCCACGGTGGACAGTCCCCGGTCTCCCCGGTCTCCCCGGTACGCCTGGTACCGCCGGGCTCCCGGGTCACGCCGGTCCACCTGCTGCCCCCGCGCTCCCCAGCCCCGGTCGCCCTCGCGGTACGCCGCCACCCGGTCCCGTACGAAGGAGACGAGCGCCGCCATCAGTTCTCGCCCTCCTTCACGAATCTTTCCACCGGGCCCACCGACTGGGCGTGCACCGTGAGGTCCAGGCCCGGGAACACGGCGGGCACCTTGGCCGTGATCTCCACCCCGACCTTGTTCTGCTCGGGCTGGAGCAGCTTCACGTCCGGGGACAGGACCAGCTGCGGGCCGAGCTGGCGGATGTAGCTGTCGACGACGTCGCGTGCCTCGCCCCGCCACGCTCCGGGCTGTTCGTCGGCCGTGGCACGGGCCTTGCGGGCACCCGCCTGGGCCGCCGCCTGGGCCACGTGATCGGCGAAGAAGTACAGCGCGAACTGCACCGTCGCGAAGATCATGAAGAAGAGCACCGGCGTGAGCAGCACGAACTCGATCGCGGTCATGCCGGAGTCGCCGCGGGCGGAGGATGCCTCCACCCGGCGGCGTACCCAGCGACGTACCCCTGGACGTGCGCGCACCCGTGTCCCCGTGTGAGAAGTAGCGGAACGGCTCAGCAGGTCTTGCCGGCGTCCGCGCCCTTGATGCAGTCGCCCACCTTGTTGGCGCCGTCGCTGAGGGCGGCGTTGATGATGGCGGCGACCACGCCGACGATCGCGACGACGACGGCGGAGATGATGACCCACTCCACCGCGGACGCACCCCGGTCGAGTTCGCCGGAGCGGGCACGCTGCACCCGGCCCTGGAGGAAGGTGATCAGGAAGTCCACCCCCGGGATCCCGGTGCTGAAGTTCCGTCCGTTCATGGTGAGTTGTCCTCTCGAAATGACGTGGATGAAGTTGTCGGTCGGCGTCAGACCTGGAAGACGCGCATGGCGGCGGGAAAGATCAGGAAGACCAGGAAGCCGGCGCACAGCAGCAGCTGGGCGACGAGCATCGACTGCGACTTCTCGCCCGCGCTGCCCTCGATCTCGGAGAGCTCGCGGTGCCGCATGGTCTCGGCGCGGGAGGCGAGCGACTCGCGGACCTTCGCGCCGTCGTCCGCGACCAGCGCCAGGGAGGCCGACAGGTCCTTCAGTTCCTCGACGCCGAGTTCCTCGCCCAGCGAGCCGAGGGCCTGCCACTGGCTGATGCCGGTGATGCGGGCGTCGGCGAGCGCGTTGCGGATGCGCTGGGTGGCCCACCCGTCGGAGACCTCGGCGGCGGCCATCAGCGCCTCGGGCAGACCCCGGCCGCCGGCCAGGCTCATCGACACGAGGTCCAGGTACGCGCCGATCACGCGCCGCAGGTCTCGCCTCTTGTCCGCCGCGTCCCGCCGAACCTCCACGTCGGGGAGGAAGAAGAAGACGAGGGCGAACAGCAGGGCCAGCCAGACCGGGATGATCGGACTGCTGCCGAAGCCGAGCGTCCAGACGACGGCGAAGAGGAACGGTCCGAAGAACACGCCGGCCGCGGCCAGCAGCACCTTCGTCGCGAGGAACTTCTCCCAGCTCCGGTCCAGGACGGCCAGGTCGGCGCGCAGCGAGCGCTGCTCCCAGCCCTGCTGGAGGTAGAACTCGGCGACACGGTTTCCGACTTGGGCCCGCAGGCTGCCGAGCTTTCCGGCGTCCTGTCCGCCGCGGCGCGCGGATTCGTACGCGGCGCCCCGTGCCCGCATCGCGTCGATACGGGCGACCTGCGCGACCGCGCTGCGCTTCGACGGCATGAGGGCGCGTACGAGTGCGTAGGCGCCCAGGCCCAGGACGGCGCCGATCAGGATCGGCATGGTCAGGTTCATCGACGTACCGCCTCGTCGGTGGAAGCCGGCGTACGGGGGCGCACGAACTGCACCGACGACTCGTCGCGCACCAGGAACCGCTCGGGCGTCTCGATGGTGGAGAGCTTGCGCAGCCACCAGAAGCCGAGTGCGAACAGGCCGCAGACACAGGCGAGTACGAGCTGCCCGACCGCCGTGCCGTAGGGCTTGACGAAGTCGCGGTTGAAGATCGACAGTCCGAGGACGAAGGCGATCGACACCGCGACGACGATCTGCACGGACCGGCGGGTCGAGGCGCGCTGGGCCATCACGCGCTGCCGCATGTCGACCTCCTCGCGGGCCGACTTGGCGAGCGCGCCGAGCACTTGGCGCAGACCGGGGCCGCGCAGCCGGGCGTTGAGGATCAGGGCGGCCACGATGATGTCCGCGGACGCGTCGTCGATCTCGTCGGCCAGTTGCTGCAGGGCCTCGGGCAGCGGCGTGCGGGAACGCAGCCGGTCCACCAGGGAGTCCAGGTGGGGTCGCAGCACGGGGGCCGCGGCGCGCGCCGAGGCGGGGATGGCCTGTTCCAGGCCGACCGCTCCGGCGATGGTGTCGCGCAGCGACTCGGTCCAGGACGCCAGGGCCTCCACCCGGCGCATCGCGGCGCGCTCCTCGGAGGCGCCGCCGAAGAGCTTGTCCCAGAAGAAGACGAGGATTCCGGCGGCGATTCCGGCGACGGCCCAGCGGGTGAGCAGCAGGACGACGAGTCCCACGATGGCGGCGGCGGATCCGCGTCGGCCGGCGAACCGGACGAGTTCACCGGCCCGCTCGCTCGCCTTCTGCTTCTCGTGCTCGGGCTTGGCCGGCAGTCCGCGGACCGCGACCGCGAAGAGCGCGATGCCGCCGCCCACGGCGACACCGGAGGCGAGTGCGAACAGGACGGTGGTGGAGAACAGCCCGCCCATGGAGCCGAGCGCGGCGAGGGAAGTCATGTCCGTCATCCGATGATCAGCCCCAATTCCCGCTGCCGGGCAGCCGGTAGCCGTGCTGGACCAGGTCGTCGAGGCAGGCGATGGGCGCGTGCGGGACGACCCGTCCGTCGGGGGCCTCGGCGAACACCTCGCTGGACAGCACCCGGCCGTCGACGCCGTTGACCTCGCGCACGGAGGTGACCATGCGCTGGAGTCGGCCGCCCGTCTGGTAGTTGTTGCGCCGCTGGATGAAGACGACGAAGTTCACCGCGCCCGCGACGAGCATCTGGCTGGCCTCGATGGGCAGTCGCTCGGTCGCCTGGAGCGCGTAGGTGGAGATGCGGTTGAAGACCTCGCTGGAGCTGTTCGCGTGGATCGTGGACAGCGAGCCGTCGTTGCCCTGCGACATGGCGTTCAGCATGGTCACGATCTCGTCGCCGAGGACCTCGCCGACGATGACCCGGGAGGGGTTCATACGGAGCGAACGGCGTACCAGCTCGGCCATGGTGATCGCTCCCTGGCCCTCGGAGTTGGGCAGCCGTTCCTCGAAGGCCACCACGTTCGGGTGCAGGTCGGTGAAGGTGTCGAGGCCGAGCTCCAGGGCCCGTTCGACGGTGATGAGGCGCTCGTGCGGCGGGATCTCGTTGGCGAGGGCGCGCAGCAGGGTCGTCTTTCCGGCGTTGGTGGCGCCGGCGATCATGATGTTCTTGCGGGCGCGGACGGCGCAGGCGAGGAAGTGGGCGACCTCGGGCGTGATGGTGCCGTTCCCGACCAGGTCGGAGACGAAGACCTTGCCCATCCGCGCACGGCGGATGGACAGTGCGGGCCGTCGCGTCACGTCCATGACGGCGGAGAGCCGCGACCCGTCCGGCAGCCGCAGGTCGAGCTGCGGGTTGGCGGAGTCGAAGGGCCGGGAGGAGAGGCCGGAGTAGGCGCCCAGCACCTGGATGAGCTCGATCAGTTCCTCGTCGTTCTCGGCGACGGGATCGCCCTTGACCTCGCGCCCGTCCGCGTAGCCGATGAAGACCTGGTCGTACCCGTTGATGTCGATGTTCTCGACTTCCGGGTTGTCGAGGAGCGGCTGGAGGCGGCCCACGCCGAACAGCGCGGCGTGCACGGCGGCCGCGTACTGCTCCTCGGTCTCGGCGTCGAGGGGGGTGCGTCCGAGGTTGATCTCGGTACGGGCGTAGTCCTCGAGTATCTGGGCTATGACCGCCCGCGCGTAGTGCCGTTCGTCCTCGCTGGACATCGGCGTGACGCCGCGGACCTGGTCCTCGCGACGCTGTTCGGCGATACGGTCACCGGCGTCCTGCCTGAACCGCTTGACCAGCTGGTGGTCGACGGCGGTCATCGCCCTGCTCCGGCGGCGGGCTGCCCGTGCGGCCCCTGGGCGCCGTGGGTTCCGGCGGCCGGTACGGTCCAGGCGGCGCCGTACTGCTGGTACAGGTCCGCGGTGACCTTGCGGGCGGAGCGGATGAGCAGCGACTTGTCGAGCCGTCCGCGCTTGCGTCCCGCCAACTGGTCGGCGCCCGCGGGGTCGGCGGCGAGGGTGCCCACGACGCGCGCACCGCTCTGCGCCGCCACCAGCATGTCGTCGACCTGGTGGACGAGCTTCGCGGAGTCGCCGGGGTCGGTGACGAGGACGACGCCGATGAGTGGGGTGGCGAGGGTCGCGGCGCCGCGGGGGCCGCCGTGCAGCTTGGCGGCGAGGGCGGCGGCCCGGTCGCGTACGCGGGCGATGGCCTCCGGCTCCGTGCGGGAGACCAACAGGACCAGGGCGGCCTGGGAGAGCATCTCGACGACGGGGCTCTCGCCGCTGATCCGGCCGCAGTCGGCGATGACGTCGGCGGGCGCGTGCGGGGAATCGGCGAGCTGCGCGAACGCCCGGCCGAGGGTGGGCCACAGTCCGGCGAGCCCGGCGGCCTGTTCCGCGATGCCGAGTCCGACCAGTACTTCCAGGCCGCCGCTCAACGGCTGGACATGGTCCCAGAGTTGGTCGGGTACGAGACCGCGCCGGGCGGTCGCCGCGATGGACAGCATGCCGGTGTTGGGGTTCAGCGGACCGCCGTGGGCCGCCGCGCTGCGGTAGACGAGGTCGCCGCCTGCGGGGTCCGTCTCGGCGAGCAGGACCCGGCGGGGCCAGACCGCGGCGAGGGCGACGGCGGCGGTCGTGACGCCTGGGGATCCCTTGTCGGCGGCGAGGGCGATGAGCGCCATGGCTTCTACTTCACTCGCCCTCAGTTGCCGGAGACCAGGACGACGGCCACCGCGTTGGCGGCGGCGGCGCGGGTCAGTGCCGCCGCGTCGCTCTCGTCGACGGTCACCGTGACCTGCTTGTTGGTGCTGCTGATGGTGCTGTCGCTGTCGTCCGGCACGCTGGTGACGCGGGCCGCGGAGACGATCGGCGTGCTGCTTCCGCCGCTCGACGACGACGAGCCGGACCTCTCCGAGGAGGACGACGAGGAGGAGGAAGAGGAGCTGTCGCCGACGAAGTAGGCGGCGACGATGTCGCCGGACTTCAGGTCGGCCGGGTACTGGCCCTCCTTGAGGGAGAGACCGACGACGGCCTTGCCGGCGGGGAGGCTGCTCCTGCTCGCGAACATGTCGCCGATGACGACGGTCCCGTTGTAGATGGTGGACTTCGCCTTGAGCGCCTTGAGGCCGGCCCGCTGTTCCCAGAGGACGTAGTGGATGGAGGCGTCGTCCGCGACCATCACCGAGGTGATGTGGTCGCCCACGGACTCGCCGGCCTGGATGTCGGCCGTCACCCGGACGACCTCGACACGGTCACCGGCCCGCAGCACCAGCATGGTGGCGCCGAGCGCGCCGACGAGGATGAGGAGGACCGCGAGAGCGGCGAGCGCGGGTTTGCGCTCGCGAGGCGCCGAGGGCAGACGTTCACCCATCGCAGGCTGCGCCGACGTGGCGGAACGGTTGTTTCCCGCCCCCGTACGCTCTTGGATCTTCACGCAACCGCTCCCCGTACACCCAAGAAGATTTCTGCCAATTCACATGCCAATTGGGACACTTCGCCCCCGGTCCGCCCGAGTTGGGCGTGCCGTCCGACCTGGCCGGATATCCAGCGCTGGAGCGAGTGTCAAGCCATGGCACCGTATCAGCCGCACATAAGCCCCTCAAGGCGCGTCAGGGACCGCTGACATCGGCGGACTCGTCGTTGTTCACGCGCAACGGAGGGCGCCTGGTTCCCTGTTGGGGACGGGAATCCGACCGGGCGCTCCGGTGTGCGGGCGCGAATCGACGAAGGTCCCGGTCCCGGCGATTCGTCACGGACTGCGCACGAGGCCTGCACGAGGTGCTCACGGCGGGGCCGCGAGGCGGTGGTCTTTCAGTCGCACGGGGGACGGGGGGGGGGGTGGCGGCGTGGGCGGTGGGGTGCGCTGGTCCCGCCTCTGGAGGTGCCGCGAGGGCGGGGCGGGCCGTCGCTCCGAGCCGGGGTCCTGGGGCGTCGCCAGGGCGGGGCGCGCCGTCGCTCCGATGCTCGGCCTTTCCGCGTCCCTGCGCCCCGTCACAGCCCCGCCTGATGCTCCGCGAACTCGGTGATTGCCTCGGGAGGGTTGGCCGCCTCGGTGGCTTCCGCCTCCCAGCCGGGTCGGTCCATGTCGAACACCACGACCGGCACCGGTCGCCCGAGGGCCCGTTCGAGGTGCCCGTCGGCCCGCAGGCGTCGCGCGGTGTCGATGCAGACGGCGTCGAAGTGCGCGACGAGTTCGTCGTCACGGACGTCCTGCTCGTCCTCGGAGAGCGTGCCGTCGTCCTCGTACCAGAGCCCCTCGGCCCGCGCCTCGGCCAGGTGCAGGGCGCTGCCGACCGGGTCCTCGGGCACGTGGCCGACCGTCTCGAAACCCTCCAGGAGCCAGTACGCGTACTCCCAGCAGGCCGTCCCCTCGTACGAGCACTCCTGCTCCAGGACCCGGCGGACCTCGCTCTCGGTGTTGTAGCCGATGGCCAGGTACGGGTAGCGGGGGTCCTGGCCCACACGCCAGATGCGGAACGAGACGACGTAGATCTCGGGCTTGAGCGCCTCGGGGAAGCCGTCCACGATGCGCACGGCCTCCTTCAGCACATGCTGCCGGAGGGCCACCGCCCCGGCTTCGCCGCTCATGTCAGAACCCCCACGGGTTGTGGTGCGGAACCAGAGCCGGATCCTCCGACCACACCAGCCGCACCTCCAACTGGTCTCCCAACAGGGCGGTCAGACGCTCGACCGCCCAGCCGTTCCAGCAGACAGCCGTCGGGAACCCCGTCGAGCGGAAGGCCGGCACATCCACCGGCACCGCCTCCGGCCGGAACACCGACCGCTGCACCCGGCCCAGCTGGTCCGGCGGCGACGACCTCTCCATGTCCAGGCAGTCCGCCACCCGCTCCACCAGGTACAACAGGTACTCGTCCGCCGCCGCCTTCTCGATCCGCACCGGCAACAGCCGGCCCGCCTGCTCCAGGTCGTCCCGCAGCACATCCGCGATACGGCGGCTCAGGACGGGGGAACCGGGAGTTCCGGTCGGAAACTCGTTCTTCTTCCAGCGCGGATCGCCTACCCACTCCGCAGTGAGTTCCGTGGGATACATCCCGGTCGAACCGCCCAACTGCCAGCGCATCAGCTCCACCCGCACGTCATCGAACTGGAGCATCTGGAACTCTCGCATGCTCGGCAACAGGCGATACAGGGACAGAGGAGTTCGGCGATCTTCGGTGGTCATCCTTGTCGTCCAGTCAGTCCCTGAGGCGGGGCAGCGCCGGTCTGGGCCGTCATGTCCGAAGCCCCAGGACGCCAGCGTGGGGCGTCTCCGCCGGGTCCTCGTACCGGATCACACGAGCGCGGAGATCCACGCACTCCCCGTCCCCTTCAGTCGCGATGCTCTTCCCAAGGGCGTTCTCGCTCGACGTCCCATCGCACCCAGGGCAGCGCGCCACGCCATCCCTCGCGACGAAAGGCCCAGCCGACGAGTACGGGAATGACGATCTCATCGCCGCCCCGTTCAGCCGAGAGCGGCACGTCGGCCCGATGGTGCGAGTCGGGGCCACCATCCCTGTACTCGACCGCCATGGTCAGGTCATCGTTCAGGAAGATCTGCAGATAGCTGTCATCGCCATCCGGTGTGTCGAGCCGCTCCAGGACAAGAAACCGGCACCTCAGATTCAGCCCGGCGTAGAGCCGCTGCAGCTGCTCCTCGGTGGGGTCGTCCCACGTCTCACCGACTTCATCCGTGACCCGCAGCCGCGCCTCAGACATGCATGGACTTCGCCGCGAATGCCAACAGGTCATCGAGCCGCAGACGGCGCGCCCCGTCTCCTTCTGCTCCTCCGGAGAGAATCCAGTCCATGTCCCAATCCACCCGGAATACCCGTCCGCGAAAATTCTCGAACTCGACAAAGCTTCCCGGGGCGCCGTCGAGCAGTTCGAGTTCACGGTACAAAGTCTCCGGCTTGACCAGAACGCCGTCCGGCCCGTCCGTCCCTCCCTTGGTCACCGTGTTGTCATACCGCACCTTGAGGAAGGGAACCGGTGCCCGGTCGAGGTTGGCCGGAGTGAGGAACCTGATGAAGCTCTCCCTGGCATCCTCCACGGAATAGCGGTCGGGGGGAGCAAATTCACACTCATACCCGGGGAATACCGCCCAGGTTACATTCTGCAGTTCCGGTTGCTGCACTTCGTGATAACGATGCACCCCCGGACGCGCAGCGGCGAGGACGTCAAAATCACGCCCCGGAAACCGAAAGCCGGGAATCGTGGTCAGCAGCGCGTCGCCGGACAGCAGCCGGGAGCTGTTCTCGCGTGCCGTCACGAGGAGCGCGCGGATCAGCCCCTCGTCGTAGGAGTCACGGGCGTTCACCTGGAAGAGATGCCGACGGTCCTCGCTGATCACCGCAGCAAAGTCGAGCCCGGGAACGGGAGACCAGTGCCAGGCGTCCGAGACTCCCGGAAACTCCTCAGCACCCGGAAAACCCGACACGACAACAGCCGGATCCATATAACCCTCCCTTTACGCACCCCTGCAGGAATAATTCGGTCCGGTATCTTGCCGATACTGCGGCGCACGCTGACCATCACGGCCGTTGTCCGCACGCGTCATCGGCTCCATATCGGTTGTGTCATTGTACCAAGTCTCGCGATCCACATAACTACTGTTGTAGCCCGTTGTATTGTAATGTTCCACTACTCGCGGATTGTGGTCATATGTGAGAATAGTCGAGTCTCCGGGGATGATTTCACCGGCATTGTTACGCCAGGTGAGCTGATCCCTGGGAATTCGATCACCGTTCCTGTCCACAGGCCAGCCCCCGGCCGCACGCCCCTCGTCCGTGAATCGCGTGACCATGTCCTCGTGCGTGGAGTCCCAGTACGAGTGCGGATATTCCGAGGACCGATTGTGGCGACTAGCCGGTGCAGCCGGGTCCGCGGCGTAGCGACCAGTCGCTGGGTCACGGATCAGACCAAGAGGGTCGGTGAAAGAGAAAGGGTGAGGGACGTATCCGTAGTGGTTGGGACTCGGAGAAAGACCCAGCGGATCCGGGGTGAGGTATCGCGCATTCTCCGGGTCGTAGTACCGCGCGTAGTTGTAGTGCCAACCGGTCTCCGGATCGGCGTACTGTCCCGGGAACCGCAGCGGACAGTCCACCTCGGCCGTTGAGTCGACAGTGGGCGGCACCGACTGCAGAGCCGTGCCCCACAGTTCGGTCCGCTGATGCCACGCCAATTTGCCTTGCGTATTGATGAGTTCGGTGGGCGTACCCGCAGTGTCCGTGACCACCGCATGGAATCGAACGCCTGCCACGTCCGGGCTCCGGGATGCCGACACAGCCCCGGCGGGTATCCGATGGTCGAGCTGGGTCAGGGGGCGATGTGTGCCGGAGAAGTAGTCCCACGTCGTCGCGTGTCCGTCGTGGTCGACCTGCTCGGCGACCCGGGTGCCGTCCCAGGTGAACCGGATCTCCTCGGCCACAGTCCCATCGGAAGCCAGGCGTGCCTTGCCACAGCGACGCCCGGCTGGGTCGTAGCGGTACTGCCACCTGGCGCCCTCCGGTGTGACGGTCGCGGTGAGCCTGTCCTCCGGGTCCCAAGTGAAGGTGGCGACCCGCCTCTGGCCATTGAGTAGCCGCTTCACCGTCCGGACAGGCCGTCCCTGCCGGTCGTACTCGTAGGTGGTACGGCCCGACCGCAGCAGCCTGTTGCCCCTGTACTCCTTGGTCGTCGGGTCCTGGCCGGCCGCCGGCACCGTGGACTCCCGAAGGTTGCCGAGGCCGTCGTACACGTATGTTTCGGTCCAGTCCCGTGCGCGAACGGCCGTGACGCGTCCACCACGGTCCATGTCGAACGTGCGCTGCCCTGTGGTGAGTTCGTCGATGCCGGACAGAAGTCCGTCAGCACGGTAGCTGTACAGCCGTTGCTGAAGCGGGATGTCCGCACGCGGTCCAACGCCGTTGATGGACTGACCGGCGAGACGCCCCATGGCGTCCCACACTTGGGTGAGGCTGGCTACAGACCCGAGTTCGCGGTTCAACTCGCGGCCCAATGCGTCGAAGGTGAACGCCATCCGGTGTCCAGCCGCGTTCAGAGTCTCAGGTCGGCCCACTGCGTCATACGTCCAAGCGGAGACGATCCCGCTGGGCGTACGTCGTTCGATGCGGTGGCCCAAGGCGTCATACCTGTACGAGGTCTCGGCGCCGTCGATCGACTCCCTCAGCAGACGCCCCGCGGCGTCGTATGCGCGCTCCAGAAGACTGTCTTCGTTGACGGCCCGAAGAAGGCGTCCCATCGGGTCGTAGGCGAAGACAGCGACACCGTGTTCACTGCGCTCTTCGACAACACGGCCCAGTTCGTTGCGGGTGAGAGCAACTTCCTGCCCGGCGCTGTTGGTGCGAGAGGCAAGCCGCCCTGCCACGTCGTAGGTATACGTGAGCGTACGGCCCTCGAAGTCCGTTTCAGAGATGAGCCGGTTCGTCTCGTCGTAGACGTAGTCCCAGGTCAAACCCTGCGGGTTTGTCACCTTGGTCAGGTTCACCTCTGTGTCAAAGGTGAACCTGTACTCGGCGCCGCTACGGTCGGTCCGAGCCGCGGGCTGATGGAAGTGGCCCGTCTTCGTTGTGGACCGGTTTCCTGCCCTGTCGGTATGAGCGGTCAGGTGGCCCTCGCCGTCCCACTCCCAACTCTCACTGCTGCCATCGGCCGCCGTCCGCCAGGCAGGGGCGCCTTCGATGGTCCACCCCATGCGCTCGACGCTGCCTTCGGCGTCGAGCACACGGACGATCCGACCGAATGCATCACGATCGGCCCGGGTCGTATGTCCAAGGGCATCTGTTTCGGCGATCGACAAGCCTGCGGCATCGCACAGTGTGCTGGTCATATGCCCCAGGGCGTCGACCACGGACGTCGGATGTCCCTGCTCGTCGTAGGCGTACTGTTTCGTGTTCCCGGTCGGGTCGGTGATGCTGAGCCGGTTACCCCGTGCGTCGAAGGTTTGCTGCCACACGGCGCCATCGGCTTCCACGACCCGGATGGGCAGGTCCAGTTCGTCGTACTCCATCGCGGTCCGCCGACCGTCGGGCCGCGTGATGGCCGCGAGGTTGCCGCGAGCGTCGTGGTCGAAAAGGGTTCGGTGGCCCAGCGCGTCGACGCGGGACACAGGTCGGTTGTATCGATCCCACTCCATACGCACGGTACGGCCGAGGGCATCGGTGACTTCGGTGCGTTGAAGGAGCTCGTTGGAGCGATGAACCGTGGTGCGGCCGCGCGAGTTGGTGAAGCGCGTCTCCCGGGCATCCGCGTCATAGGCGATCGTGCAGTCGAGGACACCGTCGGCGCCCTCGCCCCGTATGCAACGATCCTGATCGTCGTAGGTGTAGCGATACCAAGACCCGTTCCGATCGGTCCACGAGGTGATGCGTCCCCGGTCGTCGTAAGTGAGCTGGTAGGGAAGGCCACTGGAGTTGTATATCTCCGTGAGGTTGCCGTCCGCGCTGTAGCCGTAGTCGAGAAGAGTGGTGCCTTCCGGACCGGCCTGGAGGTCGCGCAGGCGCAGCCGGATGACCCGTCCGTTTTCAGTGTCGACGTGGACGTGGTAGCCGCCGGAATGACGTACGGCGGTGGGGGCACCGTACGGGTCTCGGTCTATCTCGATGCGATGGCCGTTACGGTCGGTCACGGCCGCGAGCGGAAGCGTGAACGCTTGGTCGGAAGACAGCGGTTGGGACACTGGTGCGAAGTGGCGAGTGTGACCGGTCTGGGGATCCGTAACGCGTATGGGCGCTCCGGGGGCCCCGTCCCAGTCCAGCGGCCAGCGAGGCCCTTCGATCGGCAGCACCGATGTCCCGGGGGCAGGAACCGGATAGGCCAGGATCATCCCGTCCTCGGTGGCGAAGAGCGCGCCATCGCTGTCGAGTTCGAGCCGCTCGTCCAGGGTCGACGCCCAGGAGGGGCCGAACCATTGGCCAGAGACGTACGTCGACAGGTGGGTGCGGCGGAGTATCAGTGGGAGCAAACCGGGCAGTACGACATCGTTCTGCTCCATGAACATTTCGCCGGAAACCATGTCGATCGGATCGCCGCCCTCGCAGCGCCCCTTCGCGGGCTTGCTCTTGGCGACGGCGTCATCCGCGTGCCGAGCTTCCCGCCGGAGCCCCTTTCCAAGGGCCTTGACCATGCCCTTGAGGCCCAACTTGCCCAGGCCCTTCATGCCCTTGGCGAGTTTGCCAAGGCTGGTGATTCCCTTGCCGCCGGGTATGCAGTCCATGGCGGCAAAGGCAACGTCCAGCAGACTGGCTTGGCCTTTGCGGTATTTGTTTAGAGTGTCGGCCAGCACGACCAATGCCGCCACGACAACGATCGCCGCCAGGATCGGCCCGCCGATGATCATCGCGATGATCCCGACCACCGCGACCACGACCTTGCACACCGCGACGATGGTGTCCCAGTTGTCGGAGAACCAGTCCCCGACCTCCTCCCACCACTTGCGGTTGTGGATCCCCGCGTCCGACGCCTCGTCGATCTTCGTCTTCGCCGTGCGAGCGGCCTCCTCGCGCATCTTCCGCGCGTCCTCGGCCATCTTCTTCGCCGCGTCCAACGCACCGTTCGCGCTCGTCACATCGGACTGCGCCGACGTCTGCGCCGACTTCGCATGCTGCGCATCCCGCGTGGCGGCCCGGACCTTCGCCTCGTCC
>NZ_AUKV01000064.1:0-16340 GCF_000424945.1 Streptomyces sp. 142MFCol3.1
CACCGGCACGGCCCCTCCGGCCGGCGGCCGGGCGCACGTGCGAGGGGGTGTGCGTCCCCTAGAAGACCGGTCTCCGGCCTCACGTCCACTTGAGAGGCGGGGGCACCTTTCAGCCCGTCCGGCGGCTGAGGACGAGGCCGCCCAGGCCGATCCCGGGGAGCGCCGGGGCCCCGGGAGAGGAGGTGGCCGGGGTCATTTAGGGCCGGCAGTGCGGGAGTTGGGCGGGAGGTGAACGTGGGGTGCACAGCGGACGTACAGGTTCGGCGGTGCTTTTGGATCAGTCGGCCCGGTCTGCGATAGTCAGCGGTGCGACCTCCACCCATTGACCCGGGCCATGGTTGTCGCCGGCGCCGTGGATCACACCCCAATTCGTTCCGCGGCGCCCTCGGACCCCGGCCGCACGGCGGCCGGGGTCCCGCATGTCAGCGGTCGGCCACGCGCATCTCGAACCAGGTGGTCTTGCCGCGGGGCAGGAGATCGACGCCCCAGCGGTCGGAGAGCTTGTCGACGAGGAAGAGGCCACGGCCGCTCAGGTCGAGTTCCTGAACGGGCATCAGACAGGGCAGCCCGCGCGAGGGATCGCGGACCTCGATGCGGATCCAGCCACGGCGGCGGCGCATCCGGAGCCCGAAGACCCGGGCGCCGGTGTGACGCACGGCGTTTCCGACGAGTTCCGAGACGAGCAGGACGGTGTCCTCGGTCATCTTGGGCGACAGCCCCCAGTGACGCAGGACCACGACCTGGGTGAGCCGTCGCGCGGTGGCCGCCGACTCGGGGCGGGACGGCAGCGGCACCTCCGCCTCGGTCGGGTTGCCGAACAGTTCCAGCGCCTTGAGAGCCCGTTCGTCCTCGACCGCAGGCGTCCAGCGCGCCGCGGTCGCACTCCCGTGCCGCCGCGGCTGTTCGATACCCTCCAGCCCCGCCATGCCCCCATCATGGCCGCCCCGAGCACCCTCCGGGGGCGTTCCGGAGGAATACGCCCCCCGGAACACTTCATTCCGCAACATCCGATCGGCATATGCCAGAGGCAGTTCAGGTCCTTCAAGAGCCCCACCGACCTGGGCGGATACACCTCGATGAGGCAATCGCCGACGACCCCCGACAAGGTCGGCTTAAGGCTGAGTTAAGGCTCCCATAAACCGCCCCTTCGGGGGACGCCGGATAAGACACCGCGTCAACTGCAAGTGGATCAGCGGAATTTGTAAAGTGACTTTCGCTGCATCGCGCGGTGGACGTTCAGAGGAACTTGGCCTTTCCGGGGCCCTCCTCGACGAAGCTGCGCATCCCCCGCTCCCGGTCCTCCGTGGCGAACAGGCCCGCGAACCAGTTCCGCTCGATGGCGAGCCCGGTCTCGAGGTCCGTCTCCAGACCCGCGTCGATCGATTCTTTGGCCGCGCGCAGCGCGATCGCGGGGCCCTGCGCGAGCTTCGACGCCCAGGCGTGCGCGGCGGTGTACACCTCGTCGGCCGGGACGACCCGGTCCACCAGGCCGAGGGAGAGCGCCTCGTCGGCCTTGACCATACGGCCGGTGAAGATGAGGTCCTTGGCCTTGGACGGGCCGATCAGACGGGACAGCCGCTGGGTGCCGCCGGCACCGGGGATCAGGCCGAGGAGGATCTCGGGCTGGCCCAGCTTGGCGTTGTCCGCGGCGATGCGGTAGTCGGCGCAGAGGGCCAGTTCGCAGCCGCCACCGAGCGCGTATCCGGTGACGGCGGCGACGACCGGCTTGGGGATGCGGGTGACGGCGGTGAAGGAGTCCTGCAGGGCCCGGGACCGCACGACCATCGCCGCGTGGTCCATGGCCTGCATCTCCTTGATGTCCGCGCCCGCCGCGAACACCTTCTCCCCGCCGTACAGGACGACCGCGCGGACGTCGGCCCGGCGCGTGGCCTCCTCGGCGAGCTCCTTGAGCCGGTCCTGCGTGGCGACGTCCAGCGCGTTCATCGGCGGGCGGTCCAGGCGGATGGTGCCCACGCCTTCGGCTACTTCGAGATGCACAGTCATGGGAGCAGGTTAGTGGGCGTTAACGGCGACGGGCCGGGTGTGCTGAGTCACAGCACACCCGGCCCGTACCGGTCGGAGCCTCTACTTGGTCCAGTCGGACCAGGACATGTTCCAGCCGTTGAGGCCGTTGTCCGGGGCGACCGTCTTGTCCTTGGAGTTCTTCACGATCACCACGTCGCCGATGATCGAGTTGTCGTAGAACCAGGCCGCCGGCACCTTGCTGTCGTAGCCTCCGCGCACGTCGCGTACTCCGATGCAGCCGTGGCTGGCGTTGTAGTTGCCGAAGGCGCCGCCGCCCCAGTAGTTGCCGTGGATGAACGTGCCGGAGTTGGTCAGGCGCTGGGCGTGCGGCACGTCCTTGATGTCGTACTCGCCGCCGTAGCCGACCGTCTCGCCGTTCATGCGGGTCACCTTGAGGCGCTCGCTGATGACCATCTGGCCGTTCCAGGTGTCGTAGCCCGGCTTGCCCGTGGTGATGGGGATGGTCTTGAGGACCTTGCCGTCGCGCTTGACGACCATCTTGTGGGTCTTGGCGTCGACCGTGGTCACCTGGCTGCGGCCGATCGTGAACTTCACGGTCCTGGTCTGCTTGCCGTAGACGCCCGGACGGCCTTCGACACCGTCGAGATCGAGGCTCACGGTGACCTCGGTGCCGGCCTTCCAGTACTCCTCGGGACGGAAGTCGAGGCGGTCGTTGCCGAACCAGTGGCCCTCGACGTCGACCGCGGGCTCGGTCTTGATCCGGATGGCCTTCTCGACGGCGTCGGGATGCGTGATGCCCCGCGTGAAGTGGACGGAGAACGGCATCCCGACGCCGACCTTCGAACCGTCCTCGGGCGTGTAGATGCCGACGAAGGTGTTCTTCGGGGTGAGGGTGGTGAAGGCCGACTCCTCGGCCGCCTCACGGCCGTCCGAGTCCTTGGCCACCGCGTGGACCTTGTACTTGGTGGCGGAGGCGAGGTGGGTGGAGGGCGTCCAGCTGGCACCCCCGTCCGTGATGGTCCCCTCGACCGCCTTGCCCTTGGTGTCCTCGACCTTGACCTCGGTCAGCTTGCCCTTGGCCGCGGTCACCTTGAGGGCGCCGCTGGTCTTCACGCCGTCGGCGCCGTCCTTGGGGGCGATGGTCACGACGGCCTGCGAGGCCTTGGTGTCCGCCGAACTGGAGGCCTCGCCCTTGCCGCCACTCTTCTCGGACCCGGAGTCCGAGTCCCCTCCGCCGCCGCAGGCGCTCACCGCGAGCAGGAGGGAGGCGAGGAGCAACGCCGACACCCCCCGCTTCCGGTGTGTCCGCGCGCCGACCGGCGCCCCCGATATCGGTCGCCCGTTCAAAGTTGTTCTCCCCTCGCACGGCCTGATCAGGCCCGCACTCCAGCGCGTCCCACGCGCGTATCGCGCTAATTAATCACACGGCCAGGAGGGATGGCTCCCCGGGGATGTCACTGTTCAGTCCCAACTTCGGCCGTACGGGGCGCCGCTGGAGTGCGTCGTGCGCGTACCCCTTTGTCGGGCTACCTCACCGCCCCACCCGCTTTCCACTGCTTCCAGCCCATGTTCCAGCCGCTGAGCCCGTTGTCCGGAGCGACCGTTTTGTCTTCGCTGTTGACGACCTCGACGACGTCGCCGATGAGACTGCGGTCGAAGAACCAGCCGGCCGGGGTGTCCGAGCTGCCGCCCTTCACGTCCCGCAGGCCCACGCAGCCGTGACTGGCGTTGCTGTTGCCGAAGACGTCCGTGGCCCAGTAGTTGCCGTGCAGGAAGGTGCCGGAGTCGGTGAGCCGCATCGCGTGGGGGACGTCGGGGATGTCGTACTCGCCGCCGAATCCGACCGTCTGGCTGTTCATCCGTGTCACCTCCAGCATCTCGGTGACGACCATCTTCCCGTTGTAGGTGGGGTTCTTGGGGGCGCCGGCGGTGATCGGCACGGTGGCGAAGAGGTCGCCGTCGCGCCGTACTTCCATGGTGTGCGCGGCGGCGTCGACGAGCGAGACCTGGCTGCGTCCGACGGTGAACGAGAAGGTCTTGTACTGGAGTCCGTACACGCTGCGGGCGCCCTCGACGTCCCGCAGCCGCAGCCCGACCGTGACCTTGGTGCCGGGCTTCCAGTACTCCCGCGGCCGGAAGTCGAGGCGTTCCTTGCCGAACCAGTGCGGGCGCACCTCGACGGCGGGCCGGGTGTCGATGTGGACGGCGCGTTCGACGGCGGCCCGGTCGGTGATCTCCCGGTTGAACTTGAGCGAGATGATCATCCCGGTCCCCACGGTGGACCGGTTCTCCGGGGTGACGTAGGCGATGAACCGTTCGTCGGGGACGGCGGTAGTGAACGTCGTGTGGCGCGCCGAGCGCCGGCCGTGCCCGTCCAGGGCGACCGCGTCGACCGTGTACTTGGCGGCCAGCGCGAGCCGTGCGTCGTCGGGCTTCCAGGTCAGGCCGTCGTTGGTCAGGTGCCCAGGCACCGTGGACTCCTGCGCGTCCTGGTACTTGACCACCCGAACGGACTCCAGGCGCCCGTCGGGCACCCGCACCTCCAGCGTCTTGTCCGGTCGTACGTCCTTGCTGTCGTCGGCCGGGGAGACGCGGATGACGTCCCCGGACGACGGTGCCTTGCCCAGCACCTCGTCGATCTCCCCCGAGGTGCAGCCGGCGGCTCCGGCCAGCAGGCCGGCCCAGGTCAGTACGGCGGCCAGCGCGGCGCCGGCGCGCCGCGGGCGCCATGTCATGTGTCCCACTCGAACCTCTGTCTTTCCGGCCGGGGGTCCGGGGTCGTCCCCGGGAACTGCGGTACACGGGTCCCAACGACCGCGCACGTCCGGGGAAACGTGAGTGCGAGCCATGCTCTGGGCAGAACAGTGGGGAGGACGACGCGACGGGGAGCTGCGGCCGGGACTCCGTACGCCCCTTTTCCCGTCGTTCCATCGAGCCGCGGGAGGCTGACCGGTGTCGAGCGCACCCGAGCAGGAGGCCGTCCAGGAGGGACGTGCCGCGGGCGGCGGACTGCCCATGCAGTCGGCCCCCGTGTCGAACGGCGCCCGGACGCGGCAGGTCGTGCCGCCTCCCGGGGACGCCGCCGAGGCCCCGTCCACGGCGGCACCCGCCGTGGCCGTGTGGCCGGGCGCCCCGACCCCGCTGGGCGCGCGCTTCCGCGTCGGGCCGGACGGCGTCGCAGGCACCAACTTCGCCCTGTGGGCGGGCGGTGCGGAGGCCGTGGAGCTGTGCCTCTTCGACGAGCGGGGCGTGGAGACCCGCGTTCCGCTGACCGAACTCACGCATGAGATCTGGCACGGTTTCGTGCCCGACGTGCTCCCCGGCCGCCGCTACGGCTACCGCGTGCACGGCCGCTGGGATCCGTGGACGGGCGCCCGCTGGAACCCGGCGAAGCTGCTCCTCGACCCGTACGCGCGTGCGGTGGACGGCGACTTCAGCCTGCCGCCCGAGGTGTACGGGCATGTGCGGGACTGGCCGCAGCAGCAGGTCGCCGACACCGTGCGCGACGACCGCGACTCGGCTCCGTACGTGCCCAAGGGCGTCGTGGTGCATGACGACGACGACTGGTCGGACGACCACCGCCCGAAGACCCCGTGGGCGGACTCGGTGATCTACGAGGTGCACGTACGCGGATTCACCCGTCTGCACCCGGGCGTGCCGGAGGAACTGCGGGGCACCTACGCGGGTCTCGCGCACCCGGCCGCGGTCGAGCACCTGGTGAGACTCGGGGTGACGGCGGTGGAGCTGCTGCCGGTGCACCAGTTCGCGCACGAGGACCATCTGCTGCGGAAGGGCCTGAAGAACTACTGGGGTTACAACTCGATCGGCTACTTCGCGCCGCACGCGGGGTACGCCGCCTCCGGGAGGACCGGCCAGCAGGTCGGCGAGTTCAAGCGGATGGTGCGCGCGCTGCACGCGGCCGGCATCGAGGTCATCCTCGACGTGGTCTACAACCACACCGCGGAGGCGGGCGAGCTGGGCCCCATGCTGTCGCTGCGCGGTATCGACAACCGGGGGTACTACCGGCTCCAGTCGGACGCCCGCCGATACGCCGACTACACCGGGTGCGGGAACACACTGCACGTGGTGCAGCCCCATGTGCTGCGGCTCATCACCGACTCCCTGCGCTACTGGGTGACGGAGATGGGCGTGGACGGCTTCCGGTTCGACCTGGCGGCGGCCCTGGCGCGCTCGATGCACGACGTCGACATGCTGTCGCCGTTCCTGGCCGTGATCGCCCAGGACCCGGTGCTCCGGCGCGTGAAGCTGATCGCGGAGCCTTGGGACGTCGGATCCGGGGGGTACCAGGTGGGGGCCTTCCCGCCCCTGTGGACGGAGTGGAACGACCGGTACCGCAACGCCGTGCGGGACTTCTGGCGCGGCGCGCTGCCCGATGTGCGCGACCTGGGGTACCGGCTGTCGGGGTCCAGCGACCTGTACGCGTGGGGCGGGCGGCGGCCGTACGCGTCGGTGAACTTCGTGACCGCGCACGACGGGTTCACGCTGCGGGACCTCGTCTCCTACGAGCGCAAGCACAACGAGGCGAACGGCGAGGCCAACCGCGACGGCTCCGACGACAACCGCGCGTGGAACTGCGGTGCCGAGGGCGAGACCGGCGACGACCGTGTCGGGGCGTTGCGGCGGCGGCAGCTGAGGAACCTGCTCACCACTCTGCTGCTGTCCACGGGGGTGCCGATGCTGGTCGCGGGTGACGAGTTCGGGCGGACCCAGCGCGGCAACAACAACGCGTACTGCCAGGACAACGAGATCAGCTGGGTCGACTGGTCGCACCTCGACGACCCGGGATGGCGGGCGCTGTTCGACCTCACGTCACGGCTCATCGCCCTGCGGCACGAGCATCCGGTGCTGCGGCGGCGCGCGTTCTTCTCCGGCCGGGCGCACTCGGCGGACGGGCTGCGGGACCTGGCGTGGTTCACCGCCAGGGGAACGGAGATGACGGAGCGGGACTGGTACGCACCCGCCGCGACGCTGGGCATGTATCTGTCCGGGCGGGACATCCCGGGGCGGGACGCCCGGGGAGTGCCCGTCGTGGACGACAGCTTTCTCGCCGTGCTCCACGCCGGCGACCGTCCGGTGGCTTTCGTGCTGCCGGGGACGCCCTGGGCCGCGCGGTACGAGGTGGTCGTGGACACCTCGCGGGAGGAGCAGGGGGAGGCACCCGGCGTCGAGCACCCGGCGGGAGCCTCGATCACGGTGCCGGCGCGGTCCGTCCTGCTGCTCAGGGTCGTCTGACGGGCGAGGTGCGCCGGCTTCGGAGTGTGGACATGTCCTTGGCGCCCCGGCAGCCCCGACGCACCGTCCATGGAAGTACTACGAGGACGACGCGGGCAAGGACCACCTGTACGGCCTGGCCGCCGACCGGCGCGAGCAGGCCGACCTCGCCGGCGACGAGCCGGAGCGGCCGGCCTGAAGGCATCCTGGGAACACATCGCAGGCGGGCTGCTGCCCTGTCCGCAGGCGTAGTCGGACCGGGCCGTCCAGGTCATGGGTGGCGGCCCCGGGTCGTCGCCCTCGTGCCCGGGCACGACCGGCCGGACGGCCCGGCCGCCGCCCGCGGGGCGCGTGCGGTCCGGCCAAAACTCGGTGGGCGCTGTCGGTGCCGAACCGTAGGCTCGCCGTTGATGCCCACAACAGATGCAGTGACCAAGGATCCTGTCCCGGCCGGGGACGGCGCCGGGACCGGGGACCGCGCCGCGGACACGCCCGGTGCCGGCACTTCGACCGTGCGCAGTCTGCTGCGCCTGTGGCCGTACGTGCGGCCGGTGCGCGCGCGGCTGTTCGGCGCCGCGGGCATCGCGGTGGTCGCCTCCTGTACGGGGCTGGTGTTCCCGCTCGTCCTGAAGTGGATGGTGGACGGTCCCGTCGCCGACCGCGATCCGGCGGGCGTCTGGCTCGGCGCGCTCTGGCTGCTGCTGCTCGGCTTCGCCGAGGCGGGCCTGTTCGGCCTGCGGCGATGGCTGGTGGCCCGGCCCCTGGCGGGCGTCGAGGCGGACATGCGGGCGGACCTGTACCGGCACCTCCAGCGCCTGCCCGTCGCCTTCCACGACCGGTGGGCCTCGGGGCAGTTGCTGTCCCGGGGCACCACGGACCTGATGCTGCTGCGCATGTTCCTGGCGTTCCCGCTGACCTTCCTGCTGGTCAACGCCGTGACGATCCTTGCGGGTGTGGGCATCATGCTCGCCCAGGACTGGACGCTCGGGCTGGTGCTGCTCGCTCCCGCGGTCCCGGTGATGATCGTCTGCTGGGTCTTCGAGCGGCGGTACGCGGAGGTGGCGCGGAGGGCCCAGGACCAGGTCGGCGACCTGACGACGGTCGTCGAGGAGAGCGTCCTCGGCATCCGCATCATCAAGGGGTTCGGCCGCCATCGCAGCCAGGCCCGCGCATTCCACGAGCTGTCCCGCACGCTGCGCGGCACGGAACTCGCCAAGGCCCGTCTGCTCGCCTCCATCTGGGCCGTCATCGTCACCCTGCCGGAGCTCGCGATCGGTGCCGCGCTCGTCCTCGGCACCGTGCAGGTCGCCGACGGCGACCTCTCCGCCGGGACGCTGGTCGCCTTCCTGTCGACGGCCCTCGCGCTGCGCTGGCCGATCGACTCCATCGGCTTCCTCCTCGCGATGAGCCAGGAGGCGGCCACCGCGACACAGCGGTATTTCGAGGTCATGGACGCCCGGCCGGAGTCCGCGGACGTCGCCGCCGTGGCGGTCGGGGACGGCGGTGGTCTCCGGTTCAGCTCGGTGCGGTTCCGCTACCCGGACGCCGCCGTGGACTCCGCCCCTGTGCTGGACGACATCGACCTGCACGTCCGCCCGGGTGAGTCGATGGCCCTGGTGGGCGCGACCGGCTCCGGCAAGACGACACTCACCGCACTCGTCCCCCGGCTGCACGAGATGACCTCCGGCCGCATCACCCTGGACGGCCGGGACATCACGGCCATGCCCCGCGAAGAGCTCCGCGAACTCGTCGCGGTCGCCTTCGAGGAGCCCACCCTCTTCTCGGCGAGTGTCGGGGAGAACGTGCTCATGGGCGCGGCCGACGGTGCCGGGGAGACGGAACTGGACCGCGCGCTGGCCGTCGCGCAGGCCGACTTCGCGCACGGGCTGCCGAACGGCACGGCGACCCAGGTGGGCGAGCAGGGGCTGAGTCTCTCGGGCGGGCAGCGCCAGCGCCTCGCCCTGGCCAGGGCGGTGGTGGGCCGTCCGCGATTCCTGGTGCTCGACGACCCTTTGTCGGCGCTGGACGTCCACACGGAGGCCGCGGTCGAGGCGGCGCTGCGCCGGGTGCTGGCCCAGACGACGGCACTGATCGTGGCGCACCGCCCGTCCACGGTGCTGCTCGCCGACCGGGTGGCCCTGCTCTCCGGCGGCCGCATCACCGCGGTCGGCACCCATCACGAACTGCTGCGTACGAACGCCGAGTACGCCTGGCTGATGTCGGGCGCCGACACCGGCGGGGAACCGGGCGCCGACGGGGACACCGGCATCGGCGGGGAACCCGGAGCCGACGGGGACACCGGCTCCGGCGCCGAGGCAGCGGACGTCACCGACCGCACGAGGGAGGACCAGCGATGACGGCGCCCACCACCACCGCGCCGGACCAGGACCGGCCGGCTCCGGACCAGGCGCGGCACGAGGACCCCTTCGACCGCGACACGCTGCCCGCTCCCCCGGGCGCGACCGCCGTGCTGCTGCGCTCCCTGCTCGCCCCGCTCCGCGCCCGGGTGGTCGTCACCACCGTCCTCCTGCTGCTCCAGCAGGCCGCGGTGCAGGCGGGTCCGCTGCTGGTGGCGTACGCCATCGACCGGGCGGTACCCGCGTTCCGGCACGACGACCACGGCCCGCTGATCGCCGTCGGCGTCGCGTACCTGCTGTGCTCGGTGGCCTCCGGAGGGCTTCAGTACGGGTTCATCATCGCCTCCGCGCGGGTCAACCAGGACGTGCTGCTCGACCTGCGCGGCCGGATCTTCCGCCACGCGCAGGCGCTCAGCGTCGACTTCCACGAGCGCTACACCTCGGGCCGGCTGATCTCGCGTTCCACGACGGACGTCGAGTCGCTGCGCGAACTGCTCAGCGAAGGACTCCAGGAACTCGTCACCGTCATCCTGTCCTTCGTCTACATCTCGGCGATGCTGCTCTGGCTGGACCTCGGCCTGGGCGCGGTCGCGGTGGTCTCGTTCGTGCCGCTCTACCTCCTGATCCGTCTCTACCAGCGCCGTGCGGGCCGTATCTTCGGGCTGCGTTCGACGGCGATCGCCGCCGTGATCGTGAAGTTCGCGGAGACGATGAACGGCATCCGACCGGTGCGCGCCTTCCGCCGGGAGGCCGCCAACGACGCCGACTTCAAGGTTCTCAACCAGCGCCACGAGCGGACGAACGGCGACGCGCTGCTGGAGATGGCGCGCTATGTGGTCGGCTCCCGTCTGGTCGCGAACACGGCGGTCGCGGGGATCGTGCTGTGGGGCGCCCAGCGGGTGGCGTCGGGTTCACTGGAGCTCGGGGTGCTGGCCGCGGCGGTGCTCTATCTGCGCCGTCTGTACGACCCGATCGACCGGCTGGGCATGTTCCTCAACTCGTACCAGTCCGCGGCGGCCTCGCTGGAGAAGATCTCCGGTCTGCTGGCCCAGACACCGTCCGTGCCGGAGCCGTCCGAGCCCCGGCCGCTGCCCGCTCCCCTGCGTGAACTCCCGGGCAGGGAGGTCGTCTTCGACGGGGTCCGATTCGCGTACCGCACCGGCGGCGAGGTCCTGCCCACGTTCTCACTGACGCTGCCGGCCGGGCAGACGGTCGCCGTCGTGGGGTCGACCGGGGCCGGCAAGTCGACGCTCGCCAAGCTGCTGGCCCGCTTCTACGACCCCTCGGACGGTCGTGTCCTGCTGGACGGCGTGGATCTGCGCGAGCTGTCCCTGCCCGAGCTCCGCCGCGGTGTGGTGATGGTGACCCAGGAGGCGTTCCTGTTCTCGGGCACGGTCGCCGAGAACATCGCGATCGGCCGCCCCGACGCGAGTCGGGAGGACATCGAACGGGCCGCGAAGGCGATCGGCGCCCACGACTTCATCACCGCGCTGCCCGACGGCTACGACACGGACGTCCGCAAGAGGGGTGGCCGGATCTCGGCGGGTCAGCGGCAACTGGTCGCGTTCGCACGGGCGTTGCTCGCCGATCCGGCCGTCCTGATCCTCGACGAGGCGACCAGCTCCCTGGACATCCCCGGTGAACGGGCGGTGCAGCGCGCGATGGCGACAGTGCTGCGAGGCCGTACCGCGGTGGTCATCGCGCACCGCCTGTCGACGGTGGAGATCGCGGACCGCGTCCTGGTGATGGAGCACGGGCGGATCGTCGAGGACGGGACGCCCGCCGAACTCGTCGCGGGCACGGGCAGGTTCGCGGACCTGCACCGGGCGTGGCGCGACAGTCTCGTCTAGCGGCGGGCGGGCGGGTGCCGGGAGGAGCGGCTGCCGGAGCGGGCGGCACGGCAGACGGGCGGGCGGAGGGGGACGGATGATCGACGCGTACGAGGACCCCGGGACACCGGATCGTCGTGGCGGCTGGCACTACCTGTGGTGGCTGGTCACCCGGCAGGCGGGCCGTTCGGTGGCCGGCGCGCTGGTGGCCGGGGTCTGGATGGGGCTCCTGGCGCTGACGCCGTATCTGCTGTCCCGGGCCGTCGACGACGGCCTGGAGCCGGGCGATCGGGCCGCGCTGTTCGGCTGGACCGCCGCGGTGCTGGGCGCCGGGGTGTTCAACGCCTGGCTGGGCGTCGTGCGGCACCGCATCATGACGAAGGTCCGGATGGACGCCAACTTCCGCACGGTCAAGGTCGTGGTCGGCCAGTCGGTCCGGCTGGGCGCCGCCCTGCCGCGCCAGGTCGGGGCCGGGGAGGTCGTGACGATCGGCGTCGGAGACGTCCAGACGATCAGCCAGTGCCTGACGGTCGTCGGGCCCGGTGTCGCGGCGCTGCTCACCTACGGTGTGGTGGCCGCGCTGCTGCTGTCGGTCTCGCTCCAGCTCTCGGTGGTGATCCTGCTCGGCGTGCCGCTGATCGCCGTGCTCGTCGGACCGCTGATGGGACGGCTCCAGGGCACGGAGACGGCGTACCGCGAGCGGCAGGGCGTACTGACCGCCCGGATCGGGGACCTCGCGGGCGGTCTGCGCGTGCTCAACGGCCTGGGCGGCAAGGGGCTGTTCGCCGACACCTTCCGCCGCGACTCGCGGGAGCTGCGGGAACAGGGCTACCGGGTCGGGGCGGTGACCAGCTGGATCCAGGCGCTGGGCATGGGGCTGCCGACGCTGTTCCTGGCCGTGGTGACCTGGCTCGCGGCCCGGCTGGCCGCCCAGGGGGACATCACCGTGGGCGAGCTGGTGTCCGTGTACGGCTATGTCGCGGTCCTGGTGATGCCGGTGTCCTTCTTCATCGAGTGCGGCTACCAGCTCGGCAGGGGCGTGGTCGCCGCCCGGCGCGTCGTACGGTTCCTGGCGCTGGAGCCCGCCGACGTCCGCTCCGACGCGCGGGAGGCGCCCGTGTCGCCCGCGACGCTGTACGACCCGGAGTCCGGGGTCCGGGTGGTGCCGGGGCGGCTGACCGCGCTGGCGGGGGCCCGCCCCGCGGAGTCCGAGGCCGTTGTCGACCGGCTCGGCCGATACGCGGAGTCGGCGGTGACCTGGGGCGGCGTACGGCTGGACGAGATCGCCCTGCCGCGGGTGCGTGAGCGGGTCCTGGTCGCCGACAACGAGGCCGATCTGTTCGCGGGCACCCTGCGCGAGCTGGTCCGCGGGCGCCACGACCACGATGACGAGGCCGTCGCCCGTGCCGTGCACGCGGCCGTGGCGGACGACATCGTCCTCGGTCTGCCGGACGGTCTCGACTCGGTCGTCGAGGCGCAGGGCCGCAGTCTCTCGGGGGGCCAGCGGCAGCGGGTCCGCCTGGCGAGGGCGCTGCTGGCCGATCCGGAGGTGCTGTTGGCGGTGGAGCCCACGTCGGCGCTCGACGCGCACACCGAGGCCGCGGTCGCCGCCCGGCTGCGCGCCGCCCGCGCGGACCGCACGACCGTCGTCACCTCCACGTCTCCCCTGCTGCTCGACCAGGCGGACACCGTGCTGTACCTGGTCGACGGGAAGGTCGCGGCGAGCGGCAGCCATCGCGACCTCCTGGACGGCGAGCCGGGGTACCGGGCGCTGGTGGCACGGGACGCGGACCTGGTGCCGCCGGGCACGGACACGAGCACCGGCACCGGCGCCGGCACGGACAAGGGCGCCACGATCGGCATGAGCACGGGCGCCGACTCGGGCAGCGACGACAACAGCGGCAGTGACAGCAGTACGGGTACGGATTCGGCCACGGGGGCCGTGGTGGACGGCGAGGCGGCAGTGGTGGACACCGAGGGGGCCGTGCGATGAGTGCGCAGCTGCCCATCGCCGAGCCCGGCGACGTCCGCCGGGCGTCGGTGCGGCTGATCCGGGCGGACGGCCGGGCCTTCGCCGCCGTCCTCGGCCTCAACGCGCTGGCGGCGGCGGCCGGTCTGGTGGGTCCCTGGCTGCTCGGGCGGATCATCGACGAGGTGCGGGCGGGGCACGGCGTGGGAGTCGTGGACCGGCTCGCGTGCGTCATCCTGCTGTGCTCGCTGGCCCAGCTGCTGCTGGCCAGGTGGGCCCGGTTCGTGGGGCACCGCTTCGGGGAGCGGACGCTGGCCCGGGTGCGGGAGGAGTTCGTGGAGCGTGCGCTGTCGCTGCCCGCCTCGGTCGTGGAGCGCGCGGGCACCGGCGATCTGACCGCGCGCGGCACCGCCGACGTCACCGTGGTGGGCAACACCCTGCGCGACGCGGGGCCCGAACTGCTGATCTCCTCGGCGCAGGCCGCGTTCATCCTCGGCGCGGTCTTCGTCATCGACCCGCTGCTCGGCGGCTGCGGGGTGTTGGGCCTGGCCGGCGTCTGGTTCGCCCTGCGCTGGTATCTGCGCAGGGCGCGGACCGCCTATCTCGCCGAGGGCGCGGCCACGTCCGAGGTCGCCGAGATCCTCGCGGCCACCGCGTCCGGCGCCCGCACGGTGGAGGCCTTCGGTCTGGAGCGGCGCCGGATCGACGCGAGCCGGCAGGCGCTGGAGACGTCCCGCCGCAGGCGGATGCGGACGCTGTTCCTGCGCAGTGTGTTCTTCCCCGCCGTCGAGGTGTCGTACGTCGTTCCCGTGGTCGCGGTGCTGCTGGTGGGCGGTGCGCTGCTCGCACGGGGTGCGACGAGCCTCGGCGCGGTCGTCGCCGCCACGCTGTATCTGCGCCAGCTGGCCGAGCCGCTCGACCAGATCCTGATGCGGGTCGAGCAACTCCAGGCCAGCAGTGCCTCGTTCGCCCGGGTGGAGGGGCTCGCCGCGGCCCCGCGGGCGGTATCGGCGGGATCGCCGTCCCCGGTGGACGACCGGATCGACGTCACTGGGGTGCACTACGCGTACGACCGCGGGGGCGAGGTGCTGCGCGGGGTCGACCTGACCGTGCGCCCCGGAGAGCGGCTGGCCGTGGTCGGGCCCTCGGGCGCCGGCAAGACCACGCTGAGCAGGCTGCTGGCGGGTGTCGACGCGCCGGGCAGCGGCACGGTGACCGTCGGGCGCGTGCCGGTCGTGAGGCTCGACCCCGAGCAGCTGCGCCGGCAGGTCGTGCTCGTCACCCAGGAGCACCACGTGTTCCTCGGCACGGTGCGCGACAACCTGCTGATCGCCGAACCCGAGGCCACGGACGCCGAGTTGTGGGCCGCCCTGGCCGCGGTGGGCGCGGACGACTGGGCCGCGGAGCTGGCAGCCGGACTGGACACCGAGCTGGGTCCCGAGGCTCACCGGGTGGACGGCTCTCGTGCCCAGCAGCTCGCCCTGGCCCGTGTCGTGCTGGCCGACCCGCACACGCTGATCCTCGACGAGGCCACGGCGCTGCTGGACCCGGCGACCGCCCGTCACACCGAGCGCGCGCTGGCCGCCGTGCTCGAAGGGCGCACGGTCATCGCCATCGCGCACAGACTTCACACCGCGCACGACGCCGACCGGGTGGCGGTGATGGAGGCCGGCCGGCTCACCGAACTCGGCACGCACGACGAGCTGGTGGCGGCCGAGGGGACGTATGCGGCGCTGTGGCACTCGTGGCACGGGGAGCGGCGCCGGTCCGGCGACGGACGGGGTGTCCGCTAGGGCGTCCCCGGTCGGCGGACGCCCGCGGGCCGGCAGCCGCTGCGTTCAGGTGGCCAGCGACATCCGCGGGCCTTCCGCACCGCACCGCCCCGCCGTGGTGCCGGTGTCGGAGCCGGTGCCGGTCCCCGAGCCGGTGCCGAGGGTGCTCACCCCTACGGTGCCGGACCCGGCGGTGCCTGCCGCGCCCGCCCTCGGCGTTCCGTTCCGGCCCTGTGCGTCCACCCGGCGACGAGTCCGTATACCGAACATGACATCCCGGACAACGAACCATTTCTGGCCAAGTTCCTGACGCGCTCCTGACAGAAGGTGCGATCTCCTGCCACTCTTCCCACGACCGCTTCACAGCAACCCCACAACTCGCATCGCCGTGAAGCGCTCGCACGACCCCATGCACCTGGTTCCGCGTACAGCCCTGTTCTGCCCGGACGGGTCACCCATCGTCCGGTCTCCCCTGGCCGCGCGACCCGCGGCCACGCAGAAGGAGTCAGTGTTGAGTAGCAGTTCCTCCCACAGACGCACCTCCCACATCACCAAGCGCCGTGTCGCCGGCGTCGCCCTCGTGGGCGTCTCCGCCCTGCTGGCCGCAGCCGTCCAGTCCGGCGCCGCGAGCGCCGCACCGGCCAAGGCGCCGTCGGGCAAGGTCAACCCGGGCGCCGTCGCCATGAAGCTCACGCCCTCGCAGCGCGCCGAGCTGATACGCGACGCCGAATCGGCCAAGGCGGACACGGCCAAGGACCTCGGCCTCGGCGCCAAGGAGAGCCTCGTCGCCCGTGACGTCGTCAAGGACCACGACGGCACCGTCCACACCCGCTACGAGCGCACCTACGACGGACTTCCGGTCCTCGGCGGCGACCTGGTGGTCGACACCGCCAAGTCCGGGAAGACCGGGCACGTCCACAAGGCGACCAAGGCCGACATCAAGGTCGCCACGGTCAAGCCGGCCGTCGCCGCGTCCGCGGCCGAGAAGCAGGCGCTGTCCGCCGCCAGGGCCGCCGGATCGAAGAAGACCGCGGCCGACCTGGCGCCCCGCAAGGTGATCTGGGCCGCCACCGGCAAGCCCGTCCTGGCGTACGAGACCGTCGTCGGCGGCCTCCAGGACGACGGCACCCCCAACGAACTGCACGTCATCACCGACGCCGCCACCGGCAAGAAGCTCTACGAGTACCAGGGCATC
>NZ_AUKV01000065.1:0-13964 GCF_000424945.1 Streptomyces sp. 142MFCol3.1
ACCGGGGTCACCGGGGTCACCGGGGTCACCGGGGTCACCGGGGTCACCGGGGTCACCGGGGTCACCGGGGTCACCGGGGTCACCGGGGTCACCGGCGATGATCGAGACGACGCCGCTGATCGAGACGACGCCGCTGATCAGAACAAGGAACAGTGATCAGGACAGGACAGGACGGGACGGGACGGGGCGCTGTTCAGGACAACCGAAGCCCTTGGTCAGTGCCCGGCTCGTCCGGCGCGCTCGGTTTCGTCGAGGCCGCGGCCGGCATCGGGCCCGCTGCCCGCGTCGAAGGCGTCGTCGAAGGGACGCGCGCCGAAGGGATCTGCGTCGAAGGAGGAGTCCTCGAAGGACGGGTCGGACGAGCTGCCCTCACGACTTCCCGCACCCCCCTCGCGGCTCCCCGCGCTCTTGGCACGCTCGCGGTCGAGCTCACGCCGATCCATCAACTGCCTCACGAGCCGTACGAGTTCGGACGGTTCGAACGGCTTCGCGAGAAAGGCGTCGACACCGACGTCGAGACCGCTTTCGACCTCGTGCTGGGTGCAGGCGCTGACGATGGCGAGGGGCACGTTCCGCGTGCGGGGGTCGGCACGGAGGCGGGCGGCGGTCCGGAGCCCGTCGAGCCGGGGCATCACGACATCGAGAGTGACGACGTCGGGCCGCACCTGATGAATGACGTCCAGACATTCGGCACCGTCGGCCGCGGTCACGACCTCGAGACCCTCCAGTTCGAGGTTGACCCTGATCAGCTGCCGGATGACCTTGTTGTCGTCCACAACAAGCACCCGGCCGGACGCGCCTGGCACAACTCGAGAGTAGGTCCGCGCCCACCGCCGCGTCCGGGTTTTCCCGACTTCCACCCCCTGCGGGACCCGCGCCCCTCCCCCGGCCGGCCCGCCTGGACACGCCCGGCCTGCCCACCCCACCCCTCACAACACGACGCCTCCGACCACCAAAACCCGTGGCAATCACCCCCGAAAGAGCTGGTAGGGTTCTACCCGTCGCCGCGAACACCGCGCCCGACACGCCCCCGTAGCTCAGGGGATAGAGCAACGGCCTCCGGAGCCGTGTGCGCAGGTTCGAATCCTGCCGGGGGCACCCTGTATGAGGTGCCCAAAGACCCCGTCACCAGCGGAAACGCTGAGGCCGGGGTCTTCGCGTATGTGCAGCCGTATGCGGCGCGGAGCGGCCGTATGTCGGGGTCTGTGGACGAGGCGTGGACGGGATCTTGGGGCGTTGCCGCAGGTGACGCCGCGCATCGAAGCCAAGCAGCTGCGCCGCTCGCTATCGTCATCCCGGCATTGGATGGCGCCGCGGGTGGGAAGCCTGAGCGTTGCTCGGTGCTGTCGCGCCGTCTTCGACCGCCGCCAGCGGACAGACGATCGGACGAGGTGGGGGATCTCGTGGACGTGACCACGCTTGCAGTCGCGCTTATCGGCGTCGGAGGAACACTGGGCGGAACCCTGGGCGGGGCACTGCTCAGCCAACGCGTCACCCGGGAGCAGAACCAGCGTGCGGATAGGGAACGAGCAGAAGACCGTCACGACCGAGCGCAGGAAGCCAGACGGGATCTCTACGCCCGCCTGAACACCACGGCGCGCGCTTACCGAGTCGCAGCCCGAGACTCCGTCCGAGCAGCTGAGCGCGGTGAAAGCATCGAGCCAGCAGTCCTGGAAACCGCCAAGGACGCTTGGTTGGAGCAATACTCTTCGGCGCAGATGGCGCTGCCGAAGGATGTTCACGAGGTTGCCTCGACTCTCAACAGGGCGCTCGGAGTCGGATACTCCGTCGTCAAGCAGCTGCCGAGCAGCCCTGCCCCAGCCGAGTCGTACAACCGTGCCAAAGCTTGGTTCAGCGGCCCAATGTCCGACGGGGTGTACCTGTTGCGGGTCACCCTGCGCCATGACGTCGGCGTCGAGGTCGAACCTAACTTCGAGCACACCCGTACGCGGATGCTCATTGTGCTCGACACAGAGCGCAGGAGTCTTGAGCGGCAACTCGTCTCCGAACAGGCTCAAGCCATCAGGCCCGATTAACAGGCCTGGCAGGCAACGAGGCTCCCGGGTATCGCGCCACAGACCTCAAACACGAGCAAAAGTCATGTCGCCCTTGGGAAGGCCTGGCTCCAGGCCTGTCGATGGCGTGCGACGCCGTACACCTGCTCTACCTGCTCAGCCGTCAACACCCCTGAGAGCGGCGCCAGCGCCGCCACCTCACGCTCCTTGTACACGCGCACGCTCAGCTGTGTCGCGACCACCTTGAGATCGGTCACGCCGACGAAGACGAGCACCGGCTCCACCGGTACAGAGAAGCCGCAATAGTGCTCAAGCACTCGGCCTACTCGATTGGCTTCCGCCCGGCTCTTGCGCGCGTAGGGCGCCGGCTTTCCGTGATCGACCTTCACGGAGTCATCGCCGACCCAGACAGCCCTTTTGTGGTGGTGCTTCGTATTGATGCTGAAAACGCCACCGGGACCAATCAGCAAGTGATCGACATCCACCTCGTGGCCCAGAGGGATGGAGTGCAGGACGCGCCAGCCGTGCCGTGCCAAGCGGTTCAGCTCGGCTCCCACCCTCTGCTCCCCCGCAAGGCCCTTCCGCCAGGAGTCCCATTCGGCGGGGCGCCGCAGGAGCTGTAAGACGACTCGCTTGATCAGGCCTGGCCCGGATTTATCGAGCAAAGACTCGCCGGGACGGTTGGCGGACAGGTCGTCGGCCGCCGTCAGAGGCGGCAGCAACGGGGACGCCTCAGCCTCGGGCGTCCTGGGCGTCTTGTGTGGCGGGACCGGTTCGGGGTTGTTCCGTAAGTGGTCTGTCAGCACGACGATCACGTCGTCGCGATACTCGGCGACCAGGACCGTGATCTCCCCCGTCTTCACATCCGCCCAGCCGACCGCCGTGCCATCAGGCAGGTTCGCATACAGGCGGTCATGTCCGTACCGCTTCCAGCGCGTGACCTTCAGCTCCAAGAGTCCCCCTCGTCCGCTCTCGGCTCGAAGCGTCGCAGCAGGTAGGGCTCATGACGAGAGAGACCCCGGACAAGTTGCCCGGGGCCTCGGTGGGGTGCGGGGTGTCTCACTCGTACTCGCGCAGCAGATCCTCGATACGCCGGTTGGCGACGTCCTGCCGCCCGTCGAGGCACTTCGCGTAGCGGGTCAGCAGGACCTCGACGCTGTTGCCGGCGCGCTCGGCCACCTCGGTCGGATCGACACCGGCATTGAGCCACGTCGACAGCGCCGAGTGCCGCAGATCGTACGGGCGGCTCGCGAGCGGCGAGGCCGCGGCGGACGGCGGGAGCGCGATGAGCCGAGCCTCCTGCCACACGCGGTAGTAGGTCGAGGACGGGACGACCGAGCCCTTCTCGCTGAAGAAGAGCCGTCCGTCGTCCGCCGTGCCGAAGGTGCCCAGGTGCTCACGGAATGCGGCGACGAGGTGAGGCGGGATCGGCACCCGTCTGACGTCCTCGACCGGCCGGTTCTTCAGACCGCGGTCGTCGTGGGTCTCGCCCGAATCGGTCCACTGCTTGCCGACCGACGGACGAGTCCGGTGAAGCAGCGCCGATCCCCACCCCTGTTCGGGGAGGTTCAGGTCTGTCTCGACGAGGCCGACCGCTTCAGCCGGCCGGAGACCGCCGAAGTACATCGCAGCGAACAGACCCACCAAACGCCGACCACGGGCCCGCCGGTAGCCACCCACGTAGGAGACTGCCGCCAGGAGATTCCGAGCCTGCTCGGGGTTCGCGACGACGCGAGGGTCGACCTGGTTGGAGACCTTCGGCTTCTGCCAGCGGACAGCGGTGATCGGGTTCTCGCGCAGCTCCCCCAGGTCGACCGCGTAGTTGGCAGCGTTGACGAGGGTCCGCCGCTTACGCCGTACGGTCTCGGCTGCTGCAGCCGTGCCGTCGAGCTTGAGCTTCAGCGAGTCCAGCACCGCACGCGCCGTAGCCGGTTCAGCCAGATCGGTCAGCGGTCGCGATGCCTTCGACACCCAGTGAAGGACGTTCCGCACGTCGTCCGGTACGTCTCGGTCATCAGGCCCCGGCAGGACGAAGGCCCAGTTGCGGAGCGCCTGGCGGATGGCCTGATCGGACGGCCGTCCGGCCCGCTCGTCGAGGAGCTCCACGGTCACGCTGGTGAGCGATTCGTTGATGCCATTGCGCGTGTTGGGGGCAGCGTGGGGCCATTTCATGGCGAGGTACCGGAGGGCGAAGTCGTACCAGGACACAGCCGACTTCTTCGGTTCCATCGAGTCTGGAAGCCCGGATGCCCTGTCGAACTCCTCACCGTCACGCATCGCCCGCATCAGCTTCGAGCGGTAGTGATCGGCGAGTGCCTTCGTGCGGAACGAGTCGGAGAAGACGTTGCCCGCCACAGACCACCGCACGCCGTACGAGGGCGTCTTCGTATCCCGCTTCCGTACGGCCCAGACCTTCACGTCGAGAGACTTCACGCCGCGGCCTCCAGCTCTCGCAGCCACGTGGAGAAGTCACTCCGCCACACCCGGAGCTCCCCGTTGGGCAGCTTGAACGCGGCCGGCCCGTGCCCCAGCTCGCGCCAGCGGTAGAACGTCCGGCGAGAGACCCCACCCAGCTCGTTCAGGACCTGGCGCACGGTCATTAGCTCATCGCGCTGCGGGTTCACGTCGGTTCTCCTTCCGTGCCGAGGGCGGGTTCGAGGGATGCGGCGAGCCAGGCTTCGGCGGAGGACAGACCGATTCCGGCAAAGACCCAGTGCGAAAGAACGAGAGTCGTGTCCGGCTCGTCTTCGGTGATCACTGCGGCTTGCGCGCGACGCCACTCGGCGCGGGCGGTGCGGAGGGCGCCGAGGGTGGTGGAGTAGCGGCGGGACTTGGTGGAGAAGTGGCCGCGGAAGCCGAGCATGTGGGCCCAGGCCCGGAGTCGAAGTTCCTCTAACTCCTTGCGGGCCCCAAGAGTCCAGGCCGTTCGGATCAGCCGACGGGCGTGGCCGGTGATGTCGAGCTGGGCGAGTTCGGCAAGGAACTTCAGCGGGCGGTCGAGAGCTCCCGTGGCAGTCTCGGCGCCCTTGGTGGCGTACTTGGCGATGTACGAGGCCACGGCCCGCTCGGTCAGCTCCTGGCCACCGTCGAAGTCGGCGGAGCGAATCGCGCGCACGTCGATTTGCTTGCCGAAGGCGAACGCGTGCGGGCGTCCGTCGACAACGGGGCCATCGACTCGGCAGTGAGCAGCAGCGGCGCCTATCGCGTCCGCGAGCAGCTCGGCCGTAGCCCAATCCGGAGGCGGGGTGTCGCCGCCCTCAGGGCCGTCAATGCGGATGACGGCGTGGAAGTGGACCGCGCCGCGCTTCTGGTATTCGGCGACCTTGGCGAAGGAGACCCTGGCGAAGTCCGCGAAGTCCCGCTGGGTGAGGCCGGCCCGCTTGGCTATCTCCCGGCGGAGGTAGATGGAGAAGCGCCGCCAGAGCATTCCGGCGTGCGCGTTCCACAGAACGGCGCCCTCGTAGTCGTACGTCGTCGGGTCCAGGGGTGTGCCGAGCGATTCGTCGTCGGCCTCGTGGAGGAGTCCGCAGCGGCAGGCGCGGACGGTGCCACGGCGGTCCGTGGGCCGGTTGTGGACGGAGCCGAAGCTGGGAGCGGTGAAGGTGGCGAACACCTTCGGGTGACGAGTGACGCCGACGGGAGTGCCTTTGCCGCCCCGCAGCCCGGCGGTGATCAAGTGGAAGGTGTCCCGGCGGTAGGTCTCCGCGCAGGCCGGGCAGCGGGTCGCCCGGCGGTTGTTACAGCGTACGAGGAGGTTGCCGGCTGGGAGCGAGGCCGAGTCGAGGCGGTGGAGAACGCGGCCGATCTCGCCGGTTCGGGTATCGACCGCGTGCTCAACGCGGTGGCCGTCCAAGCGCACAGGCTGTGTACAACCGCCGATGCCGCGGAGTTGTTTGACGAGGGTGGGCATGCCCCCCAGGGAGACGAGCGCGCCCAGCTCTTTGACCGGGGGCGGAACGCGTCCGGTAGTAATGGGAACTGTCCTTTCGGTTTCGGTCGGGAGGTCCGCGCCTGCCGGGGCGGCGGGATGCTTGGCGGTATCGAGGCCGCCCGGCAGGCTGGTCAGCGCTTGGGCGCGCTGTTGAGCAGGGAGCGCAGCACCAGGGCCGCGATGGAGACGGAGACGGCCGTGATGGCGACCGTGGCCAGGAGCGCGGTCAGCACGACGCCGACGACGAGGACCGCAGCAACAGCACTCGCCCCACGGCCGACAAAGGGCGAGACCGAGCGGCCGGCGGACGCCATCGGGGCGTGAGCGCAGGAGCAGGCCGCCGGGGCGTGGTGATGCTCGGCCGGTCGAGCCGGCGTCTGTGCGATCGGTAGCGGAGCGGCATCGGGCATCTTCGGGCGCAGCAGCATGGTGGTTCCCCCTTCAGTGACGGGTGCCGTCGACGACGTCGACCCCGGAGCGGGTGCCGGACTCGATGGCCGGGGCGAGGAAGGTCTGAGAGAGCAGGAAGCCGAACAGGGCGATCACGACGGCCACCCACATCCGGACACCGAGGAACTTGATCGCGGCCCAGGCGATGACGCCGAGGACGAAGACGAGAGGCAGGCTGAGGGTCACGGCGGTCTCCTCAGCGGCCCGAGCAGCGGTGGGTGCGGGCCGCCAGTTCGGCGGCGGCGCGGCTGTCGTAGTCGGTCGAGAAGCCGCAGCGCGGTGCCGTGCAGGCGGCGGTGTGCTTCTCGCGGCCCCGGCCGTCGTAGTACGTGGCGACCTGGACGGGTCCGGTGCGGATCACTCGGCGGAAGCGGGGGTTGGCGGGCATCAGGGCAGCTCCTTCGGGATCTCGTGGTTCTCGCCGGTGAAGTCGGCGACGTGGTCGAGCAGCCACCGCCGGATCTCCTCGCCCTCGATGTCGTCGGCGACGAGGATCACGGGTTCGGCGATGAGCATTGCTTCGGTGAGGCGGTTCTGACGGGTCAGCTCGGCGGCGCGGTTGAGCGCGCGGAGCGTGGACGGGCGCATGGGCGGAAGTTCTCCTGGGGTCAGGTGAGTTGGGCGGCGATGACTTCGGCGAGTGGGCCCGGGACGCCGAGACGGGCTCGGAGGGTGTCGGTGTCGATGGGCGCACCGGTTCGGGTGCGGTGCTCGGCGGCGACCTTTCGCGCGTGGTCGACGAGCGCGGCCGGGAGCCGATCTGTCGGCGGAGCGGCGAGCGCGGGCCGCGGAACAGCGGGGACAGGCCGGGATACAGTGGCTGGGGTCGGCCCCTGTTGCGCCGTGTCGTCCGTCGACGCTTCGTGCGGTTCCGGCGTGTCCGGAGTCGGATCGGTGGGGCTGTGCGCGAGCAGCGTGCCGCCGAGGAAGGCGACAGCCGGCCACCCGGCCACGGCGATCCGGAGCCATGAGGGAACGTGGTCGAGGTCGAGGAGCCCGGCCGTGGCGATGTTGGCCCCGAGACTGGCGGCGAGCGCGACGAGGAACCAGGCCCACCCGGAGGCTTTGGCGTCTCCGGTGCGCAGTCGCTTCCAGGCGGCCACCAAGAGCAGGTCCACGCTCACCGGGTAGGCCCACGCCTTCCAGCCGTCCTGCCCGGCGGCGACCGCCAGGTCATGGAGGTGGGCGAAGGACAAGGCCGCGGCAATGAGCGCTTGGATCAGTACGGCGTCCACGCGGGCCGCAAGGGTGCGCGACGAGGAGTGCTCGGCCACCCTGATCACGTCCTCTCGTTCGGTTTCGGGCATGGCAGGGGTAGGGACTTGGCGCGAGTCGGTCGCGCCGGCCGTTGGGCAGGCGAGTCAGCCGGTCGCCGGACGCGGTTCGGTCACCGCGATCGGAGAGAGGGCGGACGAGGTGAGAGAGCGCGGACGGAACGGAGACAGGGCCGGTACGTCGGGTGCGAGGTCGGCCGCCTCGCGGCAGATGGCCGCAGCGTCGGTCAGCGACAGATAAGGGGTGCGCATGCGCGCCCATCCGCCGGAGGTGTCACCGGCCACGGACAGGCCGGGCCGTTCCGCCGGAATGGTGGAGGCGACGCCGACCGCCTCGGGGGCGATGTCGCCGAGGGCCATCTTCGCCGAGGCTTCGTCGTTGACGCGGTGGCAGACGCGTCCGCTGAGTTGGGCGCGCAGCATGGTGGCGCCCTTGCCCAGCTCGGCGCCGAAGCGCTGTCCGCAGATCTCCAGGTAGATGCCCGCGGCCCGCCCGAGCTGGGCGAGTCGGATCAGCTGGGTCACCATCTCGTCGCGCCGTTCCTCGTCCTTGCGGCTCGCCACGAGGAAGAGTTCGGCCACCTCGTCGACGAACAGCACGATGGCCGGCGGCCGTTCGTCGTCCGGTAGCCCCCATACGTCGGAGGTGAGCTCCTCGTCCGGCGTGCCGGGCGCGATGCCCTGACGGTCCTTGATCAGGTCGTAGCGGTCCTCCATTTCCTTGACGAGGACGGGCAACAGCTCGGCAGCCTCGTCGGAGTCGGTGGCCAACGCCGACAGCCGCGGAGCGAACGGCGCGAGCTCCACGCCTCGCTTGCAGTCGATGCCGACCAGCGCGACCGGCTGAACGGCGAGCCCCGTCAGCAGGTTGCGGAGGAACATCGACTTCCCTGACAGAGTCGCGCCGAGGACGAGTTCGTGAGGAACGGACCGGTAGTCGCGGACGAACACGGTCGCGTCCTCCCGCAGAGCCACCGGCACGGCAAGAAGGTCACCTCCCGCACGGCGCGGCATCTTCACGTCGCGCAGCACGTCGAACCCAACCAACCGCAGCTCGACCACGCCGGGCTTGATCTCGCGGACGTGGACCGCGTGAACGCCCCAGGCGTGCCGCAGCCGCTCGGACGAGGAAGCCACGTCCGCCGGCTCCTGGCCGGGAGCGAGCCGAAGCCGGACCCGCAGCCCCGTGGAAGTGGGACGGATCAGCCCCCGGCGCGGCGGCACCGGCCGGACCTCGCGGCGCGTGGTGGCCCGCACGGCCAGCGCCCGCAGTCGGGATGGCTGAACCGTCAGCCCGCACGCGTCCATGGTCGAGCTGTACGAGCCGACCAGCCGGGCCACCGACGAGGGCAGCCCGACGGTGGCCCAGTAGACCGACGGGTGTGCCTTCCTGGCGTAGATCGCCCCGCCCAATAAGGCGAGGGGTCCACCCAGCTCGGCCAGCGTCATGAGCTCGGACACGAGATCAGTTCTCCTGTCCGGCCGGGAAGGCACCCGGGACCACCGCGGCCGCCCGATAGGCAATGCCGTGGCGAGCCTGGCCGCTGAAGACGCTCTCCCAGGGGCGGGCGACGAGGCCGGGCAGGGAGACCGGAGCTCCGACAGCCAGGCCGTCCGTGATCCCGCTCTCCGGGACGGTCACCGCGATGAGCGACGACTCCCCCTCGTCGATGTAGACGACGCCGACCTTCATCAGCGCTTCCCCACTCACCGCGTCCTTGGCGATCTCGCCCGTCTGCCGGTCCTTGACCTTCGGCTCAGGCGCCTCGGTCAGCAGGATCGTCGCGGACGAGGTCTCAACTCGGATTGCACGCACAGAACTTCTCCTTCGCAGGCACCCGTCAGACGACCTGACAGGTTGACTTAGCAAGTCCGAAGTTAAGGAAGCCAGGTTGACTTGTCAAGTGGCTTGAGTGGCCTACCGCCCGGAGTCGCAGAGCATCAAATACCCAACCTTTGGTGCTAGTTGGACTCAGCCGAGCCGGTACGTGTCTTCAAGTTCCTGCCGATCGGCAGGAAGGAGAACATCCGTGACCTGCAAAGCCTGCCCGGCAACATCACACGCAACGACCAACACGCTCAGCACTGGCACCTCTTGAGGCATCGCCAAGAGGTCAGCCTCTTCCCGGCTGGGCAGCCGGGCCGAGACGCGTTCGGTTACGTGATCAAAGCGCACCTTCTTGCGCGCTTCCAGGTGAGCACGCTGCCCCTCACGCAGTGGAGACGGGACGGAGAGTTCGGTCCCTTCGGCCAGGCCGGCCGAGAAGTAGGACGAGGAGAGCTCAACCGGCTCACCGTCCCGCTCCACCAGAAGCCGCCGAACCAGGACCCTTGTCTGCTTGGGCACGCCGAGGAGGGACGCGACCCTCGGCGGCACGGGGACCTGATCGACCTGGACGAACCGACCCTGGACCGAGGATTCGTCGCGCTCCAGCGCGTCACGTCCCCGCCGATCCTTCTGCTCAACGACTTCCGGCCGCCCGCGGACGATGGTGCCGAACCCCTGCCGGGACTCCAGCCAGCCGTCCCGCTTCAGCAGCTCTAGCGCGCGGACGACAGTAGGCCGGGACATCCCGAAGGCTTGAACCAGCTGATTTTCACTCGGGACCCGGCTCCCCGGCGGGTACGTACCATCCTCGATACGCCCCTGGAGCGTCTGCGCCAGGCGCACATACTTGGGTGCAGCCACCTCGTACGCCATAGCCCCGCCTAGTGAGAATCCGCCAAGTCAACCTGTCAACCAGCCTACTCACGTGAGTGGGTACTGAACACCCGCAGACACGCAGGCGCCATGGAGCGGAATCGACTCACGGCTTCCACGCATCGTCGATCTGGAACCACACGACGGTCCCACCGAAGCGGCTGGGGCCGGCCGCCCAGGAGTCCGCCAGCGCGTTCACAAGGCAGAGCCCACGGCCGTGCGCGTCATTGGCTCTGGGACTGCGAAGCCGGACGTCCGCCGGGAAGCCCGGGTTGTGGACGTCGACCCGAAGGGACTCCCCCAGGCGCGACCACTCGACCCGGACCCGCCAGGGCTCTTCGGATTCCCCGTACAGGATCGCGTTCGTCACCAGCTCGGAGAGCATCAGGACGCAGTCGTCGATCGGACAGGCCAGGTTGTACGGGGCGGTGAACTTCCGGAACCACCGCCTGGCCCGAGCCACCGACTCGGGCACGGGATAGAGGGTCATGCCCCCGATCGGCGATGGTCCGGCAACCGCGGCTTCGGACTCTTCACGCGCATCCGCCATGAGCGCCACTACTCCCTACCGGTGCCGTCGCAGTCGAGACAGCGCCGCTTGGACATGGCACGGACGCGAGCATCAGCGGCGGAGAGCGCCAGGGAGGAGCGGGAGCCAACATGCTTCCACCCTCGCCCCCGACATCCACGGCAGACCGCTTCCGGCGAGACCTGCCGTAACTCCCCGCACTCCTGACTCACGTCCGTGCCCCCTTCCGGCTAAGTGGCCTTAGCCACTTACTGGATAGTGGCATTAGCCACTCGAAGCCACAAGCGGTTCACCCAGAGAGGCGCGGTTTTCTAGCTGATCGGGTAGCCCTGCTCGAACGCCCAACGCCCAGGCGGGTATGTGGCCTCGGCGAACTCAAGAGGCCGATCCTGCATGTCATACACCACGTGATGGACAATCAAGACAGCTTCTCCGGGCTCAAGTTCGAGATCGGCAGCCTCGCCCTCGGTCGCCAGGCGGGCACACATCCGGTCTTCGGCGTAGCTGCCCTGGCGACCTGTGACGCTCTCGACGTACATGAGCGTCCCCTCCTGGATCCGGTCAGGATCACAGAGCTTGGGCGCCCGCTCACCGACATCGGCACCAAACCACGAGGTAGAGATGGTAATGGGGCCCGACTCATTCTTGGTGACGCGGCGACGGTGAACGGCCCGGGCCCCAATTGCCAGACTCAGCGCCTCGGCCACATAGTCGGGAGCCTCCAGCCAGCCGGCGGAAGTGATGACCGCGTACTCGCCAGGGGTGTAGATCTTGCCGGTCTGCTTGGCGCGGCCGTAGAGCTCCCGAGCGCGCCGATTCACCGCGAGGCCCCGCACGTAAGTGCCCGACCCCTGGCGCTTCTCCACGAGCCCCTGATGACTCAGAGCCTCCAGCGACCGGGCCGCCGTAGGACGTGAAACGCTCCAGTCCGCGGCCAGTTGACGTTCCGAGGGAACCTCGTCGCCAGGCCTCAAGTCGCCTCGCAGGATCTGATCGCGGATGTGGTGCGCGATCTGGAGGTACTTGGGCTGGGTCTCTTCGATCTGCGGCATCGGAGCCCCTCCCTAAGTGGCTATGACCAGTAGCCACTATAGGGTGAGTGGCCAGCAGGGGAACCCGTACGCTGCGAGGGTGACCCGCTTGATGGTGGCAGCCGGAGGAGGGGGCGACGCAGTCGCCGCCGCAATGCTCGACGCAGCCCTCTACGGGGGTGACGACAGCCCGGCGATGATCCTCACCTACGCGTGGGACCGCCTCCTGATCGACCCGGTGCCAGGCCCCCGAGGGCCGGAGAACTTCACGGGCCTACGCCCCCTCACGCGAAGCGTCTGGACCGTCCCCGCCGACGCGAAGCCCGTCGCCCCCGCCGGCTCGACACTGCCTCGCCTGGCAGCGGAACTCCCCCACACCTTTGCCCTGATCGACCCCATGCACGGCGTCGAGGGCATCACCCGCCAGCTCGAAGAGCTCATCGAGCATTTGGCCCCTGAGTCCATCGACCTCCTGGACGTGGGCGGCGACATCCTCGCCAAGGGCGACGAACCCACTCTCCGCAGCCCGCTAGGCGACGCCCTCACGCTGGCCGCGTGCTGCCAAGTAGGCGCGCCTGTGCGGCTCTTGGTCGCTGGTCCCGGCTTGGACGGAGAGCTCCCGGCCGAGCTTCTGGCCGATCGAATGGGCGCGCCAACGCTGACGCTCATGGCTGAGCACGTCGAACCGATCAGCTCGGTCCTGGAGTGGCACCCGTCCGAGGCGACGGCGATGCTGGCAGCCACAGCCCGCGGGGTACGCGGCCTCTGCGAGGTCAGAGACGCCGGCCTGCCTGTCCCACTCACTGACGATGGCCCCGCTGTCCACGAAGCAGACCTGGACGACGCCCTCAACCGCAACGAACTGGCGCGCGCCATCCTCGCAACCGAGACCCTCGCCAAGGCGGAACAGCACAGCCGGGAAATCTGCGGATACTCGGAGATCGACTACGAGCGCAACAAGGCTAGTTGGCTCAGCAGCAAGCCGGAACAGGAGCTCGCCCCTGAAACCGTGCTCCGCCAGCTCGACCAGTTCGAGGCCAAGGTCCGCGACCGTGGCATCACCCACACGACGTTCCGCAGGATCACCGAAGCCCTCGGCCTCAACGGCAAGCAGCGCCAAGACCTCAGAGCCCTCCTGCTCAGCAGGCGCCCGGAGCAGTACGAAGCACCGCTGTGGCGCATCCCAGCCGAGTCCTGAGTAACAACCTTCTTTACTGGTTCAAGGCGGCTCGCTCCGCTCCCCGCGCGCGGCCTGGCCCCCGGCCGGGCCTGCGCTCCTGTCTCCGCCCCGCTCCAGCCCGGCCAGCGCCCGGGCCGCGCTCAAAGCATGCAGCCACCTGATGCCAGAGAAGGGGGTACGCCGTGGCTGGGGCGGTCGGCTCCACGGCTTTACGGAGCCACTTTGGCGCGAGCCTCGAAGATCATGACCCCAACGTCGTGCTTTAACGGGCAGGTCCACAGACTGCCCGACGCGCCGGAAGCTTACGGGGCCATGATCACTCGCGCCAAAGCAGCGCCACCCCAAAGCCGCTCCACCGACTTTCGCGAGGTCGACCCACACCGAAGGGCTTGCCACCTATAACTGAAGTGATCATTCCACATAGATGTCTTGCAACCTGTCTCCACGGAGACCCTGGAAATCAGAACCAGAGAAAACTTGAGCCGCTTCAAACTACTCTTGGCTTATGGATAGTCAGGAACTCCGCGAAGCCGAACAAAGAATCGAATCGGTCCGTCTTGGTGGATCTGAGGAGCTAGCTCTCAATGACCTTCTCCTGAGCGGTGACGAGCTAGCCAGGCTCATCCCGCACATCTCTCGGGTGCCAACCGTGACCGCCCTCGACCTCCGGGATGTAGACGCAGAGGCTTTGCCAGACTCGCTGGGCACGCTCACCTCGATGACCACCCTCAACCTCAGCGGCGCGAGGCTGGAAAACGTCCCGGAGTGGATCGGCCAACTCACGAACCTCACCACCCTCAACCTCAGCGGCACAAGGCTCGAAACCCTCCCGGAGTGGATCGGCCAACTCACG
>NZ_AUKV01000066.1:0-13901 GCF_000424945.1 Streptomyces sp. 142MFCol3.1
TTGCGTTTCCGACTCTATCAGATCTTTCCGATCCGATTTCCTCGGTGCTTTCCAGGTTCTCGCTTTCGCGTTTCCCTTTCCGGCGGTTCCGACTCTATCAGACTCTTTCGTGTCTGACTCCCAGTCAGGGGGGCTTGCCTTCCCGGCTGTTGGGCCGTTCCGACGTCCCAAACTTTAGCGGATCCTCCCGGCGGTTCCTAATCGGGCCGCCGAGCCCGAATCGAATTGAATTCGGGCACGCCGAATTCATCCCGATGGGGAGATCGTGCTGGTGGTTGGGTTGCCGCATCAGCGGCGGAGGTGCTGGCACAGAACCGTTACGGCCCCGTGGCAACTCGAAGAACCTTACGGATCCGGCAGGACGATGTCAACCATCCCTGTCAAGATCTTTAATCGAGGTCGCTGAGCCGGCCGCCGGCATCCGGCTGGGCGTGCTCCACGCGCCGCAGCAGGCGGGTCAGGACCTCGCCCAGGACACCCCGCTCCTCGGCGGACAGGTCCTGGAGCAGGTCCTCCTCGAAGACGGTGGCGAGGCGCATCGCCTCCAGCCACTTCTCCCGACCCTCGTCCGTCAGCTCCACGATGACGCGCACACGGTTCGACTCGTCGCGCTCCCTGGTGACCAGCCCTTCCGCGACCATGCGGTCGATGCGGTGGGTCATCGCGGCCGGGGTCAGACCCAGCCGCTTGGCGAGGTCGCTCGGACCCAAGCGGTACGGGGCGCCGGAGAGGACGAGGGCCTTGAGGACCTCCCATTCGGCGTTGCTGATGCCGAGGGCGGCGGTCTGACGGCCGTAGGCGACGTTCATACGCCGGTTCAGGCGGGAGAGCGCCGAGACGATCTTCTCGACCTGGGGGTCGAGGTCCTGGAACTCGCGCTGGTAGGCGGCGATCTGTTCTTCGAGTGTCGGCTCGCTGACGCCGGGAGTGTCGCCCATGGCGGCAGTATCGCACGGCGTCGCTTGGCGTTGAAGTCCTTCAAGGTGTAGAGTTCAACTCCTAACTTTAGCTTCGAAGTCTTCAGGTCTGCATTCATGCCCCCTGAACATGCGCCCGCAGCGGCGACATGGGCAGGGGGCTCGTACGTGGCCCCAAGGCTTCACGAACAAGGCAGGTGAAAGTGACCAGGGCGATGGGCGCAGCGATGCGCCGGATCCACGTGGGCAGCGCTCTCAGCGCGTTCGGGCTCGGCTTTACGGTCCCCTTCCTCTACGTCTATGTGGCGCAGGTGCGGGGACTCGGCTCCATGACGGCGGGCGTCGTGCTCGCCGTCTTCGCCGTCGCCGCCCTGGTCGTGCTGCCGTTCGCCGGGCGGGCCATCGTCCGGCGCGGCCCACTGCCGGTCCTGCTCGCCGCCCTGCTCACCGCCGCCACCGGAGCGCTCGGCCTCGGTCTGGCCGGCAGCGCGGCCACCGTGCTGCTGTCGGCGGCCGCGCTCGGCGCGGGTCAGGCCGTGATGCAGCCGTCGCTGGCGCCGATGATCGTGGACTGCTCCACCGCGGAAACCCGCTCGCGTGCCTTCGCGACGCAGTTCTTTCTGCAGAACCTCGGCCTCGGCGTCGGCGGCCTGATCGGCGGCCACATTGTCGACACGAGCAGGACGAGCTCGTTCACCCTGCTGTTCGCGATCGAGGCGGCCATGTTCCTGCTGCTCGTCGTGGTCATGTCGACCGTGCGGATGCCGCGGGCACCCCGGATCGAGGGGAACGCGCCGCGGGCCAGGGGCGGCAGCTGGAAGGAGCTGCTCGGCAACCGGGCCATGGTGCAGCTCTCCGTACTGGGCTTCGTGCTGTTCTTCGCCTGCTACGGGCAGTTCGAGTCGGGTCTGTCCGCGTACGGCGTCGAGGCGGCCGGGATCTCCACGTCCGCGCTCGGCACGGCGATGGCCGCCAACACCGCGATGATCGTGGTCGCGCAGTTCGCGGTCCTCAAGTTCGTCGAGCGCAGGAAGCGGTCCCGGGTGATCGCCGCGGTCGGCCTCATCTGGGCCGTGGCGTGGCTCACGGCCGGGTACGCGGGTCTCGGGCACGGCAGCCGGACCATGGCGACCGCCGCGTTCGTGTCGACGTACGCGCTCTTCGGGCTCGGTGAGGCGATGCTGTCGCCGACGGTCGCCCCTCTGGTGGCCGATCTGGCGCCGACGGGCATGGCAGGTCAGTACAACTCCGCCTTCGCCCTGGTGAAGCAGCTCGCGCTGGCGATCGGTCCGGCGGTGGGCGGTCCGATGGGCGCGTCGCTGCACGGCCCGTACATCGTCACGTTCCTGCTGTTCTCGCTCGGCATCACGTTCCTCGCCGTGCGCCTGGGACGGCAGCTCACGCCCGTGCAGAACCAGCCGTCGCTCGTGAGGAGCCGGGTGGTCGCGCAGGGCGGCGCGCCGGCGGAGCCGGCCACGGCCAGCGCCTGACGTTCGGACGTACCGGCACGGACGGGCGACGGCCGTCACCACGGAGCACCGTGGTGACGGCCGTCGTCGTGTCTCAGCGCACCGCCGTGACCAGGTTGGCCGTGAAGGGGACGGTCGCGCTGCCGTCGGGGGCGGTGCGGTCCGCGAGGTGGGCGTGGACGGCGCGACCGGCCCGCGCGAGGGCCTCCTCACCCCGGGTGTCGATGATCGTCTGGCCCCAGGAGGTCGAGGAGAGCTGGCCGGGTGCGTATGTGTCCAGGGGCGGGAGGGCGACTCCGAAGCTGACCTCGCGGGCGGTGCCGTCGTGGAAGCCGGCGGTGCTCAAGGCTGCGGTGAGGCGTTCCGCAGTGCCGGAGAAGGCGCCCTCGTAGTCCGCCGCGACGTCCGGACCGCCGTATTGCCTGACGGCCTCGTACTGGGCGACGAAGTACGGGATCAGCTCCCGCGCGGCCCAGGTGGTGGCGGCGAACCGGCCACCGGGCCGGGTCACCCGGGCCACCTCGGCGAAGGCGGCGTCGAGATCGGGGAAGAACTGGACGCCCTGCTGGCAGACGACCGCGTCGAAGGTGGCGTCCTCGTAGGGGAGTTTGTCGGCCGGGGCCGTCGTGAAGTCGATGTCCGGGTACATGCGGGGCGCGTGAGCCCTGGCCACCCTGATCATGCCCTCGTTGACGTCCGCGCCGAAGACGCGGCCCGGCGGGCCGACACGGGCGGCGACCGCGCGGGCCACGAAGCCGGTTCCGCACGCCAGGTCCAGGACCGTGGCGCCCGGGTAGAGGTCGACGGCGTCCAGGGCCGCGTCGACAAAGGGCGCCATGAACGGCGCGGCGTACCGCTCGTACCGCTCGGGGGCGGTTCCTCTGAGCTGAAAGCCCGTTTCGTCTGCCATGGGGGAGCTACTAGCACCGGCGGGTGCGGACGGCCAGATGGCGCGCGGAGGCGCCTGCGGCGTGCACCCCCTTCCGCCCGCCCCGTCCACGAGCCGGGAGATCTCAGGTGTCGGGCGGGCTCACGTGGTGCCGCCGCGGGGCAGGACGAACTCGCACCACACCGCCTTCCCGCCGCCGGGTGTGCGGCGCGAGCCCCAGGCGGAGGCGATCGTGGCGACGATGGCGATGCCGCGGCCGGCCTCGTCCCCGGGCTCGGCGCGGCGCCGGCGGGGCAGGTGCTCGTCGCCGTCGGTCACCTCGACGGTCAGGCGCCGGTCGGTGCGCCGCAGGCGCAGGCGCATCGGCGGGGTGCCGTGCTGGAGCGAGTTGGCGACGAGCTCGCTGACGGCGAGGACGCCCAGGTCGTGCAGATCCGCGGGGAAGCGCCAGCTGGTGAGGACACCGGACGCGAAGGCACGCGCGCGTGGAGCCGCTTCCACCCCGCCGAGGAGTTCCAGGGCGGCGTTGCGGAACAGGTCGCTGTCCGCTCCCGTGCGCGCCGGGTGCTGAAGGACCAGGACGGCCACGTCGTCGTCGTGGTCGGCCGTGACGCCCGCCGAGCGGACCAGCCGGTCGCAGACCACCTGCGGTGTGCCGGTGGCTCCCGCCAGGGCGCGCTCCAGCGCGGCGATCCCCTCGTCCAGGTCCTCGTCGCGGCGCTCCACGAGGCCGTCCGTGTACAGGACGGCCGTGGAGCCGGGACCGAGCGGGACCGAGCCGGAGGCATGCAGCCAGCCGCCGGTGCCGAGCGGCGGCCCGGTGGGCTCGTCCGCGCGGTGGACGGTGCCGCTCTCGTCCCTTACGAGGATCGGCAGATGGCCGGCGGACGCGTACACGAGACGCCCCTCGTTGGGGTCGTGGACGGCGTAGACGCAGGTGGCGATCTGGTTGGCGTCGATCTCGATGGCGAGGCCGTCCAGGAGCTGCAGGACCTCGTGGGGCGGCAGGTCGAGGCGGGCGTACGCGCGGACGGCGGTGCGCAGCTGGCCCATGACGGCGGCGGCGCGCACGCCCCTGCCCATGACGTCGCCGATGACGAGGGCCGTCCGGCCGCCGCCGAGGGTGATCACGTCGTACCAGTCGCCGCCGACCGCGGCCTCCGTGCCGCCGGGTTGGTACGTCGCCGCGACGCGCAGGTCGTCGGGCTGCTCCAGCTCCTGGGGGAGCAGGGAGCGTTGCAGGGTGACGGCGGTCTCGCGCTGGCGGCGCTCGCTGGCGCGCAGCCGTTCGGCGGCCTCGGCGTGGTCGGTGACGTCGGTGGCGAAGACGAGCACACCGCGGTCCTCGCCGTCCGGGGAGATCTCGACGGGCGTGCAGGTGAACGTGTAGGAGCGACCGCTCGGCACCTTGCGGGACTTGACCGTGCGGGGCCTGGCGCTGCGCAGCACCTGGTCGAGGAGCGGGAGCAGGCCGAGCGCGTCCAGCTCGGGCAGTGCCTCGCGCGCGGGCACGCCGACCGGACGGGCGCCGAAGGCCGCCGCGTAGGCGTCGTTGACGTAGGCGAGGCGGTGGTCGGGCCCGTGCACGAGGGCGACGAGCGCCGGGACGCGGTCGAGGACCTCGCGCACGCGCAGTTCGTCGACGGCGAGGGCGGACGTCGCGTCGTCGGTCAGCTGCTCGACGCGGGCCGCCGGCACGGAGCCTTCCCCCCGTCGGTCCGGGGAGACCGTGTGCTCGGTCCGCGCTGCGGCGCGGCGCTGCGTTCCGGGGAGCCGGGCGCTCCAGCGCGTGAAGTTCACAGTGGGGAAAGCCTCGTGGTGAGAAGGGCGAGCGGTTCGCCCGCCCGAGGTCGTGGACCAGTCTGGCAGTCTGGCGGACCGGGCCGACATCCGTCAGACGCCGGTCCGGCCGGTGGAGTTCCGCGGTCCGGTCAGGACGACCCCTTCGGGTCGTGAGGAGGCTTTCCACCGGCCGCGAGTTCGAACTCCGCACGGGGGTGTTCGAGCGAGCCGAGAGACACGATCTCCCTCTTGAAGAGCCCTGCCAAGGTCCATTCGGCGAGCACACGGGCCTTGCGGTTGAAGGTGGGCACCCTGCTCAGGTGGTAGACGCGGTGCATGAACCAGGCAGGATAGCCCTTCAGCTTGCGGCCGTAGACGTGTGCGACGCCCTTGTGCAGGCCCAGCGACGCGACGGAGCCGACGTACTTGTGGGAGTACGTCTCCAGGGGCTCGCCGCGCAGGGAGTGCGCGATGTTGTCGCCGAGGGTCTTGGCCTGCCGTACGGCGTGCTGGGCGTTGGGCGCGGTGTCCGTGCCGGGCTTGTCGACGGAGACGTCGGGGACGGCGGCGGCGTCCCCCGCGGCCCACGCGTGCGGTGCGCCGTCGACGGTCAGCTCGGGGGTGCAGCGCAGCCGGCCGCGCTCGTTCAGCGGCAGGTCGGTGGCGGCGAGGATCGGGTGGGGCTTCACGCCGGCCGTCCACACGACCGTGCGGGTCGGGAAGCGGGCGCCGTCGCTGAGGACCGCGACGCGGTCCGCGCACGATTCGAGGCGGGTCTCCAGGCGCACGTCGATGTTGCGGCGGCGCAGCTCGGTGACCGTGTACTTGCCCATCTCCTCGCCGACCTCGGGGAGGATGCGGTCCGAGGCCTCGACGAGGATCCACTTCATGTCCTCGGGCCGGACGTTGTGGTAGTAGCGCGCGGTGTAGCGGGCCATGTCCTCCAGCTCGCCGAGCGCCTCGACGCCCGCGTACCCGCCTCCGACGAAGACGAAGGTCAGCGCGGCGTCGCGGATCGCAGGGTCGCGGGTGGAGGAGGCGATGTCCATCTGCTCGATGACGTGGTTGCGCAGGCCGATGGCCTCCTCGACCGTCTTGAAGCCGATGGCGTAGTCGGCGAGGCCGGGGATCGGGAGGGTGCGTGAGACGGAGCCCGGGGCGAGGACCAGTTCGTCGTAGGCGATCTGCTCGGCGCCGGCTCCCTCCTCCTCGGTGGCGAGGGTGGTGAGGGTCGCGGTGCGCTTGGCGTGGTCGATCGCCTGGGCCTCGCCGATGACGATCCTGCACTGGCCGAGGACCCGGCGCAGCGGGACGACGACGTGCCGCGGGGAGATCGAGCCCGCGGCGGCCTCGGGAAGGAACGGCTGATACGTCATGTACGGGTCGGGGGACACGACGGTGATCTCGACGTCGCCCCGCTTCAGTTCGGCCTTCAACTTCTGCTGGAGGCGCAGGGCCGTGTACATCCCGACGTAGCCGCCGCCGACAATGAGAATGCGCGCACGTTCCTTCACCATCCCATGACGCACCCGACAACAGCGTTTGTCCACAGCCCCGACAATTTGTGTGACCGGCCGCCGACAACGCGAAGAGTTGGCCGATTTGCCGGGCTCTGCGAGAAAACCGCAGCTCAGAGCGGGTGCAAGGGGGGCACGGAGGGGGCGCAATCGGGACGTAACCGGCCCGTACTCCGATCGAGGGGCGCTCCGTGCGGAACCTGCCCCTTCTGAATTGACTGCCTCTCAACTATGTTCGTGTGTCGACGGAGTGTAGGGGGATGCGCTCCACGGGTCCGACGGGGACCCGTGCGGACGAGTTAGTGCCCCATGCTCCGGCTATCAATGGCGGGGAGAGTCTCCGGGGGGAGACGTCATTACCGGGGGAACGTTATGCACATTCAGGACTCTCATTGGTCTTCCGCGTCTGCCATCGCGCCCGGCGGCGCGGCGGGCGGCAACGGCCGGGTGCCGGCGGACGGATCGCGCAGCACACCGCTGCGCGTGGACGCACAGCGCAATCTGGAGCACGTCCTGCGGGCGGCGCGCGAGGTCTTCGGCGAGCTGGGGTACGGCGCGCCCATGGAGGACGTCGCCCGGCGCGCCCGGGTCGGCGTGGGCACGGTGTACCGGCGCTTCCCGAGCAAGGACGTCCTGGTCCGCCGCATAGCCGAGGAGGAGACCTCCCGGCTGACCGACCAGGCGCGCGCGGCACTCGGCCAGGAGGACGAGCCGTGGTCGGCGCTCTCGCGCTTCCTGCGCACCTCGGTGGCCTCGGGCGCCGGACGGCTGCTGCCCCCGCAGGTGCTGCGGGTCGGCGTCGCCGAGGACGGCTCCGAGACGGACGAGGCGCGGGTGCCGCAGCAGCGCTCGCAGCCCACGCCCGAACTACGGCTCGTCGAGCAGCGGCCGGCGCCGGCCGAGGAGGAGTCGATCCTCGCGGCGGACGACGCCGGCGCTGCGGCCCTGCTCGACGTGGTGGGCCGGCTGGTGGACCGGGCCCGTGCGGCGGGCGAGCTGCGGGCGGACGTCACCGTCGCGGACGTCCTGCTGGTGATCGCGACGGCCGCCCCGTCATTGCCGGACGCCGCCCAGCAGGCCGCGGCCTCGGCCCGGCTGCTCGACATCCTGCTGGAAGGCCTGCGCTCCCGCCCGGCGTGACCCACGCCAGGGGGCGCTGGATGTGAAGCGTGCGGTCCTGTCACCCCGGCCCGTGCGCCGACGCGCCCCTTGACGGAGGGCCGTTTCGGGCCGCGGGCCACGGGGTCGCAGCGGACCGTGCGCACGAAGGCCATGGCCCGGCGCGGGCCGTGGGCACGAAAGAACACAGGCCCGTTGCGGGCCGTGCGTACGACGGCCGCGGAGCCGGTGCGCGCGGCCCTCGCGCCCCACTCCACACCTCTCGCGGCATAGGGCAACTCCCGTTCGAGCAAAGGCCGTTGACCATTCCCCGAACGAGTGACCAGTAGTACTCCCGGGCGGGAAGTGCCCCCGGACGAGTGGTTGGCCCGTTCGGGAAGGACCCGCCCCTGGAGCGTGTGGCACTCTTGCCCGGTATTCGGGTCCGAGTGTGCAGGCGGGGGCTTTCCGCGATGAGTTTTGACGGGCGGGACGAGTCACCCGGCGACGGTGACGCGGACGGCGACGCGGAGACCGGCAAGGGCCCGGGAACCGGCGCCGGCCCGACCCCGCACCAGGTGCCCGGCCAGGTACCCGGCCACATGCCCGGACAGGTACCCGGCCAGGGCGGACGCCAGGGCATCCCCTCGGCCCCCGTGCCCATCGGTGGAGCCCCCGACGCCGGCGTCCCGGCCCAGCGCGACCGGCGCGAGGACGGCGTGCTGCCGCCCCCGGTCGAGCCGCCGCCGTCCGACGCCGGCCTCGTCGCACGGATGCGCGCGGGCGACGACACCGCCTACGAAACGCTGTACCGGCGACACGCGGAGGCCGTCCGGCGCTACGCCCGCACCTGCTGCCGGGACGCCCACACCGCCGACGACCTCACGGCCGAGGTCTTCGCCCGCACGCTCCAGGCGGTACGCGGCGGCAGCGGCCCCGAACACGCCGTCCGCGCGTACCTGCTGACGACGGTCCGCCGCGTCGCCGCGAACTGGACGAAGTCGGCGAGGCGTGAGCATCTGGTCGACGACTTCGCGGTGTTCGCCGCTCAGGCGGCCCGCGGATCCGAGGTCTCCGACGACGACACACTCGACGTGGGCGCGGACGTGCGCGCGATGCACGAGGCCGAGCAGTCCATGGCCATGCGGGCCTTCCGGTCGCTGCCCGAGCGCTGGCAGGCCGTGCTGTGGCACACCGAGGTCGAGGACGAGTCGCCGAGCGAGGTGGCCACCCTCTTCGGGCTCGACGCCAACGGCACCCGCGTCCTCGCCAGCCGCGCCCGTGAGGGCCTCAAGCAGGCCTACCTCCAGGCGCACGTCAGCACCGCGCTCACCAGGGACGAGGAGTGCGCCCGGTACGCCGACCGGCTCGGCGCCTACGCCCGCGGCGGGCTGCGCACGCGCGCCGAGCGCGGACTGCGCAAGCACCTGGAGGAGTGCGCCGAGTGCCGGCTGGCCGCCGGCCAGATCAAGGAAGTCGCCGGCGGCATCCCCGCGGTCGTGCCGGTCGCCGTCATCGGCTGGTTCGGCGCCGCCGGGTACGCGAAGGCCGTCGCGCTCATCGCCGGCGGCGCCGGGGCCGGAGCGGCGGGGGCCGCGGGCGCGGCAGCGGCGGGCGGCGGCTCCGGCGGGGCGAGCGCCGGAGGCGGCGCGGCGGCCGCGGAAGGGCTCGGGGCTCCGGTCAAGGCAGGCATCGCGGCGGGCGTCGTCGCCGTCGCCGCGACAGCGATGGCACTCGCCCTGGCCGGCAACGACAGCCCGGCGAAGCAGCCCGAGGCGAAGCCACCCGCCTCGCCCGCCGTCGAGGCGCCGCTGCCGTCACCGAAGCCTCCGAAGCGGGCGCCCGCGCCGAATCCCCCCGCCCCGGCGCCCACCCCGCCCCCGGAGCCGACGCCCGAGTCCTCCGCGAAGCCCACTCCCGACCCGTCCCCCACCCCCACGCCCAGACCCACCCCGACGAAGGCGCAGCCCACGCCCCGCCCGACACCACCACCGCCGACACCACCACCGCCGCCGCCGACCACGCCGCCGCCCCCTCCCGCGCCGGTCGTCTACCAGTGGAGCGAGCTCGGCTACAGCATCGAGGGCGACCACACCGGGCCCGAGATGCGGCTCGGCGAGAGCAGCTGGGTGTGGCAGCGCGGCAACCTGTCGATCGCGAACGACCGGTACGCCCACGGGGTGACCGTGCACGGCCGGTCCTCGGTCACCATCGACCTCAACCGCACCTGCTCCTCGTACGACGCGACGGTCGGCGTCGACGACCTGACGACGGGCCTCGGCAGCGTGCGCTTCTCCGTCCGCGCCGACGGGACGCGGCTGTGGCGGTCACCGCTGATCGAGGGCGGCGACCGGGCCGTCCCCGTCCACGTCGACCTCACGGGCCGCCGGACGGTCCGCCTCGAGGTCGAACCGCACGGCCCGTTCGACTCCGCGTCGCTGGCGGACTGGGCGGAGTCGAAGTTCCGGTGCAGGTGAGCGCGTGAGCGCGGTACGCCGTTATCCGGCGGCGCGCTCCCGCAGCGCGGCGGCCAGGTCCCGCAGGGCCTCCTGAGTGGTGAAGTCCGCGCCCGCGGCCCGCTCGGACGCGTGGCGGGCCGGGCCGAGGGCGGCGAGCGCGGCGGCCTCCGTACGCTCGGCGACGGTGTCCTCGCGGGCGGGCCGCGGATGGCCGCCACGCCACCGTGCACCGGCGGAGAGCAGCCGGACCGCGAGCGGATGGTCGCCGAGCTCGCCGACGAGCCCCGCGGCGACATCGACGAAGGCGGCCGCCACCACGTCGGCACACCGCAGGTCCACCGCCTCCCGCAGGGCGTCGACCATCTTCCGCAGACCGATGAGCGGCCCGGACTCGGCGACCGTCACCAGCGCGTCGACCCAGTTGAGCGCCGCGGTGAACTGCGGCGGCGGGCTGCCCAGGGCGGACTCGGAACGCGCCCGCTCACACAGCTCGCGCGCGAAGGCGACCTCCCCTTCGTCCAGGACCATCTGGGCACGCAGCAGATGGACGAACGGCCTGGAATCCATCACCCCGTAGCGGTCGGCGGCGGCGCCCGCCTCGTCCAGGGTCGCCAGGGCCTTGGACCGCTCGCCGGAGCGGTACGCGACCTCCGCGAGCCGCGCGATCAGGAACGGCGTCTCCGCGTACGCCCCCACCTCGTGGGCGAGCCGCAGCGCCTCCTCGTACTCGCCCTTCGCCTCACCGAAACGGCTGCGCGCCATGGCCGCCTCACCGGCGGCGCTGCACACCTGGGCCCGCATCCAGCGGTCGCCCACTCGGCGGCTGAGCCCGCGCAGCTCCGTCAGGTCGTCGTCCACGCCGGGCATGCCGCCTGGGGCGTCGACGACCATGTGCGTGCGGAACATCAGCATCACGCCGACCTCCCATTCGCCGCCGTGCTCACGGCAGTTGGCGATCGCCGCGTCGAGCGCGGGCTGCGCGTCGACCGCCCCGCCGAGGAAGTACGAGGCAAGCGGCCAGACGAGGCCCGGCATCCGGGCCGCGTCCGGGCCACCCGCCTTGAAAGCGGCCTGCACAAGCTCGATGTACTCCCGCGACCGGACGTCCGCCCAGTCGCCGGGCGGCCCGGCTTCCAGCTTCATGAACACGTCAAACATCCGCAGCCTCATCCGCATCGGACGCAGCGGATGAAGGGCGTCGCGCCCGGGTGCCTCCAGGAACACCGCCACGGGATCGACCGCTTGCAGCGCGGCGAGGAACGAGTGCGTGTCCTCCCCCGCGGGCACCGTGCCCAGTTCGGCGGCCGTGCCCAGCCGCAACACGAGCTCCGTCCATTCCGTGCCCTCACGGCGGTAGTTGCGCAGCCACCAGAACCAGCCCATGGCGAGGACCACGGCGCCGGCCGTCTCCTCGTCACCGGCGACGACCGTGCGGTGCAGGGCCGCCCGGATGTTGTCGAGCTCGGTCTCCAGCCGGCGGATCCACGGAAGCTGCGCTGCCGAACGCAGCAGCGGTTCGGCCTCCTCCACGAGCGCGCGCACCCATGCGCGGTGCCGGCGCTCGGCCGCGGCGCGCAGCCCGGGGACCTCGGCGGCGCGCTCGGCGGCGTACTCGTGGATCGTCTCCAGCATGCGGTACCGCATGCCGCCCCACTCGTCGTCGTACGGCGTCGCAACGATCAGGGACTTGTCGACGAGCGCCCCGACGAGATCGGCCGCCGCCCCGGTGCACACGGCCTCCGCCGCCGCCAGGTCCCAGCCGCCGGCGAACACGGAGACCTCGCGCAGCACCGTCCGCTCCCGCTCGTCGAGCAGGTCCCAGGACCAGTCGACGACGGCACGCAGCGTCTGCTGGCGGGGCAGCACCGTACGGCTCCCGGAGGTCAGCAGACGGAAACGGTCGTCGAGCCGGTCGGCGATCTGGCGGGGGGTGAGCAGCCGCAGCCGCGCCGCCGCCAGCTCGATGGCGAGGGGAAGACCGTCGAGCCGTCGGCAGATCTCGTCCACCGCCGCCGCGTCGTGGAGCGCGGCATCGGCGTCGGGACGCACGGCCGACGCCCGCTCCATGAACAGCCGGCGGGCCGGATCGGGCGGCAGGGGCTCGACCGGCCGCAGCAACTCGCCCGGCACACCCAGGGGTTCACGACTGGTCGCGAGGATCGTGAGCCCCGGGCAGTGCGTCAGCAGGGTCTCGGCGAGCTCGGCCGCCGCACCGATGACGTGCTCGCAGTTGTCGAGGATCAGGACCTGGCTGCGCGGGGCGCAGTGCTCGACGAGCAGCGCGACCGGGTCGTCCTGCGGCACCCCCGCCATCTCGTTGGTCATCAGGACGGTCTCGCGCAGGCCGAGCGCGTTGACCACGGCGCCCGGGACCGCCTCGGGCCGGTCGAGGGGGGCCAGCTCGACGAGCCATGCCTGCGGAAGCCCGGCGGCGGCCTCCTCCGCGAGGCGTGTCTTTCCCGAACCGCCCGGTCCGGTCAGGGTGACCAGGCGGGCCCTGCCGAGATCCGAACGGATGGCGTCGAGTTCGGGCTCCCGGCCCACGAACGAGTTCAGCCGAGGGCGCAGATTCCCGGCCCGCACGGGATCGGCCGGCCCGGCCTCAGGACCGCGCCCGGACGACCCGCTCAGCAACTGCGCGTGCAGGGAACGCAGTTCCGGCCCGGGATCGGCGCCCAGGCCCTCCAGCAGTCCGCGGCGCACCTCCTCGTACGCGGCGAGGGCGTCCGCTCCGCGCCCCGCGTCGCGCAGGGCACGGATCAGCAGGACCTGCAACCCCTCGTCGTACGGATGGGCCGTCGTCAGCTCCCGCAGCTCCGGTACGACGTCGGAGGCACGGCCGAGCCGCAGGTCCGCCTCCGCCCGGGCCCGCCTCGTCTCCAGACGCAGCGCCTCCGGACGGGTCGCCGCCGAGCGGTCGGGCAGGTCGGCGAGTGCCGGGCCGCGCCACAGGGCCAAGGCCTCGCGCAGGCGGTCGGCCGCGGTCGTGGCGTCGCCGCGGTCCAGAGCGGCCCGGCCCTCCGCGGCGAGCCGCTCGAAGACGAACAGGTCCACGTCGTCGCCGGTGGCACGCAGGCGGTAACCGCCCGCCTCCGAGGTGACCTCGTCCTTGCCGATGGCCCGACGGAGACGGCCGACCAGCGCCTGAAGCGCGGCGGGGGCGTCCGCGGGGGGAGCATCCGCCCAGACCTCGTCGATGAGGGTGGCCGGGCTGACGGGGCGGGCGGGGCGCTGGGCGAGTGCGGTGAGCAGGGCGCGTACGCGGGGGCCGCCCACGTCCACCTGGGTCCCCCGGTCGTCCTCCGCCTGGGTGATCCCCAGAATTCTGTACCGCACCCGCCCATTCTCGCCGCCCGCGCCCGCCGGAACACCGCCTTTCCCCGGCGAGCCGGTCCGCATCCCCACCAGCGCCCTCCCCCGCGGCTCCGCCCCGGACCCCAGATCGGCCTGAACGGCCTCGTCCTCAAACTCCGGACGGGCTGAAAGGCACGCCCTCCGCTCCCAGGCGGGACAGGCCCGGAACGGCCCACCGAATCTCGTAAGCCACCCGGAACTCGGCCCGATCGGCCTGGACGGCCTCGTCCTCAAACGCCGGACGGGCTGAGGGACGGCGCCCTGCCCTCAATTCGGGACGGGACGGGACGGGAACTACCGCCGGACGGGACGGGAGCCGGCCTTGGACGACGGCCTGGGAGCCGCCGCCGGACGGCCTGGGAGCCGCCGCCGGACGGGCTGAAGAAGGGGCCGGACGGGCTGAAGGTGACCCCAGC
>NZ_AUKV01000067.1:0-13085 GCF_000424945.1 Streptomyces sp. 142MFCol3.1
ACCCACGGCCGCGACTGACGCTTCCCCATGCCCACATCAACGAACGATCAAGCCAACAGTCACATGATCAAACCGCTTTTGTTAGAGCCAGTAAGTCTTCTGCGATCAGCACCAGCCGGGATGAGACCTGCTCGGGCCAACATCACGCGGGCGGAGTTCTTGTCCCTCGGGGAGACGGCTCCGCACGCGGTGCAGGTGTAGGTACGTTCCGACAGCGGCAGGGCGTGCTTGGTTCTCGCTCCGCACTTGCCGCAGTCCGTGGTGGTGTGCGCGGGGTGCACAAGGTGCAGGATGCGCCCGTGCTTGCGCGCCATGGCGATCAGTTCCTGTTTGGTGGTGGAGATCGCCGCGTCGGCGGCCTTGCGGGCCATGCTCGACTTGGCGAGGAACTTGGGGCGGAAGTCCTCCACCGCCAGCACGTCGTGATCCCGCACCACGTGCTTGGCCCACTTGCGGGCCATGTCCTTGCGCTGCCGGGCGATCTCCTGGTGGAGGGCCCGAAGTGCAGTCGGTTCCCATGCGCAAGGGTCACGCGGGCCACAACCGTTTCGTACCGCCAGTGGTCAACGTGAACGACCGACGTACCGAGGGCCAACAACAGGAGTCTTCTGTGTCCAACCGCACACGCCGTCGTTCCACCGCGGGCTGTGCCCTGCTCGCCGCGCTGCTGACCGCCCCACTGGCCCTGGCCTCCCCGGCCGCCGCTGCGGCGCGGACGCCGGTGGTCGATTTCAACGGCGACGGCTACGCAGACCTGGCGATCGGCGCCCCTCGCGCCACAGTGTCGGGCCTCACCTCGGCGGGCTACATCTCGGTCGTGCACGGCTCGTCGGCGGGCGCCGACGCCGCGCATCCGAAGCTGATCACCCGTGCCACCACAGGAGTGCCCGGCGCCGTCAAGGAGTACGACTCCTTCGGCGAGTGGACGACCGCCCGTGACCTCGACGAGGACGGCTACACCGACCTCGTGGTCGGCGGCTACTCCACCCCCGTGGTGCTCTGGGGCTCCGCGCAGGGTCTGGGCAATGGCACCGCGCTGACCGGCACCGCCTACCAGGTGGCCGGCGGCGACATCAACGGTGACGGGCATGCCGACCTCGTCGCCAACATCGGGGGATCGCTGCAGGTGCGTTTCGGCCCCTTCACCCGCGCCGGGGTGCCCGCCTCGACCGACACCCTCGACTTCGACGACGAGGACGGCGCCCAGGCCTTCACCGTGGGCGACATGAACGGGGACGGCAAGGACGACGTCGTCACCACGCACGGCTTCGAGGAGATGCAGTACAAGTCCCGGTTCTGGGCGGGTACTTCGACCGGTCTGAGCAAGACCTACAAGACCACCGGCTACTACACGATCGGCGGCGTGATAGCCGACGTGAACAAGGACGGCTACGGCGACTTCATGGCGCTGGAGGTCGACCAGGTCTCGGAGGTGCGGGAGTACGACGCCGGCGCGGTCCGCGTCGTCTACGGCTCCGCGGTCGGGCCCTCGACCCGTACGGCGAAGATCACCCAGGAGACGGCGGGCGTCCCGGGCGTGAGCGAGGCGGGAGACTACGACCAGAACCTCGGTGACCAGTTCGGCTACTCGCTGGCCGCGGGTGACGTGAACGGCGACGGCTACCCGGACGTCGCGGTGGGCGTACCCGGCGAGGACGTCGGCTCCGTCCGCGAGGCGGGCTCCGTGGTGCTGCTGAAGGGCGGCTCGTCCGGGCTCACCGGTTCCGGCGCCCAGGCCTTCACTCAGTCCACGTCCGGCGTTCCCGGGGTGTCCGAGGCGGGCGACAACTTCGGCCGCTCGGTCCACCTCGCGGACGTCAACGCCAACCACCGCGCCGACCTCGTCCTGGGCGCGCCCCTCGAGGACGGCACGTACAAGGACTCAGGAGCGGTGTGGGTGTTCCGCGGCTCGACGTCCGGCCTGACGACCACCAACATCGCTTCCTTCGGGCCGAGTTCGCTGGGCGCCCCGCAGAAGGGGGCGTTCTTCGGGCTCGCGTTCGCCGACTGACGCGGGCCGCCCGAGAGGGCCCGGCGTGCTACTCCGTGTGACACCGGGCCGGGCGCACTACTCCGTGTGGTGCGCCCGGTCGGCGGTCAACCTGACGAGAACCGCGGTGCGTTGCTCCTGCGCACACGGGTACTGCGGCCTGAGTTCCAGGGCCCGGTCCAGATCCGCCAGCGCCTCCTCGTCGCGGCCGAGCGCGCTGCGGGAGACGGCGCGGCTCGCACAGGCCGATGCATACGTGGCTTCCAGCGCCAGGCCCTGTCGTACTCGGCGAGGGCCTCCTCGTGGCGGCCGCCACCCGCAGGGCGTCGCCCAGCTCGCAGCCGCCCCAGGCCCAGGCGGGTTCCAGCCGGACGGCGCGGTCGAGGTCCGCCACCGCCTGGAAGACGCCTGCCCGGGTGGGGATCGGCCGCTTGCGCGGAGACGGTGAGGACGTGGCCGACCTGACGTCTCTCCAGCTCGGCGCTCAGGTGCGGGTCGCCGCCGTAGACCTCGTCACCGGCCACCCACGCCGCAGCACATCGGCATCCAGGGCCTGGGCGATCATCTCGGTGGCCAAGGCGGGCTTCGTGGCGAACCTCAGGTCGTCGGGGATGCCGGCCGCGCGGCAGCGGTCGGGGTCCTGGGTCCATGAGCGGGGGATGTAGAGGCGGCGGTCGAGGTGGCCTTCGACGAAGGCCCGTATGTCGTCGCGTACTTGGTCCGCGTCCCAGGACGCGCAGCTGAACAGGTGCTGCATGCCGGCCGGACTCTCGTCCCCGGCGTGCTCGGCGATCGTCCAGCAGTTCTTCCTCGGCAGGTTGGCGAGCAGACCCAGCACGAATGCTCGTGCCCGACGGCGCGGCTCCACCCGGGCGAACCGGCGCGCGACCCTGGCCATCAGGCCCTCGAATTTCGCCTGCCGGCGGGCAGGGTCAACGCTGTGGCCCACGGCCACCGGCTGATCTTCGTTTGTCCACACAACCGACGATGATCAACGGTGGCCGTCTCCGTCTGCGGACCGGCCTCACCCAGTGGTCGGGTAGCCGGAGACCATTGCTGATCTCCGGCCCCCTCAGAACCGGACGTGCGGGCTTTCCCCGCATCCGGCTCAAGCAAGCCCCGAGGGCTTCGCAGGTCAGCAGGGTTATGTGGCCCGTTTGCCGTCGCCTGCGTGGTGCTGGCGGTGGCACTCAGAGTGCACGAGGCGAAGGTTGGTTCGTTCGTCTGTGCCGCCGTCTCGCCGGTAGGTGAAGTGATGCTTGTGGAGCATCTTCTTCGAGGCCGCGAACCAGTTGATCCACTCGCGTGGACTGTCCGGCTCGTACTCGGCTCCGACGATCAGCGCCTGTTTGCAGAGGGGACAGGGTCCCTGCTGCCGGACCGCCAGGAGAAGACTCGTCTTATCCATCGGCGGCGGCGCTTTCCTGCGACGGCGGTTCTGCCAGTACTCGGCCAGGGCGGGGTCGTCCGGGGACGCTCCGCCCTTGACGAGCTGGTGGCGGACGATGCCGGTCCAGGCGAACTTGATGAGGAAGGCTCCGCTGTCGCGGTCGCCGAATACCCATCGGTCACGCCTGGAGGGGTGGAACCTGCCGAAGTACCGGTCCACGACCCAATACCTCGACTTGTTGCGGTGGCGTCGCCTGGCCCATTTGAAGGTCAGCCGCCACATGTAGTGATCCAGCGACGAGAACGTCGTCGTGGATGCCACCGCCCGGTAGTAGGCCGCCCAGCCGCGAACGATCGGGATCAGCCTGCGCAACACGGCCTCAGCGTTCGCCCCGTGCAGGGCTCTCACTTCGGTCCGTAGTCGCGCCCGGAGCCTCTTGCAGGCCGCCGTGCTCGGGGTGATGATCAGTTTCTTCCGGTTCTTCCGGCGGACGTTGAAGCCGAGGAAGTCGAACCCTTCATCGAGGTGGACGACCTTGGTCTTCTCCTCATTGAAGCGAAGACCCCTCGGCTCCAGCCAGTCCTCCAGCCGGGCCCTGACCTGGTGCACCTGTTCCTCGTTGTGACAGAGCACAACGAAGTCATCGGCATACCTCACCAGCACTGGGGTGCCCGGGGCGGCGCCGGGCTCGCGCCCGGCCCTCACCACGTATTGGCACCCTGCGGCCTGTTCCAGTCCGTGCAGAGCAACGTTCAACAACAGCGGGCTGATCACACCGCCCTGAGGAGTTCCCTCCTCGGTCGGTGTGAACCGGCCACGGTCGATCACCCCCGCCTTCAGCCAGCCGCGGATCAGATCCCTGGCAGGGAACTGGCCGAGCATGGTCATCAGGTGGTTGTGGTCGATGCGGTCGAACGCCGCCGACAGGTCCGCGTCCAGGACCCACAGACGCTTCGGGTTCTTTCCCTTCACCGTCCAGAAGATCGCGGATATAACGTCCTGACAGCTGCGGCCGGGCCGAAAGCCATACGACCTCGGCTCGAACCGCGCTTCCCACTCGGGCTCCAGCGCGTTCTTCACGCGGGCCTGGAGAATCCGATCTCGGATGACCGGGATGCCGAGCGGTCGCTGTTTCCCGTTGCTTTTCGGAATGAACACTCGCTTGACCGGCCTGGCCCTCCAGGGCTTCGACGACCGATGGATCTCGGTCGCCAGTGTCCCTCGCGCCTTCGGCGTGAGGGCTCGTTCCCCGTCGATGCCAGCAGTCTTGCGACCAGTGCTCTGCTGCGTTACCCGCTTCACGCTGACCAGCGTGTTGCTGCGGCTCCGCAACATGAGCTTCTGCAGGTTGCGGACCTTCTTCCAGTCCTCTTCCTGCGTTGCCTTGAAGATCCTCTGCCTCAGCCGCCGTACGTTCTCCTCGCAGGTGGCCCAGTCGATGCCGTGCCAGTCGAGTAAGTCGTCCTCGGGTCCGTTCACCGCAGGTGCGGGCGTCGCGACAGGTGCCGTGACCTCCACGTTCCCCTCCGGTGTCTAACTTGTCCCTCGGTTCCGGCTTCCTTGCAGTGGTGACTTCAAAGGCTCACCTGATCCACGTGGGCTCCCCTTCGGGCCGGGCCACCAGGACCCGTATCCGGCGAGTTATGCGAGAGCGGGTGAAGGTCCCAACTCCCGGTTTCCTCCGGCCTTTCGGCCTGCCGGCCTTCGCTTCTTGGATCTTCCTTCTCCCGCCGGGGACTTCAGCCTCCCTTGCGGTTGGCCTACCAAGCCAGTGGCTTGGACCTCGACGGGGTTTCCACGTTCCGCACCAGTAAGACGCGGCTGGGGTGGGCGCCCCCTCTACCCCGGGACCAGCGGTGTCCTCCCTCCGGGCTCAGTCACCCGAAGGTCGCTTGGCCCTTCCCAGCGCCCGGTCCTGTGACCGCCGCCAACACGCCATCGACGCGGCCTTAAAGTCACGAGGCATCATCAAGGGTTCACCTGCGTTCGCCCGTCCAGCCTTCCCCTCGCCTGTTGCACCCCGATGGCCGGGACGCTCTTGGGCTTGAACGCTCGGCTTCACACCCCGCCGTTACCAGCGACGCATGCGAGCGCGGGGACGGACCTTGGACACTGGCCCGAAGTTCAGCCGATCGATACCTCCTTCACGTGGCTGTCCTTACTTACCTGGAGCGACTTCGTGTCGCACACTGAGCGCTTCAGTTGGCCAGTCAAGCGTTGACCGGGAGGGTATGCCCTATCCCGTGCGAGCGTTGTCCCAGTTCTACTCCACCGGCTCGCGCCAGGCGGCGACGAGATCGTGGAAGCGCGAGAAACGGGCGCCAGGAACAGTCTCGTCACTGAACGTCTCGCCGTTGAGCCAGCAGATGTCGAGGATGTCGGTCTCGGTGTCGAGTAGGCAGCACACACCACCGGTGGTGGCGGTGAGGTCGGTGAACACCTTCCTGACGCTCGCCGACTGCACGAACATCCGGCTCATGCTCGAGGTAGCGGCTGTGAACTGCAGTGACGCGAAGTTCGGGTGCCATGCGGGGGAAAACCTGACAGTCAGGTAGATGTACCCGACCGACACTCGTCCCCGCTCGTCGACCCTGTCGGAATCGCGGAGGAAGAACTCGCGCATCGCGTCGTCGACGCCGATGACGATCGAGGTGTCCAGTTCGAGCGTGCCGCCTGCTGAACAGTCGATCGGTTCGCTCTTGAAGTTCGAGGTGAACGGCACGATCAACTGCTCTCCGCCCGGCAGGGTCACCGGAAGCGGCGGCGTGTCGCGGCCTTGGGGGGCGAGCTCGGCCAGCCGGGTCAGTGCCCTCACAACGTTCCGAGGGGGCATGAAGATCTCGTAGCTGTAGTCCAGTCCCATGCCGCCCCGCCTCCCCTGCCCTGAACAGGCATCCTTCCATGATCTGGATCGGTCGCCCAGTTGATTCACACCCGGCAAGATCAGGATCTACAGCTGGAGTACTAACCGGCCTACAGCACTTCCTCGCCCAGCAGGCACACCCCGAAGCGGGCCGCACGCTCCTCCAGTTCCGTGTAGGCCATCGCGGCCGGCGCGGCATCCCACGTCATGAAAGCGAGAGCGGAGACCGCCTCGCTGCGCGTCATCCCCTTCTCCCACGGCACGCACGCAGCGGCGCACCGCTCGGCGAGCTCGGCGTCGGACAGGCTCGTGGTCTCCCGGTCCACGCCGGCTTGGACGTCGGCGACGCCCTCGCACCAGGCGCGGTGGCCCCTGGACAGCAAGTCGTGCAGCGTGTCCGGGTCGCTCGCACGCTGGGCCTGGGCGGCGAGTTCGAGCAGCAGGGCGGTGGGGTTCGTCTCCATGGTCATCTCCTCCATCCACTGTAGGGGGCGCCCGCTGCGCCGGGGAGCACGGCGGGCGGTGGTCATCAGCTGTGCACGGTGCAGCTGTCGCGCACTGCCCGGCCGGCGCGACGGGCCAGTTCGGGTTCCTTGCGGGGCTTCTTCTTCAGCGCTGCTCATACCTGTTTCTTGAGGGCGGTGAACTCCGGGCGTCGTCTGGGCATACGACGCCGGGGTCGGGCGCGCCGCACTGCGGGAGCTGTCGCCCCGGGCCTGTTCGACTGGCGTACAGGTCGGCGAGCCGCGGCCGCCGGCCGATGGAGAGCAGCAGGTCGTGGCGGGATGCGAAGGCGCACAGTGAGCCGGAGCAGCTTTTCCGGACTAGTGAAGGAGCGAGTGATCGAACCAGATCGGCCGGGCCTAGGCTGCGTGACATGGCGAGATTTGACGAGGTCAAGGCGGCGTTCTGGGGTGACGGCGACTACGGCGTCCAGCTACCGCTCACCGAGGAAGCAGTGCGGGAGGCTGAGCGCGTGCTCGGCGTGACGCTGCCCGCCGTGCTGCTCGACCTTCTCCGTGTCCGCAGCTCGGCGTGCCGGATCAGGTCGGTGATGCGCCGGTTCGGGCGCAGTACAGCGCAGAGGGCTCAACGCTCAGCCGAACGACCCGACATCACCCAATCATGTTGAGTACATCGCCGGAACTGTTGCTGCCGCAGGCGTGGGTTACGTGTAGACAATCCCAAGCTGGCGACCCTGCACGGCGGGGCTGAAGATTTGAGGCGGATCGCCATCCTGCTCGCGCACTGACACAGACACCTGGTACAACTCGCCGTGTACCAGGCTCTTGCGAACCTCGTACTCTGCCCACTGCTGCCTGTCCTGGGGCGTCGGCCAGGCCGGCATCCTGTGCGACGCCATGCCGTTCTTCACGGACGTGCCCGGGTAGACGACCTCCTTGCCCGTGGCGTCTTCCAACCAGATGTAGACGTCCACCAGAGCGTGGCCGGATGTCGTGCGCCACTCCGCGTTCATGTACAGGCTGTCGCCCTCGATCCGGCCGCATGCCTTGACCTGAACGCGGCTGACACCCGAATCGGTCCACCCGGTACAACTCGTCGCAGGGTTGGACGGTGGTCTGGAAGCGGACACGGACGGCGCAGGATTCGACGCCGGAGCCTTCGGTTCCTGCTGCGTCGGTGCCCTGCTGGGTGACGGGCTCGAGGAAACCACGCCGGGCGGCTTCAGGGCAGCGCTTGGTGTGGACGAGGCGGAGGGCTTCGACGCCTTTGCGTCGCTCGCAGGTGCCGCGTCCACTGCCGTGTGCCGCTCCCACAGATCCACGCCCACGAATACGCCAAGTGCCAGGACCGTCGCCCCTGCCAGCGACCAGGCCACGCCCGCCTTCAGCGAACCACGTGGCATGTAGTGATGGTGTTCGTTGATCGTCTGGTTCTGGTTGGCCTGGTACGTCCGTGCCTGGTCCGTCGGGTTCGCGGTGAAGGACTGACCGCCGGGTGAATCCGGCCGAGAAGTGGGGTGTTTGCTCATCGCTCGTTGATCGTCTGGTTCCCGGCGGACTGGTAGATGCGCCCGCGCCCGGACGCCGTCGCGTTGAAGACCGTGGAGGTTCCCTGCGCATGAGAGGGGAGCGCGGGGGCGAGGTCTTCGGTCAGTACACGGCGCAGTTCCTCGGCGAGGTCCGGGCGCGTAGCAAGCAGCCGACGGAAGCGCAGGCGCCACTCTTCGGCAGAACCCTCGCTGACATCGCCATCCGGGGTGGTGAGGAGCAGAGTGCGGGTTTCCGCGAGTTCTGCCTCCACTGTGTCGGCACGCTCCGGGTACGCACGTCGCCAGAGGGCGCCGACCGAGGCCTGTGCCCCTTGCCACAGGTCGGTGGTGAGAGCCGTAACCACTGCGGTCCCCACAGTGGAGGCGAGGGCTCCTAATTCGGCGTCCACTGCCCCTCCTTCTTGGTCATCTGTGCTCAACAGGGGGCGCCATCCTAGGGCATCAACGACCGGGCCCAGACCGTCAGTCGGGAGAATGGGCAAGGATTCCTCGACGACGACAATGCGTCTCGGTTTTGCCAGGTAGATGGAGCCCGCGGAGCGGCTCTGGCCGGGACCTGCTCAGGTACAGAGCCGGTCGTCCCAGCCACGACCTACGGCGCCGAGGATCGCGAGGTGGTCGGCCTCGGCGGCACCGGAGGCGACAATCTCCAGTCTGAGCGGCATCGCCGCCGCTCAGAAGGCCTGGCCTTTCAGGCCCCGTATTGCAGATGCATGATGTCGCGTACCAGCGAATGTCCTCAGTCGCGTACGGCGTTGTGCACCAGGTGGTGTACCGAAGGACCGCCGAAGCGGCCGTGGTCAGCGGTTGCCGGTCCAGACGATCCGGTCCGCGAAGCCACCGCGCTCACTCGTTTTGATCTTGCGGATCTTCTCCAACTGCGTTGCGCCGACCCCCAGATCCACGGCCAGCGCGTGCACAACCTCGAGCACGTCCCCGAGCTCCTCCGGCGCCTTGGCGTCGCCTTCTTTGCCACCCGCCCGAAAAACCGTGGAACCGCACCCTCGTGTGCCGTTACCGTTCTCCCGCCCGCAGTCACCCTCTCAAGGATGTGCCGTTGTACACCAAGTGAGCCCCCCCGAGCGCTGATCCGTCGTGCGACGCACATGTGCGCCGCGCTCCTTTCCGCTGCGGTCTTCTCACTGGAACCGGTGTATCTCTGTGTCCAAAAACTGGGCGGTCGTGCCCACCTGCCTGCCGACAGTTCTCCACCATTGCCCCAGGCGCGCCCCCGGCCGCTTCCGGGCGAACAGCACATTCCGCGCCACCGCGAACCACAAGCTCCTCGACGCCCGGCTCCTCGCGCTGCGCACCGGGTCCGGGGACACCACCAAGCTCGCTGTCCCGAAGCGGATGAACGTGCGTTCCGTACCACCCGAGCTCCTGAACCTGCTGCACGACAACGACCCCGGCCTGACAGCCGACCTGCTCCAGGGCCAGGTCGTACGGCGCCGCGACGTGGGCGGCTCGGGTCGAACCGAGCGGCCGGCCTGGCAGTCGCCGTACGGTCCGCCGCCGCACCGGGCGCACCGCGGCCGGTGGGCGCCAGTGCCGGGGGTGGCCTGGTCTCGGTCCGCTCTGCGGCGCGAAACCCTGTGCGACCGGTGCGTCTGAGCGCCGAAGGATGCGGCTCTTTCGCGAGCCTAGGCCAAGAGACTGCCCGCCGAAGGGAACCTCGTGTCGACAGTCCGCCTGAGCAGCAAGCTCTCGCGCGACTTCACCTTCATGCTCATCAGCAGGCCGTGATCTGACGTGGTCGGGCTCACGGCCCAGGTTCTACATGCCATGGTCGGCCTTGTGCAGAAGAGGAATCGCGCTGGCTGCTGGGCCGCGGGGCTGCGGCTGAGGGGCGGTGGACGCGCATCCAGGCGAGATTCTTCGGTCGGGGTCCTGGACCGGCCTCCAGATGGGCGCGGAAGGCCCGTGCTTGAGCAAGTCGGCCAGCGGCCCTGCCAGGACGGGAACGTGACGCAGGAAGGCAGCCAGCGCCAAGTTTCCGGCAGCCGCACACAGGGCACTGATCCGGATCTCCACACTGGCCGGGCCAGTGCCATCCAGGACGAACAGCAGCCTGGGGAAGAGCGGGTAGTGCCGCCGCCACTCCTCCGGCGGCGTGGTACCAGGGGCCGGGACGCCTCCGCTGGCGCGGAGCCGATGATGTCGAGGACGGGCCGGGCGGTGTGCGTAGCGGACACCGCCGCCGGAGCGGACCTGATGACACGAGGCGTCCGTGTCTCCTGGCTCAGCCCGGGACGCCTCCGTTGGCGCGGAGCTGAGGCCACCCGCAACGCAGCATCTGGACGTACGCCGAGCGCCGCGAGCGCGGAGGCGGCCGCCCAGCCGGAACGACAGATCGCCGCTACCCCTACGACGGCGACCCCCGCCTGCACCAGGCCCGCCTCGCGATCAAGGCACACCCCGAAACTCCCGCAGCCCAACTCGCCGGCCAACTGGCCCACGAGCACGGCGGCACCGCAGGCACCTGGTCCCACATCATCCGCAGCGCACGACAGCACCCCGAAGACTGACCCGCGGCGATCAACAGAGGGGTGCTTTCGCCATCTGGCACTCCGTGACTGGGGCAGGTGGGCAACCGGCGTTCTCCTGCTGGTACGGCGTCAACAGCAGACGGCACAGGGGAGGGACCATTTCAAAAAGAGTGCGCAGGATCCATGCGGCCCCGCCGATGGCGGCCACCACCACTGCGTCCCAGCCGACACTGTCTGGTTGGCAGGCGGGTGCCGACTGGGCAGACTGACGCATCAGCTGGTCGACACCGGCGGGGGGACGTCAACATGACGCGTAGGTACCGGCCTCGGGCGCGTCGAGTCATCGCACCAGTGCTCGTGCTGGCCGCTGCGGCTGCGGTCACCGCTCTGCTGGAGCTGGAGGAAGCCCCAGCATGGCTGGCGTGGTGCCCTCCGTGGCTTGCTGCGGTGCTCGTAGCCGTGCTCGGCGTGGCCACGACGTGGTGGTTCGAGACCTGGGCGGCGCGCCGTCAGGCAGCCGTCGACCAGGATCTGGCAGCCGTAGATCTGCTGCGACGGCATCTGGGCCGCGCAGAGAAACTCCCCCTCATGTGCGACATGGCTTCGCGTGGTCTGGCCCTTCGGGTCCACGAGGCGATCCCGCTCAATCGTGCTCCGGTGCCGGCTCGCACACCTTTGACCCGTCAGCGCCTTCCATGGCTGAGGCGGCGGAGCGCCACGGCTTCCCCCTCAGCGCTGCCAGATCCGGATCTGCCTCTGTTCGTCGAACGCGACGTCGCGCAGGACATCCGTGCCTGGATGCGAACGGCACGGACGACTGGGGGCTTTCTGGTCCTTGTGGGCGACTCCTCCGTGGGAAAGACACGGCTGTTGTTCGAAACGGCCCGTGAAGTGCTGCCGGACTTCGCCGTGCTGAGCCCGGACCTCGGCGATGGTGGCCTCATCAACACCATTGCCGACGCCACGTTCCCGCTGCCGAAACTGATCGTCTGGCTGGACGAGCTCCAGCGCTACCTGGCCGGTCCGTATTTCGTCGCCGATGAAACATCTGCCCATAGCCCGCTCACCGCAGGGGCAATCCGTAAACTCCTGAGCACCGACACCCCTGTGATCTTTCTCAGCGCTATCTGGCCGGAGACCCTGAGAACCCTGCGCTCCACCGAGCCGAACCCCGAGACCCATCAGCAACGGCACCGCTATCCTCAGGCCGCCGACGTGCTCGCGGCGCCCATACACGACATCACAGTGACCACGTTCTCGCCCACCGAGCGCGTAGCAGCAGCCGCCCTGGCCGCGCGAGACCAGCGCCTGGCGCAAGCCGTTGCCGATCAGCACTACGGCGTCACCGAAACGCTGGCTGGCGCCCGGCAGATCATGCGTCGCTACGAGCAGGCCGACGACTCGCAACGAGCTGTCATCCACGCGGCTGCCGATGCACGCCGCTTGGGCATCCAGTCCCCGTTGACCACCGTGCTGATGCGCGATGCCGCCCGCGGTTATCTGACGGCGCTTCAGCCAGACGACGCGTGGTTCTCTGATGCCCTCACCGAGCTCACCAGTTCCAACCGTCGCGACGACCGCGCCACAGCACCTGTCATCCCGCTGCTGGCGGCCGACCGTCGCACCGTGGTCGGCTACACGGTCGCCGACTATCTCCTGCAGCAGCTGACGCGCCGACGGCGCAGCCAGCAACTGAGTGCCATCACGTGGGAGGCCTTTGCCACCAACATCCACGACTTCGACGATGCTCTGCGCCTCGCTAACAGCGCCGAATACCGCCTGCTCTACCAGGTTGCCAAGTCGATCCGCACACGCTTTGCCGACGCTGGCGACTGGAGGGCGGCCCGCCGGCTGGTCGACCTGCTGGCCGATCGAGGCGACATCGACGGTCTACGGGCCCGGGCCGACGCTGGCGACAACGCAGCGGCCCGCCGGCTGGTGGAGCTGCTGGCGGAGCGAGGCAACATCGACGGTCTACGGGACCGGCTCGGCGCCGACTTGAGCATCACAGCCTATTCATTCAACCAACTGCTGGCCGAACGAGGCGAGATCGACGAACTGCGCGACCGAGCCGACGCAGGTGATGAAGGGGCGGCCGACCTGTTGGCTCAATTGCTCGCCGACCGTGGCGACATGGATGAGCTGCGTGCCCGGGCCGAAGCAGGCCACTATTACGCAGCCAAATTGCTGGCCGCACTGCTGAGCCATGGCGACGACATCGGGGAACTACGGGCCCTCGCTGACGCAGGTGTGGGTCTGGCGGCTGAACTGTTGGCAGGGATGCTGGCCGAGCGGGGCGACTTCGATGAACTGCAGGCCCGGGCCGACGCAGGCGACAG
>NZ_AUKV01000068.1:0-12493 GCF_000424945.1 Streptomyces sp. 142MFCol3.1
CGGGCCGGTGTGGCGGGCCGGGCCGGTGTGGCGGAGCGGGCATGCTGACGTCCGCGGGCGGGCGGCGCCGCGTGGTGGTGGTGCAGCCCTACGTCCCGTCCTACCGCACCTCCTTCTTCGATCACCTGCACGCGCAGCTGGCGGACGAGGGCGTCGCTTTGGAGGTGCTGCACGGCGCCGCACCACCGCAGCAGGCCGACCGCAAGGACGCCGCGTCCTGCGCCTGCGCGATTCAGGTGCCCACACGGCGCCTGCCCGTGCCGGGCGGCAGGTCGCTGCTGTGGCGCCGCGTGCACCGCCGGGCGGCCTTGGCCGACCTGGTCGTCCTGGAACAGGCCCTGCACAACCTGGAGGCCTACCCCCTGCTGCTGCGACAGCTGACACGGCGGCGCTTGGGCGGCGGTCCTGCGGTGGCCTTCTGGGGCCACGGACGGACCTACACCAAGGCGCCGAGCCGTGCGGAGGCTGCCGTCAAAGGCGCGCTGACCCGTGCGGGGTCGTGGTTCTTCGCCTACACCGACGGCGGAGCGGCCCACGTCGCCGCGCAGGGCTTTGCCCGTGAGCGGATCACCGTGGTGCGCAACTCCGTCGACACCACGGAGCTGACCGCCGCACGGGCCAGGGCCATGACGCCGGGAACGGCCGAGTACGCCGAGAGCGTGCTGCTGCGCAGGCGCCACGGCCTGATCCCGGGGCGCACCGCACTGTTCGTCGGCGGGCTGGACGCGCCCAAGCGCATCCCGTTCCTGCTCGCGTGCGCCGACCGCATCGCCGCCGAACTGCCCGGTTTCAGGCTGCTGGTGGCCGGTGACGGCGGCGAACGGCACCTGGTCGAAAAGGCCGCGTCCCGGCCGGGCAGTGCGGTGGTCGCGATCGGCCGTACGGATGCCCGACAGACCGCAGGGCTCGGCGCGGTCAGCGACGTCATGCTGATGCCGGGCCGCGTCGGCCTGTGCGCCGTGGACTCCTTCGCCCTGCTCACTCCCCTGGTCACCACCGACTGGCCCTGGCACGCGCCCGAGTTCGAGTATCTGGCCGACGGCCGCAACGCGGTGATCACTGCGGACGACCCCGCCTGCTACGCCGGCGCCGTGAGCGCACTGCTTCGCGACCCGGCACGCATGGACGCCCTGCGCAGGGCCTGCGGGCAGGACGCCTTGAGGTACACGACGCAGCGCATGGCGACGCGCTTTCGCGACGGACTGCTCGAAGCAATGACACAAGAGCGAAGGAACCCCTATGCAGGTACACGCAGCCGGCCTTCTCGGCAAGAGCGCCAAGGCCGCAGCGCCCCGACTGTGCCGTCTGGCGAGCGGTCGCCGGATCCGGCAGGGCACCCGTCTGTTCGAGATCTACCTGGAGATCCTCCAGGGCAGAGGCGCGGGGACCGGCTGGGACCTGCGCGGTGAGGTCACCGCGGCACGGCACTTCCTCCAGGGCCTCGAAGCACCCGTGATCTTCGATGTCGGAGCGAACTGCGGTCAGTGGTCCACCGGACTGCACGCGGCGCTGAAAACCGACAACGGGCGCTACTTCCTGTTCGAACCGCAGCCCGCCTGCCGGGCCGCCCTGGCCCGCACGAAGGTCCCCAACCAGGTGGTCGTCCCCGCGGCCGTGGGTGAACAGGAGGGCGCCACGACGATCTTCGCCGACACCCCCGGTTCGGGCGTGGCCTCCGTGCACCGGCGCCGGGACTCATACTTCGGGGATCTGACAGCCCATCAGGAAGAGGTTCCCGTCACCACCGTGGACCGGGAGGTCGAGCGGTGGAACGTCGAACGGATCGACCTGCTGAAACTCGACATCGAAGGGGCGGAGTTCCAGGCCCTGCAAGGAGCGGGCAGCACCTTGAGAAAGGGGAAGGTGACCACGATCGCCTTCGAGTTCGGCTCGGCCAACGTCTACTCCCGCACCTTCTTCCGCGACTTCTGGGACCTGCTGCGCCCGCTCGGCTACCGGCTGTGGCGGATCTGCCCGGGAGGAGTGCTGCTGCCCGTGGGCGCCTACGACGAGGAACTCGAGCACTTCCGCGGGGTGAGCAACTACCTCGCCTCCCTGCGCCCGCCGCAGCCCCCTGCGCCGCGGGCGCCGGCGCAGGGCGGGTGAACCCGGGCACCCAATGACGCTGCGCACACCCGCGCCAGGAGGGGGCCGCCGCGCCGGGCCGCTTAGGTGCCCAGGGGTGAAGCGCCCGGCAAGACGCCCGACACCTGCGGGCGCCGGCGCCGATCCTGCAGCCCGCCGCTCTGCGTTGAACCGGGCATAAGGCCCCACGCTGCGCGAGGCCGCCTCGCCGTCGGCGACCCCCGGCGTGCGGCGCGGTGAGCGCGGTCGTGCGCAAGGACAAGACGCCGTACGCCGGCCGCGGGCGCGCTGCCTGAGCGGCCGCGCGCACCGGGCACGATCCGATTCCGTGAGGGCGCACAGCCCGCCAACGGCGACCACAGAAGCGAGGACGCAGTGAGCGCACCGGTGGTGCTGCACCTCAACAACGAGAACGCCCTGACACCGCGCAGCCGGTTCACCGGTGCCTTCCGCCGGCTCCAGGCCGACGGTCACCTGCACCACGTGCCCACCGCGCCTCGCGCGCTGCTGCACAACGGGCCCCGCGCCGCACTGGCCGCGCTGCGGGAGGTGGTCCTCGACGCCCGCCCCGACGTGGTCTTCGTCCAGTCACCGCACGGCTTCCCGTTCACCGAGCAGGACGTCGCGCAGCTGCTGCGGTCGGCGGGTTCACCCACGGTCGTCTACCAGGAGGGGGACGCGTGGGGAGGCAACAAGCAGCTCCCGGCGTCCAGTCGTGCATGGCTGCGCGCGGCGGACGCCGTTTTCAGCGTGGCCGCAGGCGCGCAGCTGGCCATGCTGGCCAACATCGCGGGCCGGCCCGTGCGCTATGTGCCGCACACGCTGCCGTTGGACTGCTTTCCCGAACAGGACTGCCCCGCTCCCCCGGGGGAGGGGGCCGTGTTCGACGTGGTCACGATCGGCAACAGCGTGATGCGGGCCCGGCTTCTTCCCCGCCTGCCCGGTGCCCGCGAGCGGGCGCAGGTCGTGCGCGGGCTTGGGCAGCTCGATTGCCGCCTGGGTGTCTTCGGGGCGGGGTGGCACGGCCCGCACGCCCGGGGCCCGCTGCCGTTCGAGCGGCAGATCGCCGTCCTGCGCTGTGCGCGGATGAGTGCGGGCTGGGACCACTACGGACGCTACCCCGGGTACTTCTCCGACCGGCTGCCGATCTCCGGGGCCGCCGGCCGCGTCCATGTCGGGCAGGCCCGGCCAGGTCTGGAATGGCTGCCCGGCACGGCGGACGGACTGCATCTCGTGTCCGCCCCCCGGGACGTGGCCCAGCGCGTGCGGGAGTTGCTGGCCACCGAGCAGGCGGTGCTGGACGCCGCCGGGGAACGGCTGCGCCGCTGGGTGCGCGCCCGCCTGACCGATCTGCAGTCCCTGCAGTTCATGCTGGGCGAGTTCCTGGCCCTGCCCGCGCCGCCGGCCGACCCCTGGAAGCAGATCGCAGCCTGGCGGGAAGGGCCCGCATGAGGGCCGCGAGCGGCACGGCGAAAGCAGAGCGGACGGCCGGGGGGCCCGGCCTGGTGGGAAAGGAGCGCCCGCAGGCCCAGACGGTGGTGAGGGGGGCGCTGTGGAACTATGCGGCGGCCGTTGTGGCGTGCGCGCTCCAACTCGGCTACACCTCCTACACCGGGCGCACCGTCAGTGCCGCGGCGTTCGGCGCCTTCGCCTCGGCCCTGTCCCTGACGCAGCTGCTGGGCTACTTCGCCAACGCCGGGCTCGCCACGACCGTGCTGCGTTCGGCGGAGCTCACCCGTGGGCTGCTCACGGCGACGGTGCGGCTGGGCCTGTTCAGCGGGCTCGTGTGCTGCGCCGTGCTCGAGACGACGGCACCGCTGTGGGCCAGGCTGTGGGGGGCTGCGGAGACGACCGGGCTGCTGCGGGTGCTGGCGCTGCAGTTTTTGTTCCTGCCCCTGGGGGCGGTCAGCGTGGCCGGCCTGCGCCGCCTGCTCGCCCACCGCAGCGCGGTCGTGGTCGAGACCGGAGCGCACGCCGCCGGGCTGCTGACGGGAACCGTGCTGCTGTCAGCCGGCTGGAACCCGACGGGGCTGGCCGCCACGTCGGTGACCACCCAGTTCACCATCGCAGCCCTCGCCTCCACCCTGCTGGTGCGGCGGCTGCCACACGCCCTGGGCCCGGCCGCTCACCTGCCGGTCCGCTACCGGGAACTGGCCAAAGCGGCCGGGTTCCTCGCCGGCCACCAGCTCGCCCAGTTCGCCACCAACACCACCCCGTTGTGGGCGGCCGGAGTCCTGCTCGGGCCGGTGGCGGCCGGGTACTACTCACGGGCCACCCTGTTCACCGGACTGCTCCTGACCATGCTCGCGGCCGGCCTGACCCGGGTCACCACCCCCGCCCTGACCGCGGTCCGCGCCCAGCCCCTCCAGCACCAGGGCGCACCCGAAAAAAGCCGGGCCACCGGCCGGGAGACACCCGCGTTCGCCCGCGCCGGCACCGACGTCCTGCTCGCCTGCTCCGCGCTGTCCTTCCTGCCGTTCGCCTTCCTCGCCGGAGCCGGGCCCGATGCGCTGCAACTGCTCCTGGGACCGGGCTGGAGTGAGGCCGCCCGCCTGGTGCCCCTGCTGTGCGTGCTGTCCGCCGTCGCCGTCCTGTACGCGGTGGGGCTGTCCGTGGACACGGTGTGCGCCTCGCCCCGCAGAATGGCGGCCGCGCAGGCGGCGGCGATCGCCGCGAACCTCGCCGGCATCGCCGTGGCCGCGGGACACGGTCTGGTGCCGTTGGCCCTGTCCGCGCTGGGGGGCGCGGTGTGCGGTCTCGCGGTGCAGACGTGGGCATGGCACAGGGGCGGCGTCCTCCAGACGCGCCGGCTCTTGACGGGGTACGCCGTCCACGCGGCCCTGGGTGTGCCGGCGTACGCGGCAGGCGTGGCCCTGTGCCAGATCGTGGCCGGCCGCTCACCGGTGCGCGCGGCCGTCGTGCTCTTGGCCGTCGCTCTTGTCGTGGCCGCCTGCCACAAGATGCCCACGCGGCTGCCGCTGTACCAGGTGGCCGCCGCGCGCGGCCTGCTGCCACTGCGGCTGCGGTGGCCGGCCGTTGCCGGCTCGCGTCACCGGCGCGGTGCCGGGGCCGCTGCACCGGTTCAGGCCGGTGACACCGGATCGCGGTGCCGGCCAGAGGCCGGTTCGTGATCGCGCAGGAACACCAGATCGCACTGGAGCATCCGGCCGGTGCGGTGGTCGGTGAACCCCGGCACCACGGCCGCCAGAGCCAGCCCGTAGCGCCCGCGCGCCAGGTCCAGCACCTCGGGCAGCAGCGGCGCTCCCTCGTACAACGGGACGCAGGAGGCCTCCAGCTGCAGTCCGCAGCAGTGCTGCGCAAGGGTCTCGGCGCCGCGCAGGACGGCCGCCTCGTATCCCTGGACGTCCAGTTTGACGAACACGCGGTCCTGCGGCTTGGCCACCTGCCGCCACACGTCGTCGAGCCGGTACTGCTCGACCTCCTGGCGGCCGACGTAGCGGGAGGGGGGACACGCTTCGGCGTGGCGGGGCAGCATGGGCAGCACGGAGCTGCTCAGCCCCCCGTTCCCGGCCACGTTCATGGTGACGGCCCTGCGCTCCTCGCCCAGGGCGTAGGGGAAGACGGTCCACAGCTCATCGGCCGCCGCGCAGCGGCGCAGGGCCTCGAACGGCCCGCTCAGCGGCTCGAAGGACACGATGCGTCCCCGGTAGCCGAAGCGTCTCAGGCCGCGCCCGTACTGACCGCGGTTGGCCCCCACGTCGAGCACCACATCGGCACCCGCGTGCTGCAGCAGCCGCGCGGCACGGTAGTCGAAGGAGCACTGCGGGAACCGGTTCACGTCGAGGCCGAGGCGCTGGAGAGCTTTCCGGGCCCGGTGGAGAAGAGTCACCCACCCATTGTGATCAACCTTCGCCCGTTTTGTCACTGATGGTGAGGTCTACACGCCGGGCCGTCCGCCCGGCTTCGTGCGGCTTCGCGTGTGGCGGCGCCAGAATCTGGGGCCGGGGTCCGCGCGGCGCGTGCACCGCAGCCCGGGGGGCGGGCGCAGCGGGGCCTTCGGCCGGGGCCGAAGGCCCCGGCCGCTTTCCCGCGCCCGCCTGAAGGCGCGCCCGCCACAGGCACAGTCCGAGCAGCACGGCCTGTTCGGGGAAGGCCGAGTAGGACACGAACAGCACCAACTGGCTCACCAGCAGCACACACAGGGCCCGCGTCTGCGCTCCGCCGCCGGCCAGGCGGCGCCAGGTGTGGGCGTAGAGGACCAGCAGAGCCAGCAGCCCGGCGAGGCCAAGACGCAGCACGACGTGCAGGTAGTAGTCGTGCGGGGAGACCGTGACGAGGCCGCCGCCGATGAAGCGCTCGTAACCGGAACCGAAGGGCGCTCCGAGCAGCCACTGGGCGAGGCTGCGGGGGCCGGCGAGCAGATCCTGCCAGCCCAGCACCCGCCAGGCGAAGGTGCTGCGCGTGCCCTGTGTCTCGGCGAGGGAGGCCGTCAGCGCATCGCCGGCCGCACCGAACAGGCCGACGGCGTACAGCAGCGCGGCCAGGCACAGCGCCAGCACCCCCGCGCCTGCGGACACCAGGCGCTGGCCGCCGCGGGAGGGACGCAGCAGCCACCAGGTCACTGCCATCGCGGCGCCGGCCGCCCACACGGTGCGGTGCTGGAGCAGCACCACCAGGGCGAAAAGCGCCAGTGCCGCCAGGTGGCGGGCGCCCACGCCCCAGCGGTGTGCCGGACGGGCGCCCGCCGGCGCGCCGGACATCGCCGGGTCCGGACGGGAGGCGGGCCGGGCGCGGCGGGTCAGCACCAAAAGCGCCGCCGCCTGGGCCAAAACCAGCGCCGCGGCTGCCGGGACGGGGCGGGCGTCCACCGCCACCCCGTCGACGGCCAGGTGGGCGTTGGAGGCGTACAGCCCGCGGTCCGCCCAGCGGGCCACGGCGCACAGCGCGTACACGGCGGCTGCGGCCAGCCAGGCCCGCGTCACCGTGCGGATCAGCGCGGCGTTCAAGGGAGCGGTGGCCAGATAGAAGGTGACGGCGAAAAAGTGCCAGAAGTAGACCCGGGAGTCGTTGCCCGCCATCTGGGGACCGAAGACGGCGGCCCCCCGCAGGGTGGACCAGGCGGTGAGCGCGAGCAGGGCCGCCAGCGCCGCCAGCGCCGCCCGGGCCCTGGGGCCCCAGCGCGGCACCCGCGCCAGTGCGACGCCGAGCGCGCACACGTCCAGGATGTCGGTCGGGTAGAGGCTGATGCCGAGGTCCACGGCGGCCCGCTGGCCGCCGGCGACCACCACCCAGACCTGCGTCGCCAAAAGCAGCCCCACCGCGATGCCGCAGTGCCGGGCGAAGACCCACAGCAGCATCCCCAGCAGCCCGGGCGCGAGCAGGAGCAGCAGCAACATCTGCGGGTCACCGGGAAGGAATCGCACCGTGATCCGTTCTAAAGGAGAGGGACTGCGCTGGGCGACGACAGGGCACGCCGGCACGGCGGGATGTCCGCCGAGCCGCACACCGGCGGCTCAGGATCCGGCGCGCGAAAAGGCCGCTCGCGGGCGCCGGGAGGCGGCCCGCACGAGGGTCTTGGCGTAGGGGGAGCAGAAGACCAGCGGGGCCCAGGCCCCGAGATGGCGGCGACAGTAGCGCCACCACGGCAGCGGCGGCTGCTCGCGGATTGAGGCCAGCCGGCGCAGCGCGGTCAGCGCGCCGATGCCGCACTCCGCCGAGGTCCCCTCAATGCGGGCCACATTGTCGTCGCAGGTTCCCACGTGGCCGGGCGCAAGCAGCACGGGGACGCCGGCCCGGCGGGCCCGCAGCCCGTAGTCGTAGTCGCCCATCCGGTGGGGGAAGGCGCCGTCGAGGTCGCCCAGCAACCGCCTGGCGCAGGCCGTGACCAGGACGGCGTTGCCGTTGCAGGTGTCGCAGCCTCGTGCGTGGCGCACATCGGGCTCCATCCGCTGCAACGTCATAGGACGCAGGCGCGGGCGCACGATCCGGTAACCGCTGTAGGTGGTGCGCATCCCGTCGCTAGAGCGCATCGCGCCGACGACGACGGCGGGCCGCTCCAGGGGTGCGGCCACGCGCAGGAGCGTGGCGAGCGCGCCCTCATCGAGGACGACGTCGTCGTTGAGCCAGAGCACATGGGCCGCCGGATCCGCTCGAGCGGCGGCGATCTTGGTGCCGCTGCCCCAGTAGACGTCGCCGCCGGTGCTCACCACATCGGTGTCGGGGAAGGCGGCCCGCACCGCGCCGGCAGTGCCATCGCCACTGCCGGCGTCGACGAGATGAACACTCAAGCCGGTGCCCGCGGGAAGACCGGTCTGCGCACGCACCGACGCGAGGGCCGCAAGCGTGCTGTCGCGGCGGTTGTGACAGGCCATCAGGACGGACAGCCGGGGCGCGGCACCCCCGGACGGGACACCATCGGCGCGCACCGGGTCACCGCACGGCCATGGCGGGGACGACGGGCTGCGCCGGCCGGCCCTCACGGCGGCCGGCGCAGCCGAGCGACTCGAGCTCCGCATCGACCATCAGGCGGGCCAGTTCGGGCGCGCGCACCGTGGCACGCCATCCGAGATCCGCCTCCGCCTTCGAGGCGTCACCGATCAGGTGGTCGACCTCGGTGGGACGCAGATAGCGCTCGTCGAAGCGGACGTGCTCGCGCCAGTCCAGACCGACATGGGCGAAGCAGTGCTCGACGAACTCGCGCACACTGTGGCTCACACCCGTGGCGATCACATAGTCCTCGGGCCGGTCCTGCTGCAGCATCAGCCACATGGCCTCGACGTACTCGGCGGCATAACCCCAGTCCCGGCGGGCGTCCAGGTTGCCCAGGTGGACCACCTCCTGCAGACCGGCCTTGATGCGGGCGGCGGCCACGGCCACCTTGCGGGTCACGAACGTGGGACCCCGCCGCGGTGACTCGTGGTTGAACAAAATGCCGTTGACGGCATGAAGTCCGTACGCCTCACGGTAGTTGCGGGTGACCCAGTAGGCGTACACCTTCGCCGCCCCGTAGGGCGAGCGCGGATGAAAAAGGGTGTGCTCGTTCTGCGGCGGCGCGGCCGCGCCGAACATCTCCGAACTCGAAGCCTGGTAGAAGCGGCACGAGACGCCGCTTCGGCGGATCGCCTCCAAAAGCCGCGTCGTACCCAGCCCGGTGGTGTCCCCGGTGAACTCCGGCTCGTCGAAGGACACCCGCACATGCGACTGCGCGGCCAGGTGGTACACCTCGTCGGGCTGCACCTGTTCCACCAGCCCCGCCATCCGGGTCCCGTCGGTGAGATCCCCGTAGTGCAAAAACAGGCGCGCCTGCGGGTCGTGGGGATCGCGGTAGAGATGCTCGATCCGCTCCGTGTTGAAGGTGGAGGCGCGGCGGACGATGCCGTGCACCCGATATCCCTTCTCCAGCAGAAGTTCGGCGAGATAGGACCCGTCCTGGCCCGTGATGCCGGTGATGAGCGCCGTTTTGGCGGCCACACGCCCTCCTTGGCTGACGACATTTCAAAGCGGCACAAGGCTCCCCTCGGCCGGGCACCCCTGCACCTCACCACTCTAAAGAACAAATGCAACATTTCTTAGGCAATGTGGCGCTATGTCTTCTTTCAGCGTGCTCATCGTAGGGTGATGCCCATTGCCCTTTTCGTCAGCACTCAGCCCCTCACCGGACCGATCGGGGACGGACACTTTGGACCTGCGCGAATACCTACAAGTCCTCTCCCGGCGCTGGCGCGCCGTCACCGCCGTGATGCTCCTCGCCACCCTGGCCGGCGTGGGCGCCACCTACACCGCCACTCCCGAGTACCAGGCCACCACCGGACTCTTCGTCTCCCTGCAGGGCGGCGCCGACCCCGACACCGCGCAGCTCGCCCAGGGCAACCTCTTCACCCAGGCCCGTGTGCGCTCCTACGCCGAGGTGGCGGCCAGTCCCCTGGTGACCGGACACGTCGTCAAGAGCCTTCACCTGGACATGACGCCCGCCGCACTCGCCAGGAGGATCACCGCGAGCGCCCAGCCCGACACGGTGCTGCTGCGCCTGACCGTCACCGACACCCGCGCCGCCCGCGCGGCACGGATCAGCAATGCCGTCGCCCAGCGTTTCGCCGAGGTGATCCGCACCCTCGAGCGCCCCTCGGGCGCGCGCACCTCGCCGGTGCGGCTGAGCATCACCCAGCCCGCCTCCGTGCCCACCACACCCTCCGCGCCCCGGCCGGCCGTGAACATCGCCATCGGGCTCCTCGCCGGACTGATCCTGGGAGTCGGATTCGCCCTGGCCCGCGAGACACTGGACTCCTCGGTACGCAGCCCCGAGGCCCTGAGCGAACTCATGAACCGCTTCGCAGGGCCCGCCGTGTTCGCCAGCATCGTGCGCGACCCGCACGCCGACAGCCGGCCCCTCGCACTGCGCGAGGACATGCACGGGCTGCGCGCCGAGGGCTTTCGCCGTCTGCGCACCTGCCTGCAGTTCGTCGACGTGGACCGGCCGCCGAAGGTGATCGCGGTGACCAGCCCCCTCTCGGGCGACGGCAAGACCAGCGTCGCCGTCAACCTCGCCGCGACCCTGGCCGAGACCGGCGCCTCCGTGTGCCTGGTCGAAACCGATCTGCGCCGCCCCTCCATCGCCCGCACCCTCGGACTGGTCCGGGACGCAGGACTGACCACCGCCCTGATCGGCAGGGCGGAGGTCGGTGAACTGCTGCAGTCCGCGGGATCCTTCGCCGTGCTGACCAGCGGCGCCGTACCGCCCAACCCGACAGAGCTGCTGGCAAGCACCCAGCTGAAGTCCCTCCTTGGCCAGCTCACCGAGAAGTTCGACCACGTGGTGGTGGACACCGCCCCCGTCCTGCCCGTGGCGGACGCATCCGTGATCGCCTCCGAGGTGGACGCCTACCTCCTGGTGGTCCGCACCGCCCGCACCAGCCGGGACCAGATCAGCGAGGCCCTGCGCCAACTGCGCCAGGTCGGCGCCTGCGTGGTGGGCACCGTGCTGAACATGGCCTCGCCCAAGACAGACCGCGGCGCCCAGGGATACACCTACGAATACCGGCCCCAGCCCCAGGACAGCCGGCGCCTTTCCGTCCTGGCACGGCTCGCCCCCCACCGCCCCCACCTCCCGGCACACGGCCGCTTCGCGGGCCTGGCACGACTCGCCCGCATCGGCCGGCCCGCACCCTCCCACGACCCCGCACCCTCCCACGACCTCGCCCCCGCCACCCTGCCCACGCCCGGCACCACACCCGCACCCCTACCCGGCGAGGGGGCACACGCGTTCACCGAAGACCCACAGCGCCACAACGCCGCCGAAACGAGCATGCAGCGATGACGACCCAAACCTCACAGCCCCGCGGGCTCCTCGAGCGCCCCCTGGACCGCTCGGCACGCGTACTGATCGCCGGAAGCGCAGGCCTGGCCGGATCGGCCCTGTGGCGCTGCCTGACCCGCAACGGCTTCAGCAACCTCGCAGGACCCCGCTCCGCCGAACTGGACCTGCGCGAGCGCCAAGCAGTATTCAGCTGGTTCGCCACCCACCGGCCCGACGTGGTGGTACTGGCCGCCGCACGGGTCGGCGGGATCAAGGCCAACGCCACCCGGCCCGCCGACTTCCTCTCCGACAACCTGCGCATCCAGGTCAACGTCCTGGACGCAGCACTGGAACACCGCACCCAGCGGCTCCTCTTCCTCGGCTCCAGCTGCATCTACCCCAAATTCGCCGACCAGCCCATCCGGGAAGAAGCGCTGCTGACCGGCCCCCTGGAACCCACCAACGACGCCTACGCCATCGCCAAAATCGCAGGAATCCAGCAGGTCAAGGCCGTAAGACGGCAGCACGGCCTGCCCTGGATCAGCGCCATGCCCACCAACCTGTACGGACCCGGCGACAACTTCCGGCCCGACGAAGCACACGTCCTGCCCGCACTCATCCGCCGCCTCCACCACGCCCGACACACCAACGCAGCACACGTCATCAACTGGGGCACCGGAACACCACGCAGGGAATTCCTCCACGCCGACGACCTCGCCGAAGCCTGCCTCCACCTGCTCGAGCACTACGACAGCGACACCCCCGTCAACGTCGGCACCGGCACCGACCTGACCATCAGGGAACTCTCCCAACTCATCGCAACCGTCGTCGGATACGAGGGCACCGTGCAATGGGACCCCACAAAACCCGACGGAACCCCGCAAAAACTCCTCGACATCTCCCGCATCACCGCACTCGGCTGGAAACCCCGGACCAGCCTGGAACAAGGACTCACCGACACCTACACCTGGTACAAAAACCACCTCGGCACGGCCACACTGCGCCACTGACCACCACCACACCCCCACCCCACCCGAGCCACCCGAGCCACCCACCCCACCCGAGCCGCCCACCCCACCCGAGCCGCCCGGGCCGCCCGGGCCGGCTGTGCCCGCCCAGGCCGGCTGTGCCCGCCCGGGCCGGCCGGGCACAGCC
>NZ_AUKV01000069.1:0-11981 GCF_000424945.1 Streptomyces sp. 142MFCol3.1
ACCAACTCCCGCACCGCCCAGTCCACATGATTGACCAGACCCCGATGCGAAACCTGCACACCCTTCGGCCGACCCGTCGAACCCGACGTGAACACCGTGTACGCCAAACCATCCAGATCCACCGACGGCAGCACCCCACCCACCGGCGGATGCTCCACATCCACCCGCACCACAGCCACACCGAAACGGTCCACATACACGGCAGACGTCACCGCGACCTCGACGCCGGCATCCGCCAACATCCCCGCCACCCGCTCCCCCGGCAACACCGGATCCAACGGCACAAACCCCGCCCCAGCCCGCCACACCCCCAACAACGCCACCACCAGATCAACCGAACGATCCAGCAACACCGCCACCGACGAACCCACACCAACCCCCCGCGAACGCAACACGCCCGCCAGACGATCAGCCCGATCCACCAACTCACCGAACGACAACGACCGCCCCGCCGCCTCCACCGCCACCACACCCGGCGACTCCACCCCACGCACAGCCACCAACTCCGGCACCGACAACTCCGGCACCACAACCCCCGTGTCATTCCACGACGAGAGCACCAACTCCCGCTCACCAGAAGGGAGGACAGGTTGCTGGGCGTTGCCGTCGGGGTCCGAGGCCATGGCTTCCAGGACCGAGCGGTACATGGAGGCGAGCCGGTCGACGCCCTTGCGACCGATGACGTGCCGGTTGGCGGTGATCACCATGAAGCCGGCGCGGGTCGAGACACCGAGGGGGAACTCGGTTGGGCTGTCGTCGATGGTGGCGGCGTAGTCGATGAGGTCCTGGTCGACCTGGCGGAAGTTCTGGTAGCTGAAGCGGACGTCGACGAGGCGTTCCGCGGCGCCGAACTCGCGCTGCATGGCGCCGAGCGGGTAACGGCGGTGCGGCCAGACCTCGATCTCCTGGTCGAACACCCGGCGCACCAGGTCCCGCCAGGTGCGGGCACCGCGCCGGAACGCGAACGGCAGGGGGTTGAGGTAGACGCCGTGGACGCGTTCGGCGCCGACGGCCTCCGGGCGGGCGTTGGTGACCAGCCCGGTACGGAAGGACTCCTCCGGGGTGAGGCGGCTCATCACCTTGAGGTGGGCGGCGTGCAGGACACTCTTGATGGGGACCTGGGCCTCGCTCGCGAGAGCGCGGAGTCCGGCCTCAAGGTCGTGGTAGGGGACCCAGGCGCGGTGCAGCCCGCGCGGTGTGGTCAGCGGGTCGTCGCCCCATCCGGCGGGCGGTACGAACTTGGGGTGGTTCTTCACGACGCCTTGCCAGTAGTCGCGGTCCTCGTCGGAGTCCAGCGACTTCAGTTCGGCCGCGACGAAGTCCGCGTACCGGACGGCGGCGGGCTCGGGTTCCTTTGGCGGCCGGCCGTCGCGCAGCGCGCGGTAGGTGGCGACCAGTTCCATGAGGAGGGAGTGGTGGCTCCAGCCTTCCAGGACGGCGTGGCACTCGGTGAGCGTGAGCCACCAGCTGCCGTCGTCCCGGGTGTGCGCGGTGAAGCGGATCAACGGGGGCCGCGCGAGGTCGAACAGGTCGGTGCGTTCCTCGGCCATGAAGGCGCGCAGGGACTCCTCGGCGGCACGCGCGTCGAGGGCCGTCAGATCGCGGGTGCGGACCGGGGAGTCGACCCGCTCGGGGTCGTGGACGAGTTGCAGCGGCACCGAGTACCCGTCCAGGGCGAAGGAGGTGCGCAGGATCTCGTGGCGGCGGATGACGGCGCGTACGGCCTGCTGGAGCGCGTCGGGGACGAAGGTCGACTCGTCGAGGATCCTGAAGCAGGTCGAGTTGTGGTAGTGGTTGCGGCCGTCGTCGGCGAGCATCTCCACGACCATGCCGAGCTGCACCTGGGCGAGCGGATAGGCGTCGACGACACCTTCGGGGAGGCGCGCGCGGTCCTCGTCCGCGAGGAGGGCGAACGGGGCGACGCCGGGTTCGGGGCGGGCGGGCGCGGGACGTCCGGTGAGGAACTCGACGAGATCGGCCGGGGTGCGGTGGGCGAAGACGTCGCGGACGGTGACGTCGTGGCCGGTGTCGCGCAGCGCGGCGACGAGGGCCACGGCGCGCAGTGAATCGCCGCCGAGGTCGAAGAAGCCGTCGGTCACGCCGACCCGGTCGACGCCGAGGACGTCGCGCCACACGTCGGTCATCCGCTCCTCGTCGGCGGTGCGCGGGGCGACCTGGTTGCTCCCGACGGCCAGGGCTCCGCGGTCGGGAGCGGGCAGTGCGGCCTGGTCGAGCTTGCCGTTGACGGTGAGGGGGATCTTTCCGAGCGCGAGGAACGCGGTGGGGATCATGTAGGCGGGCAGGGTCTGTGCGAGCAGGGCGCGCAGCTCGCTGGGGGCGGCGACCGCCTCGCCGGCGGGTACCACGTAGGCGACGAGTCGTTTGTCGCCCGGGGTGTCCTCGCGGGCGACGACGACGGCGTCGCGGACCAGCGGATGTGCGGTCAACGCGGCCTTGATCTCGCCGAGTTCGATGCGGTGGCCGCGGATCTTCACCTGGTGGTCGATGCGGCCGAGATAGTCGAGGCCGCCGTCGGGGCGGCGGCGTGCGAGGTCGCCGCTGCGGTAGAGGCGGGAGCCGGGCGGACCGTACGGGTCGGGCACGAACCGCTCGGCGGTGAGCGCGGGACGGCCCAGGTACATGCGGGCGACGCCGGGTCCGGCGACGTGGATCTCACCGTGGACGCCGACGGGTACGAGTTCGCCGTGCGGGCCGAGCAGTTGTACCTGGAGGTCGCGCAGCGGGGTGCCGACGTCGTTGCCGTGGTCGCCGGCGAGGTCGGCTTCGGTGACCCGGTGGTACGTGGTGTGCACGGTGGTCTCGGTGATGCCGTACATGTTGATCAGGGCCGTGCGGTCGAGGCCGCGGCGGGCGACCCAGGGACGCAGGGCCGGCATGTCGAGGCGCTCGCCGCCGAACGTGACCACACGCAGGGCGAGTTCGTCGATCAGCGGATGTCCGTCGCCGGCGAGGGCGACCAGGCTCCGGAAGCCGGACGGCGTCTGGTTCAGTACGGTGACGTGTTCGTCGGCGAGGAGCCGGAGGAAGTCCTCCGGCGAGCGGGCCAGGTCCTGCGGTACGACGACCAGGCGGCCTCCGTACAGGAGGGCGCCCCACATCTCCCAGACGGACATGTCGAAGGCGTACGAGTGGAACAGCGGCCAGACGTCGCGCTCGTCGAAGCCGTAGTGCTCCTCGGTGACGGTGAACAGGCGCAGCACGTTGGCGTGGGTGAGACCGACGCCCTTGGGACGGCCGGTCGAGCCCGAGGTGTAGATGGTGTAGATCAGGTCGTCGGGGCGTGCTCCGCCGGCCGGGGCGGTGCCGGGTGCGGCGGCGAGGGCGGCGGCGTCCCGTTCGCCGTCCAGGTTCACCAGGACGCCGCCGTGGACGCCGGCGAGACGCTCGGCGTGGGCGTCGGAGGTGACGACGATCCGCGCTCCGGCGTCCTGGAGGGTGTAGGCGAGGCGGTCCGCGGGGTGTTCCGGATCCAGCGGGAGGTAGGCGGCGCCCGACTTGAGGACGGCGAGGAGGGTGGGCATCAGGTCGATGCCGCGGTCCAGGCTGACGCCGACCAACTTGCCTGGTTTCGCGCCCAGTTCGCGCAAGTGGTGGGCGAGCTTGTTGGCGCGGGTGTCGAGTTCGGCGTAACTGAGCCACTCGCCGCCGCAGCCGACCGCCGGGGCGTCCGGGGTGGCGGCTGCCCGCCCCTCGAAGACGTCGTGGACACAGCGGTCGGGCGCCGGCAGGAGGTTCGGGGCGGGCGCGAGGACGGCCAGGTCCGTGTCGTCGAGCAGGTCGAGCAGCGACAGCGCGCGGTCCGGGTCGGCGACCGCGGATTCCAGCAGGCGGACATAGTGCCGGGCGAGGCGTTCGGCGGTGCTCCGGTCGTACAGTGCGGTGCTGTACTCCAGGGTGCCGTGCACGGAGCCGTCGGCCCGCTCACCGAGCTGGAGGGTGAGGTCGAAGCGGGAGACGCGGGAGGGGGCCCGCAGCGGTTCGGCGGTGATGCCGGGGAGCCGGAAGCCGTCGGTGCGCTCCTGGTGCAGGGTGAAGGCGACCTGGCACAGCGGTGTGCGGGACATGTCGCGTTCCGGCTGGAGTTCGTCGACCAGCCGGGCGAAGGGATACTCCTGGTGGTCGAAGGCGTCCAGGACGGTGGCCCGGGTGCCGTCCAGCAGGGTGTGGAACGACGGGTCGCCCTGCCAGCGTCCGCGCAGGACGAGGGTGTTGATGGCGTAGCCGACGAGCTGTTCCAGTTCGGGGCGTCCGCGTCCGGACACGACGGTGCCGACGGGGATGTCGGTGCGTCCTGTGTAGCGGGCGAGCAGCGCCTGGTAGCCGGTGAGCAGGGTGGTGAAGAGGGTCGCGCCGTGCGCGGAGCCGAGGGCGCGGAGGCGTTCGGTGAGCGAGGGGGGCAGGGTGACGGGCACGGCGTCGCCCGCCCAGCGGCGGGTGGCGGGCCGGGGCCGGTCGGTGGGCACTTCGAGGGGGGTGATGCCGGCGAGCTGCTCGCGCCAGTGGGCGAGTTGCCCGTCGAGCGTGCCGTCGGCGAGGCGGGAGCGCTGCCAGGAGGCGTAGTCGGCGTACTGGACGGTGAGGGGGCCGAGCGGGTCGGGCCGCCCTTGTGCGAACTCCGTGTAGAGCGTGGCGAGTTCGTCGAGCATCAGGCCGACCGACCATTCGTCGCAGGCCACGTGGTGCAGGACCACGGCGAGGATGTGGTCGTCGGTCGCGACCCGGATGAGCCGGGCGCGCAGCGGGTGGCCCCGCTCCAGGTCGAAGGGGCGGCCGGGTTCGGCCTCGGCGAGCTGTCGCGCCCGCCGTTCCCGTTCTGCCGGACCGCCCGACCCCGTCAGGTCGTCGAGCGGGAGGTCGAACGGGCCCGGCGGGTCGACGACCTGGACCGGCTCCGCTCCGTCGAGGCGGTAGCGGGTGCGCAGGATCTCATGTCGGGACTGCAGGCTCTCGAAGCCCCGGCGCAGTGCCTCCGCGTCGAGGGGGCCGCGCATCCGCAGGACGACGGGGACGCTGTACTCCCAGCTGTCCGGGTCGAGCCGGCTGAGGAACCACATCTGCTGCTGGCCGTGGGAGAGGGCCAGCGGACCGTCCCGGTCGGCCCGCCGCAGTGCGGCGCGCCGCCCACGGCGGGCACCGGCGAGCCGGGCGCGCACCAGTTCCTCGCGCTGGTCTCCGGCTTCCTGGCCCGTACGAACTCCGCCCGTGCTCATGCTGAGCGCTCCTCCCCCACCGTGTGCTTCTCGGTTTCCGGCCGTGCTGCTGTGTGTGTCCGTGGGCCCGTCAGGCGGTCGCCTGCTCCATGCGGCGGCGCAGGCTCGCCGGGCGCAGGTCCGTCCAGACCTCCTCGATGCGGTCCAGGCACTCCTGCCGCGTCCCCTCGGTGCCTTCCGCGTGCCAGCCCGCGGGCAGGTCCCGGTCCGCGGCCCAGATCGAGTACTGCTCCTCGTCGTTGAGCACCACCCGGTAGACGCGGTCGTCGGTCTGCTCGTCAGCCATCTCGGCTCTCCCTTTCGGAGGTCTGTTCGGACATCGGATCGGGATACGTGTCCGGATCCGCCGTCAGCTTCCGGCGGGGGCCTATACCGGGCCTCTACGCGAACTGTCGTACGGCTGGGGTCCGTTGGGCACCGTGAGCGGGCACGACGAAGCGCGCGACCCGGTCCCCACGGGGGGAGGGACCAGGCCGCGCGCGGTCTTTCGGGAGGGCGCCGGCACTCCTCGCCGTACTCGCGAGCCGGGCCGGTCACCGCTCGCGGGCGTCCACGAGCCGTACCGGCGCCGGTGCGCGGGCACGCACACGGCGTGCAGGCGGCGACGCGTGGGCATCCACGAGCCGTGCCGGCATCTACTCGCGGGCGCCCACGAGTTGGACGATCCGGGAGCGCAGTGCCGCCGTGACGGGCAGCACGGTGCCGACGACCGCGAGCAGCGCGGAGACGGCGGCGATGCCGACGACCACGAGCCAGGGCGCCACGATCGGGGTCGTGCCGAACAGCTGGAGCAGCGCCGCCCACAGGGCCGCGATGTTCACCGCCGAGGCGAGCAGGGCGAGGACGACTCCGATGGCGGCCACGAGCAGCGATTCGGCGACGAAGAACCGCAGGACCTGCTTGGGTGTGGCGCCGGCCAGGCGGAGCACGGCCAGGTCGCGGCGCCGGTCCGCGGTCGCCATGAGCAGGGTGTTGAGGATCGCGATGAAGCAGAACAGCACGACGATCACGGCGGTGGAGCGTTGCCGCACCTCGATGAGATGGCGGGCGTAGGCGCTCTCGGAGGCGACCAGCTCGTCGCGGGTGAGGAACCGTGCTCCGCTGTCCCGCACCGCTCTGTCGATGGCTGCCGTGGCGGCGGCCCGGTCGGTGCCGGGTTCCAGGGTGATGTAGGCGCGGCGCGCCAGTCCGTCGCGCGCGTAGGCGGCGGACGGGGCGAAGCGTTCGGGGAGGTAGGCGACGTCCTCGCCGCGCATCGCCTTGTAGACGGCGGCGACCTTCAGCGTGGCTTCCTCGCCGTCGCCGAGCAGGATCTTCTGCGTCGTCCCGGCGTCCCAGCCCCACAGGTCGGGGGCGGCGAAGCTGTTGTCGTCGAGCCTGTCCAGGGAGCCCTGGGTGATGGTGAGGTCCATGGTGCTCTTGAGTGCGGAGGTGTCGACGACCATGCCGTCGTTCTCGTCGTAGCGGTCCTCGTCGCGGGTGTAGACCGTGGTGAGCAGGGGCGCCGCGATCTGTACGCCGTCGATCCGTTTCACCCGGTCGACGACCTCGGAGCTGATGCCCGGTGTGCCGTCGGGGGCGAGGGCGTACTGGGAGGCGACCTGGTTGCGCAGTCCGTGGTCACGGGCCGCGCCGAGCGAGTCGGTGGCGGCCAGCAGTGACAGGGCGAGGCCCACGGTGAGCAGGATGGGTGCGGCGGTGGCCGCGGTGCGACGGCGTGAGGTGAGCACGCTCTCGCGCACGAGCATCGCGGTGGGCCCGGCAAAATTGCGGAACGGCCACATCAGCAGCCGTGCCAGCGGGCCGATCGCCAGGGGCGCGATGACGGCCGCGGCGAGGACGGGCACGAGGAGCTCGGTCACGTAGGTGTTGGGCGAGAGGATCGTGGCCGGTTTGCCGACCGCGATCCACGCGGCGAGTCCCACCCCGGCGCCGACACCGATCGCCCCGAGCAGCAGCCGTCCCGGGGTCATCCCGGAGTCGTCGACCGCGGCCTCCCGCAGTGCCTCGACGGGCCGTACCCGGCCGGCGCGATGCGCGGCGGCGGCCGCTCCGCACAGGGCCACCAGGACACCGACCAGGAACGCGCCGGCCAGCGGGGCGGTCACCGTCCAGTGCAGCGAGGGGCGCACCCGGAACCAGGGCGGCGAGATGTCGAGGTCGATGAGCATGTCGGTGAGCAGTTGCGCCCCGTACAGGCCGAGGGCGGTGCCGAGCGCGGAGGCCAGCGTGCCCACGAGCAGCGCTTCGCCGCGCACCATGCGGCGGACCTGCTTGGGAGTGGCGCCGACGGTGCGCAGCAGAGCGACCTCGCGGCGCCGCTGGATCACGGCGAAGGCGAAGGTCGAGGCCACGACGAAGACGGAGGTGGTCCCCGCGACGGAGGCCATCACCGGGACCAGGGTGATGGTGTTGTCGAGGGTCTCGCGGTCCTCGGCCTTGCTGGCGTCCGCCTCGTGCCGGTCCCTGCCGGTGAGTACCTCGGCGTCCTTGCCGACGGCGGCGCGCACCTGGTCGATCGGGCCGAGGGCCACCAGGGCCTGGATGCGCGGGGAGATGCGGGCGGCCTCGGCGTCGCCGAAGAAGACGGCGTTCTCCCAGTCGACCGGTGCGACGGTGCCGGACACGGTGTACGCCAAGACCCCGGCGGCGGTCATCACCGTCACCTTGTCGCCGGTGCGTGCCTGGTCGGACGGCACAACGATCTGTCCGTCGCCGGACGGCTGCCGACCGCTGGTCAGTTCGTAGCCGCCGAAGCGCGCGACCCCCCAGGGGTGGCCCACCTGGTTCTTCGGGCCGCCGCGGAGCTGCGCGTAGAACGCCCGGTCCACGACGGTCTCCCCCGTGGCCGCGACGCGGTCGAGGAGGTCCCGCGAGACGCCTTCGGCCTCGGGCAGCGAGCGGACGCCGAGGTCGTGGTGGGCGGGGTCCCAGTCGGGGTCGGTGGGCAGGACGACGGCGTCGGCGCGGGCGAACCGCTCGGCCGGCCGGTCGGGCAGGTCGAGCATCGTCATCAGCAGGACGCCCATCGCGGCGACCTGCGCGACGCCCAGGACCAGTGCGACGACGGTACCGAGGAAGGACACCCAGCGCGCCCGCAGGGTCTGGAAGGCGATGCCGAGCACTACGACACCGCCAGATCGGTCATCCGGGCGGCGACCGCCTCGGCCGTCGGGGACGTCAGTTCGCCGACCAGTGCGCCGTCGGCGAGGAACACCACACGGTCCGCGTACGCGGCCACGTTCGGGTCGTGGGTGACCATCACGATGGTGGTCGGCTCGTCGAGCTCGGGGTCGTCGGCGCCCTTGCCGCCCGTGACCGGACTGCCCACCAACTTGCGGAGTACTTCGAGCAGTTCGCGCCCGGTCGTGATGTCCAGCGCTCCGGTGGGTTCGTCGGCGAACAGCACGGCGGGGCGGGTGACCAGGGCTCGGGCCACCGCCACCCGCTGCTGCTGGCCGCCGGAGAGCTGACCGGGCCGCTTTCCCGCCTGGTCCTCCAGGCCCACCTGGGCGAGTGCCCGCAGCACCGTCTGCTTGCCCGGTTTGCGGCCGGCGAGCCGCAGCGGCAGCCCGACGTTCTGCGCGGCCGTGAGCGAGGGCAGCAGGTTGAACGCCTGGAACACGAAACCGGTGGACTCCCGCCGGAACTCGGTCAGCCGGGTCTCGTTCAGGCCGCCGATGTCCGTGCCGTCGATGAACACCCGGCCGGAGGTGGGCCGGTCGAGTCCGGCGGCACACTGCAGCAGCGTGGACTTGCCCGAACCGGAGGGGCCCATGACGGCCGTGAAGCTCCCTCGTGGGAAGGACAGGCCGACCTCGCGCAACGCGCTGACCGCGCCGCTGCCCGAGCCGTACGTCTTGGTGAGCGACTCCAGCCGCACTGCGTCATCCATCGATTCTCCGTAGCGTCATGGTGGTGGGGGGACCGGCCGTCAGCTCCCGCTGATGCCCGGACGCCTCTTCCTGGGCGCTCCGGTCTTCGAGCTCCGCCCCTGGGCGGGTGAACACGACGGTCGCCACCACGGCGAGCAGGGCCATCACTCCGGATGCGATGGCCAGCGTCCCGCGCGTCCCGAAGCCTTCGAGGAGATAGCCGGTGCCGAGCGCGCCGATGGAACTCGCCCCGGAGACAAGGAGCATGACGACGCTGCCGACCCTCCCCTGCATGGCGTCGGGTGTGATGCGCACCTGATGGGACATGCCGGAGACCGTAACAGCGGCTCCTATATGCGACGTTATGAAGAAGAGAATCCCAAGTGTCACGGGGTGCAGCAGAAACACTGTTCCGGGCATGATCACGGCCCAGGCCACATGCGCGTAGATCATCACGCGCCGCATCGGCAGCCGCCTGCTCAGCCAGCCGCCGCTGAATGCCCCGAGGAGCCCCCCGATACTCCCGGCCGCCATGATCAGACCGACCGTGCTCGCCGGCCTGCCCTGCTCCCTGACCAGCACGGCCACGGTGAGGATGAGCCCCTGGAAGACGAGGTTGCTGCCCGCGATCACGAGCAACGCCGAGCGGAAGTACGCGCGCTGCCATACCCAGCGCAGTCCGCTGGAGATCTCCTCCCGCAGTCCGCGGGCGGTCCTGCCCCGCGCGGAACGCTGCGCGGGGATGCGCAGCCGGGTGAGCGTCAGCAGCGACATCAGGTACAGGCCGGTGCTGGACAGGAACGGCACCCAGGCCGAGAGCCCGAACATCACACCGCTTGCCGGATGCCCGACGAAGTTCACGGCCCGGGAGCGCGCCTCGTTCTGCGCCATCGCGGTGGACACCTGCTGGGGCGGCACGACACCGCGTACGGCGGCCCGTTCGGACAGCTGGTAGAAGACGGTGAGGCTGCCCTGGACGAAGGCGACGGTGGCGATGTGCCAGACGCGCACCTCGTCACCGGCGAGCGAGACCGCGACCGACCCGATGGCCAGCGCCCGTCCCGCCACGCACACGAGCATCACCCGCCGCCGGTCCCAGCGGTCCACCAGCACACCGGCGGGCAGCTGCATCACCAGAATCGGCAGCAGCGCCGCGAAGCCGACCAGGCCGGCCGCGCTCTTCGACCCGGTGTGCCAGAGCACCAGCAGGGTGAAGGCCATGGTGGAGGAGCGCTCCGCCATGACCGACAGCGCGGAACCGCCCCACAGCAACCGGAAGCGCCCGTTGCTGCGCAGCGGCGGCAGCTTGTCCGCGCCGCCGCCGTCCCGCGCCACGACTTCCCTGCTCATCGACGGCCCGCCCAGCACCACTCCAGGACCGCCATGGCGCTGTGCATTTTGTGCGTGGCTTGCGTGAACGCGATGCTCGCCGACCCGTCCAGCACCTCGGCGGTGACCTCCTCGCCGCGGTGGGCCGGCAGGTCGTGCAGGAAGACGGCCTTGGGGCTGGTCTCCCACAGGTCTGCGGTGACCTGGAACGGCGCGAAGACCTCGCGCCAGTCCTCGGTCGGCTTGGTGGTCCCGGTGGTCTGCCAGCGCGTGGTGTAGACGGCGTCGAGATCGGCGGGCAGCGCGGCCATGTCGTGCCGCTCGACCACCCTGGCACCGTTGCGTACCGCCTGCTCCGCGGCCTCGGCGAGGATTTCGGGCGCGACGCCGTAGCCGGGCGGTGTACGCAGCTCCAGCTCGGTTCCGGGGAAGCGGGTGAGAGCCAGCGCCAGCGCCGCGGCACTGTTGTTGCCCTCGCCGACGTACAGCAGTCGCAGCCCTTCGATCCGTCCGAAGTGCCGTTGCAGGGTGGTCAGGTCGGTGAGCCCCTGGGTCGGATGCTCCTCCGCGCTCATCGCGTTGACCACCGACATGGTGCCGGCGGCCGCCCAGGTGCGCAGTTCGGCGGAGGCGTCGGCCGTGCGAGCCACCAGCAGGTCCAGCATCCCGGCGAACACCCGCCCGGTGTCCTCGCTGGTCTCGCCGGTGTTGGTCTGGAGGTCGCCCGGCCCGAACGTCACGGTCTGCGCCCCGAGCCGGAGCGCGCCCGCCGTGAAGGCCGTGCGGGTCCGGGTCGACGTACGGCGGAAGTAGACGCCGACGACGGCGCCGTCCATGGTCCTCGCGCGTGCGCCGGAGGCGAATGCGACGCCGCGGGCCACGATGCCGCGCAGTTCGTCGTCGGTCAGGTCGGTGAGGGAGATGAGATGTCGCGCGGATCCCATGGTGTGGGGTCCCTTCTGGTGGGCTGATGATGAGGCCGCCGGGCCCCGGTGGGTGACCGGCGGCGCTCCTCGGGTCGGGTCTGCGGCGCGCGTCGGGTCGGCCCGCGGCGGTCAGCGGGAGTCGGTCAGGAGCGCGTCGATCTCGGCGCGCACCCGGTCCTCGATCTCCACGGCGAGCTGTGCCACGGTGGGGCGCTCGAAGGCGACGCGCACCGGCAGGTCCAGGTCGTACTCGGCCTGGAGCCGCGAGATGAGCCGTACGGCGAGGATCGAATGGCCGCCGAGGTCGAAGAAGTTGTCCTCGACGCCGACCTTGTCCAGGCCCAGGACCTGACCCCAGATGGCCGAGATGCCCTCCTCGATCTCGCTGCGGGGAGCCACGTAGGTGTCGGTGGCGACGGCCTCCGGGTCCGGAAGCGCGCGCCGGTCCAGCTTGCCGTTCGCCGTCAACGGAATCGCGTCGATCTCGACGAACACCGAGGGGATCATGTACTCCGGCAACACGGAACCGAGGGCACCCGCAAGGTCGTCGACGCGGCCGACGACGTACGCGATCAGGCGCTGGTCGTCGGTCACCACCACAGCCGCGTCCGAGACATCCG
>NZ_AUKV01000070.1:0-10252 GCF_000424945.1 Streptomyces sp. 142MFCol3.1
CATGGTGACCAAGATCGAAGCCAGGGCGTTGACGCGCGAGCGGCTGCTCGATGCGGCCAATGAGCTCTTCTACGGTGAAGGCGTGCAGACCGTCGGCATCGATCGCGTGATCGAACATGCTGGGGTGGCCAAGGCGTCGCTGTACAAAGCATTCGGGAACAAGGAAGGCCTTGTCTGCGCCTACCTCGAACGCCGCTTCGAGCGCAGGAAGGAGCAGATCGCCCGCACCCTGACTCGTTTCCGCACTCCGCGCGAGCAGCTGCTCGGCGTCTTTGACGCGCTGGGCGAGGTATTCACAGATCCTCAGTTCAACGGCTGCGCCTTCGCGCGGGCGTCCGCCGAAGCGAACCAGGACAGCGCCATCCGCAAGGTGGCCGACGACTACCGCGCATGGCTGCGCGACCTGCTCACCGAACTGGCCGCCGCGTCCGGGTACACCGACCCCGAGACGCTGGGCCGCCAACTCCTCCAGTTGTACGACGGGGCGGAACAGTCCGCACGCTTGGACCGCGACCCCTCCGCGGCAACGACCGCCCGAGCCGCGGCAACCGCCCTGCTGAATGCCGCACCACTGGTGGCGGCTGCACCCACCGGGCAGTGACTCCGCTAGGTACGAGACGACCTGCGGTGCGAAATCTTCGGTAAGTGCTTTGCCGGATCGAGGGGGGAGAAACCGTATCTCGCACGTCTAGTGACGCACATCGAGATACCGACTCCAAGCAGGTACACCAATGAGCATCGGAACAGCAAAGACCAACAGGCTCATCACGCTCATCGCACTCATCGCGGCGTTGATAGCCATCATGGCGATCTCCATCACCTCGAGCTCCGGAGCATGGAGTGAGAGCCGCCAGCACGGCTCGACGGCAGCGCCGTCACCGTCGGCTTACCCGCAATCAAAGCCACCCGCTGGCTTTCAGTCCAAGTACGCGGAAGTAAATGGCTTCCGCATGCACTACATGCGGGGCGGCAAAGGCTCACCTGTCGTACTGATCCACGGGTTCCCTCAGACGTGGGCCGAGTGGCGGCAGCAGATGGGCCCGCTCTCCAAGACTCACACCGTGATCGCCGTCGACCTGCGCGGCACAGGCAACTCACAGGTCACCAAGAGTGGTTACCAGGCCGCACAATTGGCCAAGGACGTGCATCAGCTGCTGAAGCAGCTGGGTCTCAACAACGGCATCCAGGTAGTCGGCCATGACGTTGGCGTGTGGGTCACCTACGCCTACGCGGCGCAGTGGCCGTCGGAGGTGCGCCGCGTGGCCGTGATGGAAGCCCCCATCGCGGATGACAGGGCCTTCACTTACCCCGCTTTGAACGCTGACCCGAAGAAGCCCTCGCCGTGGCACTGGGGCATGTTCCAGCTGCCTCTCGCCGAACACCTCATCGCCGGTCACGAGCGTGTCTTCGTCCAGGATTTGATCACCGAGTACCTGGCAGGCAACAAGTCACCGTTCACACCGTCGGACTATGACTACTACGCCCACTTCCTGAAGGAGCCCGGCCGCACGACGGCCTGGATGGACATATACCGTCAGATCCGCACGAACGTTCAGCAGAACAAGGAGTTCCTGGCCCAGGGCAAACTGAAGATGCCCGTCCTCGCCATCGGCGGACAGGATTCCTTTGGTGGATTGATCGCCGACCAATGGCGTGACTACGCAGTGAACGTCGGCGGACGCGTCCTGAAGAATTCGGGACACTTCGTGACAGAGGAGAAGCCACAGGAAGTGACAGCCCTGCTGCAATCCTTCCTGCAGAAGTAAGTCCTGAGGCCGCCACGGCATGCCCGTGCTCTGCGAGCACGGGCATGCCGTGGCGGCCGATGTGGACACTGACGGTCGTGACGGCCAGAGCAACCGGCGCGTCACCCTCTGCTGAGAGACGACGTGGGGCCTTTCACTACGGGCGTGCCGGGGCAGATGCCCAATCAGCGGCACTCCGGCACGCCCGCGGTTGGTCCGCCGGCCCCGCTACGACCACACCACCACCGCCGGTGCTGCGTCAACGGACTGCGTATCGGGTCAGTAGGCGACGGAACCGTACTCGTAGCCGATCTGGAACTGCAGGTAGAACTTGGTGCCGTCCTTGACGTCGGGTGCGGCAAGCCCCCAGGCGCCGCCGTCGATCGAGCGCCAGGCGTTGCACGACCGTATAGGTCCCCGCGTCCCGCGCTCGTGCAAGAACCCTCCCCACCGGTCCCGTACGCCCATCAGGCTCAAGGCACCACACCCATCCCGGCACGGGCCCAGCCAGACCGTGAAACGAGCCACAGCCCTCGCCGGACACGTCTCCGCGAACAGCAGCAGGGCTGAACAAGTTCAGGCACTGTTGCGGCCGATGCTCGCGCCGCCGTCGACACGCAGGATCTGGCCGGTGATGAACCCCGCCTTCTCGGAGAGCAGGAAAGCGATGGCGGCTGCGATCTCGTCCGGGCGCCCGAACCTTCCCATGGGAACCGTGGCCAGGTAGCGGGCTGCTGAGGCCGACCCGGGCGGGTTGTTCGCCCGGAACAACTCGGTCTCGGTGGGACCCGGGGCGACAGCGTTGACGGTGATCCCGTGGGTGGCGAGCTGTCCGGCCCAGCCTCGCGTCAAGAACTCCAAGGCTGCCTTGGCCGCCCCGTAGGAGTTCCGGTCGGGCAGCCCCAGGGTGACCAGGCTGGTGACGTTCACCACGCGGCCCCAGGACCGCTCCAACATGCCTGGCAGGACGGCCTGGACGATCTGGACCGCGGTGCGCACATTCATGTCGAGGACCGCGTCGAGATCGGACAGCGCTACCGCTCCGACCCGCGCCGCCCGAACCACCCCCACATTGTTGACCACGGCCTCGACCGGTCCCGCGCTCATCACCTCCCCCAGAACCTGATCGGTGGCCACACGGTCGGCAAGATCGGCTTCGTGGAAGTCGCCGGGAAAGAACCGCGGCGCGCTGCGCGCGATACCCACGGGGGTATGGCCGTCTTCTGCAAGTTGCTCGGCGAGCGCGCGGCCAATGCCCCTGGACGCGCCTGTGATCAACACTCGCCTGCGGGTCATGGAGTTACTCCCCTTACTGCGCTGGTCCTCGCATCGATTGCTTGCGTGGGGGGCGTGCGACCATTGACCACCGTGAGGACCTGCTGGCAAGGCCCCGGCAGCCGGCCCCGGAGGTGTGCACCGCCGACGGAGGGGTCCCCGCGGCGCGGGGCACCGCAAGGTGCGTTCCTAGGTGCCGCATCCGTGGGCGAGTCCCCAGACCAGACGTGACCGGTGATCTCCTACGGGCCGGCCTGAACGCGTACCACGCGGACGCGGACCGGACCCGCCAAGAAGCACCGCGGCCGCGGTGGTGCAGCCGCGGGCCGTGCAGTGCCGGACGTAGAACCGCAGCGCCCAAGGCGCTGACCCTCTCCTGCTCAACAAGCGCAATCGCCTCATCCGATATATCGGACGCGTTCCGCTGCTCACCGTACGCTCCACGCGCGCCGCTCTCATGTATGAACGCGGCGCCGGGGTCAACCGGGTCTCCCCCACACCGCCGTTGCTCGTGGTCGGCGAACACGACCCACTCGGCCCTGGCCGCCTACGAGCGGGCGCTGGAGCCCAAGCGGCCGGCCCTGCTGCCCGGCGGCCACTTCGACCCCGAACATGTCCGGGTTCAAGGAGTCGCGCGCTACGGCTCTCGACTGGTCCGCCGCCACCTTGCCCAGGGCCCCCTCAGTTCAGGTGTTCCCGGAACCACTCGACGGCGGCGCTGCTCGCTTTGTCGAACTGGGTGGTGTACGGGTCGAAGTGGCCGCCCGGGATCGTCCGCAGTCGCTTGGGCTCCAGTGCGCGCTCGTGGGCTGCGAGGGCCAGGTCGGTCACGGTGATGGTGTCGTTGAGCGCGACCACCATGAGCAGTGGTGTGGGCGAGACCCGGTTGACCCAGATCCCGGGCTCGTACATGCGCGCGGCCCGCGTAGAGCGGACCGTGACCTCGTTCTCCCACACACCGTCGGGCTTGGGCTGGAGGTAGAAGTCGATGGCTTCCTGCGTCCGGTAGGACGCCGGCACCGCCGGGTCGCTGTCGACGACGGCCAGGACGTGGGGGGCCTCGCCCCGCAACTGGGCGCGCTCGTCCTCGGAGAATCGCTCCTCCAGAGCCGCGGCGGCCTCGGGAGGGACGCGGCGCCGGCCCTGCTCGAAGCCGCTGATGGTCGGCACCTGGGCGACCACGGCCCGCAGTCGGCGGTCGGTGGCGCCGAGCACGATCGCGTGGCCGCCGGCGTAGCTGGTGCCCCACAGGCCGATCCGCTCCGGATCGACCTCGGGGAGGCTCTCCAGGAAGGAAATGGCCCGCCTCCAGTCGGCAATCTGCCGCCATGGGTCGACATCCTGACGCGGCCGGCCATCGCTCGCCCCGAAGCCGCGGTGGTCATGGACCAAGACGACGAAGCCGTTCTCAGCGAAGGCCCGCGCGAACGGCTCGAGGCCGAGTTCCTTGACCGCGGCGTAGCCGTGAGCCATGGTGATCGCCGGATGCGGGCCCGGGCCGTCCGGCAGGAAGAGCCATCCACGCAGCTGTACCGCGCCGTCGGCCTCGAACTGGACATCTTTGCGCTGAATCATGGAACGACCTTTGAACAGGCAGGGCTTCAGCCCTGGTGGACGTAGTTGGCGTCGATCTCGCCGCTGGCGGGTACCCGGTTTCGGAGAGCGGCGCCCGGCGGCCTGGTGGTGGATGGCGGCTCGGAGGCCTGGCCGTTGCACTCTTGGTCGATGACGCCCGCCATCGGCAGGCCGTCGAACGGTGACCTCCCACTTCCGGGAGGTTCGCGGGCCGTGGGCGCTCTCCCGGGGAAGCGGAACAGCCCGTAGATCGCGCTCGCCACGGCGATCACCTTTTCACCTGGGTCACGGCCGTCCGCCCGACGGGTTATGACTCTCGCCGCCAGGACCTCGTGCTCGGTGAGCCCTTCACCCGATGCCGCCGCGGACTGCTGCACCTGGGCGTTGGCCCACCCCTGCGGACGGGAACGTGTTCGAGGCGGGCGCGATGTCGGTTCCGCGGGCCTCGGCGAGGAGGCTGTTGAGGTGGGTGGCGACGTCGGCCGACTGCTCGATGTGGGCCCAGTGGCCGGCCTCGGCCACCGATACCGCTGTCACGGCGGTGAAACGGGGCGCTATCGCGTCGTTGACCATGTCCTCGGTGACGAACCCATCGCCCTCGCCGCGGATGATGAGCACCGGGCCGGCGTAGCTGCTCGGCCGTTCGCCGTGGGGGTGTCCGCTGTTCCAGCAGTCGGCGAGGGCACGGATGACCTCCGGACGCAGATGCCGCCCGGTCGCCACCAGCCGATCGAGCTCGGCCTCCGGGAACGCCGCGGACAGCTGTTCGCGTACGCTCCGCTGCGCGTCCTCGTTGCCCCCCAGCGAGCGGAACTGCTCGATCGTCTCGTCGGGCAGGTGCACGCCGGAGAGGGGGACCGGGGTCACCAGCACGAGTCCGCGAGCCCGGTCGGGGCGCTGCACCGCGACCAGCTCGGCAACTGCTGCGCCCATGCTGTGACCGACGATCACAAAGGGTTTGCCCAGGGCGTCGACCACCGCCCCCACCTCCTCGGCGAACCGGTCGTAGGTGTAGGGCCCCTCCACCGCGTCACGGTCGCCGCAACCTGCCAGGTGAAGTGTGACGCACTCGATGCCGAGTGTGGTGAGCCGGGAGATCACGCGGTCCCAGGCGTACTGGTCGTCGAGGAAGCCGTGGACGAACACCACAGCCAGGTCCCCCGCTCCGATGCGCCGATACCGTACGTCGGTGTCGCCGACACGTTCCGTCTTCATGTATGTCCTCACTGTCCAGGACCGGACGTCACCCCTGGAGGCGCCAGTCCTGAGTCTCGATGGGGAAGTTGTTCGGATGTGCGTCCACACACCGCATCCGGTGGATCTCGTCGTCCAGACCTGCGGCTCCAGAACGCGACGCGTCCGATCGGCTGGCCACGGCACTGTCCTCGAATCGCGGAACAGAACACACCCGGCCTCGCGCCGGGCGGCCTCCGCGACGGCTTCGGGACCGCCGGGGCCACCCGAGGGCCGACGGGATGATGTGGTCGGGACGCAGCTCCTCGCGAGCAGGGGGCCAGGCATCCGCGGGGGCGGATCCCACGCCTGGCGTGACGCTTGAGCCGCGGACGCGGAGGGGGCGGCCGGCCAGGGCCTCTTCCAGGTGCCGGTACGTCCCGCCCGGTGGGTGCCTGCGGCGATGTCCCGCTTGACCACGATCTTGACGATCGTGGCGCCCCTCGCTCCCACGCCCGGTATGCCCGCGCGCTGGTCGTCGAGGGTCCGCCCGGTCAGACCGGCGGCGTTGCACAGGGCCACGGTCCGGGACCACGGGGTTCACCAGCGTGGAGCCCTATCGGCCAGCTGCAGTTCGCCTCTCCCGAACGAGAAATTTTCGTTCGGAACCGGGATCAACGCGATGAAGATGTCGTCAGGCGAGACACCGAGCGACTCGACGACCAGCCTGTTGATGGCCGCGGACACCGCCCGCTTGTCCTCCAAAGGCCGATGGGCCCCGAAGAGAACCGTGATGATCATGGCGTCCGAGCTGCGCTGCATGCCCATGAACGTCGGGTCGAGGAACAGTTCGTCCTCGCCGTGTTCGCTGATGGTGATGAAGCGGTCGCCCTCGGGGATGCCAAGCCCCTGCACCAACGCCTGGTTGAGCGCGTCGGCGAGCGCACGCTTCTCCTGCGACGAGAAGCGGTTGGCGGGGATGTGGGCGTTGAAAACCGGCATGAGGTGCTCCTTTGGGGAGTGCTGTATCGGGATGCTCAATCGTTCGGAGGGGTGGTCGAGGCCCCAGGTATTGCGTCCTGCCGGCCTGGGTCTCGGCGGCGATCGGCGCGAACGTGCGCGGCGCCCTGCGGCTGGGGTGGGCATCGGTGCTCTCAGGCCGTGGTGGCTCCGGAGGGCGACCACTCGGCGCTGTCCACCGGCGACCATCCGTCCGGACGCTCGTCGAGGCGGTGGCTGCGCTTGCCCAGACGCTCGCTCAGTACCCCCGTCGGAAGGGGGGTGACGAACGCATTGTCGGCCAGGGTGTACTCGGCGGCGAGGCGGCCGACTGCCGGAATGGCAGCGGTGTCGATCCGTCCGTTCTGGAAGTAGACGTCGTCCCGGATGTGGAAGCGCACGACCTTGCCCCAGACGACGTGGTCGTTGACGTCGCCGACCTGCACGATGCGCTCAAGCGTGCATTCCATGGCGATCGGGGAGTCCTTCACACGCGGCACCTTGACCACTTCACAGGCTTCTTTGGTCAGCCCGACCTCATCGAACTCGTCCTGGGAGCCATCGAACTCGATCGCACTGCGATGCATCTCGTGGACCTGCGGAAGTGTGACCAGGTTGGTGACGAACTCACCGCTGTCCCGAATGTTGACGAGTGTGTCCTTCAGCGTCCCGTCCGATCGTGGCTGCAGGGTCAGGGAAACCATCGGGGGTATCCGGCTCACTACGGTGAAGAACGAGATCGGCGCCAGATTGGCGACACCCGATGTCGACAAGGTGCTCACCCAACCGATCGCGCGCGGCGTTATCGACCCGATGAGGAGCTTGTACGCGGATCTCGCGTCAAGTTCGTCGCTGTTTATGATCATGTTGATGACCTCTCTGGCATGCACGGCGGCGTATCACCGGTGAAGGTGCGGCCGGTGCGGGTGAGACCGATCTGCGTGGCCAGGGCGCAGCGCGCGCTTGGCCGCGGTCGGCGCCGAGCCGTCCACCTTCCCTGCCCGCCCATCGGCCGCCAGCGTCACGGTAGGACCGGGGGTTTCCTTGGGACAGGGGCGCCGCGCCGTCGCGGAATCAGTTGGCTGCGGAAGGAAAGGACTCAAGGCCCTCGATCACGTCGCGCCCCTTGGCAGTGTCGGCGTACAGCCGCGCCTCCGTGATCAGTCCGTCGGTCACGGTGAAGAGCAGGAGATGCTCGTTCTCCATCGTGCGGCCGTTCTTCGCCTTCGCTCGGGCCCGTACCGGGACCACCACATGTGACCCTGCGTCAAGAACCGCATGTAGGTCGTAGTTGAAGTACTCGTAGTAGTGGTCGTAGAGGTCCTTGTAGAAGGCCACGAAGCCCTCCCGCCCATGGAAGGTCCCGCCGTAGGGCAGCGAGGCGGGAAAGTGGAAGACCACGTTCGGCGACATCAGAGCCACCAGGTCGGACGAGTCGTTTTCCTCAAATCCGGTATAGGCGCGGCGACAGGCATCAACGATCGTCTGGTTGTTCGACATGCTCTCTCCATGCTCAAGACTGAGTGCAATGCAGGGTGAACGTACGTTCACCCACCTGGTCCGTCCCGTGATACGCGGCGGCACCCAAAGTCAAAGGGGCGGGGCCGTTCGGCTCGTCAGGCGCACAGCGGGCGGAACTGACAGGGCCCGGGGCGGTCACCGGACGGCTTCGCGGGCCGACGGTGCAGAAGTGCGGTCAACGGCCTGCTGATAGCTAAGTTTCCCTCTGGAACTCAGAAAGTCAAGGCTGAGTTCCACATGAAAACCCTGGAGGTATCCTGACGGCATGGAGTGGCATGAGCTTGATCTGGACAATTGCAGCGTCGCCGCGACCCTGAGACTGATCGGCGAGCGGTGGACGCTGCTCATCCTGCGCGAGGTCTTCGCCGGCCTTCACCGCTTCGACGAGATCGCGGAGCACCTCGGGGTCTCCCGTCGGGTCCTGACCGAACGCTTGCGGCAACTCGTCGACGCCGGCTTGCTGGAGCGCCGCAACTACCAGGAGGCCGGACACCGCGCGCGCCAGGAGTACCACCTCACGTCGCCCGCTCACGACCTGCAGTGGGTTCTGGCCGCCCTCTTGCAGTATGGAGACACACATCTCGGCGGCCCGGAGGGCCCGTCAGCACTGCTGAAGCACGCCGGCTGCGGCGGCCAGGTACACGTCGAGCTGCGCTGCTCCTGCGGGCAGGAGGTCTCCGGCTCCGAGGTGAGGCCGCTCACCGGCCCCGGGGCCGTCAGGCTGTCTCCCTGACGGCAGCCCGCTCCTCAACGATCACCCCGCATCCACCGGCCGGCAGGCATCACCTCGTTGCGTGGGACGGCGGAAGTGCGGGGAGAGGCGTCGGATCGAAGTGACTCCACCGGAATTCCAGGCCGTCGGGCCGGCGGAGTACACGGTGCTCCGGCGCCAGGACACGGAGGAGCGGCTGGGCGCGGTCGTTGGTGGCGAGCACGGACGCCTCGAAGAACGCAATGCCACGCTGAAGCGCGCCGCCCCTCAACCTGATGAGCAGGTCCCGTGCAATGCCCTGACGCTGCCAGGCGTCTGCCACGAGCACGCTGACCGCAGCGAGCCGAGGGACCTCGGACGTAGCGGCGTAGCGTGCCACACCGATGATCTCGTCGCTGTCCAGGGCAACCGGCGCTTCCCGGGGGTCGTGGTCGACGTCCAGGAGCTGATCATGGAGACCTTCGCTCAGCTCGTTCAGCACTCCGTGGAACCGCATATAGCGGCTCTGCTCGGACAGGCGCGGACAGAGGTCCCGCAGGCGTTGCCGGTCGTTGTTTCACACTGGCCGCGCGATTACGGTGAAGCGCGCCATCGATCCGGCACAGCACTTGCCGTGATCTCGCACCGCCTGCCATCTGCTGCTCCTCGGAGTCACTGCCCGGTGGGTGCAGCCGCCACCAGTGGTGCGGCATTCAGCAGGGCGGTTGCCGCGGCTCGGGCGGTCGTTGCCGCGGAGGGGTCGCGGTCCAAGCGTGCGGACTGTTCCGCCCCGTCGTACAACTGGAGGAGTTGGCGGCCCAGCGTCTCGGGGTCGGTGTACCCGGACGCGGCGGCCAGTTCGGTGAGCAGGTCGCGCAGCCATGCGCGGTAGTCGTCGGCCACCTTGCGGATGGCGCTGTCCTGGTTCGCTTCGGCGGACGCCCGCGCGAAGGCGCAGCCGTTGAACTGAGGATCTGTGAATACCTCGCCCAGCGCGTCAAAGACGCCGAGCAGCTGCTCGCGCGGAGTGCGGAAACGAGTCAGGGTGCGGGCGATCTGCTCCTTCCTGCGCTCGAAGCGGCGTTCGAGGTAGGCGCAGACAAGGCCTTCCTTGTTCCCGAATGCTTTGTACAGCGACGCCTTGGCCACCCCAGCATGTTCGATCACGCGATCGATGCCGACGGTCTGCACGCCTTCACCGTAGAAGAGCTCATTGGCCGCATCGAGCAGCCGCTCGCGCGTCAACGCCCTGGCTTCGATCTTGGTCACCATG
>NZ_AUKV01000071.1:0-9807 GCF_000424945.1 Streptomyces sp. 142MFCol3.1
GATCGCCGGCGCGAACTCAGGGCCAGCGATCACCGAGGCTATACGCGTTTCTGGGTCAAACGCGGTGCTGGACCCACACCACGGCCAGGCTCACACAGGCCGATCCCGAGCCGTATGCCAGGCCGAGAAGGAACCGCCGGCGCATGAGGCGAAGCGTGCGGCGTGCCCGGGCCCCCAGTACTTCCCGGCGGCTCGGCTTCCCGCCGTCGCGGCCGGACGTGTCAGAATGCATGCGAGATTCCCCTTTCGTGGGAGTCGGTAGAGGGCCCCGCCCGGCTGGTTACCAGGCCATGAGTGCCGGATGGGGCCCTTTCGTTTCTTCGTCCTGAGTCTAGGGCTGCCGCGCGCGGCCGATGAGGGGCAAAAATCCTCTCCAGCCGTGCCAGTTACGGGAGTTGAGAATCAACTCTGACGGCATACGTCAGAGTTGATTCCGCGCGCTGATCATTTGACGACTCGAAACCTTTTACTTCGTCTTTGCCTATGCGGGGCGGCGGAGCCAGAGTGCATCACTTCTCGGACCCCCCAAGGCGCCCTCCTCGTCCAGACGTACAGGGCTGCCGTAGGCGGCCCCCGCCCCGTCCCGGAGCGACGCCGCTTACGGCGTTGGGACTGGCGGTACAGCCGTTGGCGCTCTAAGCACGTCTGCGGGGGTGTCGATGGCGGCGCCTAGATTCGAGGCGGGCATGCCGAATTCCGCGCCCCCGTGGACGCGGTCAGACTGGCCACCGGCGCCGGGGGAGTGGAAGCGACCATCCGGCTACTGGCCGCGATCGCCTCCCGCACCCCGCGCACCGACGGTCCCATCCCGCCCGATGCCTCCAGCCGACTGGCCGCAGCGGCCGACCTGTGGCGCGCCGCGCTCGCGGCCGGCCTGCCGTCCGGCGCCCTCGCCGGCGCAGGCGCGTTCGCCGACGCCGGCCTCAACGAGAACCTGTGGCTGTCCCTGATGCGGGCGAGCGCCGAGCACACCCCCACCCTGACGGACGCCGACCTCGTCGCCGAACGCGCCGCCCGACACCCGGACAGCGAGGACGCGCGCCTCCTGACCGCATACCTGGTCCACTCTCCCGCCGGGACCGGGCAGAACGCAGCCGTACGACGTCACGCCCGCGCCCTGCTGGACGCCGCAACGGCCTTGCCGCAGGATGAACGCCCCTCCGAGGTGCAGAAGCTGACAAGGGCGCTGGTCAACGCAGGCGACGTTGATGCCGCCACCCGCGGGTGAGTCACCCCGTCCCTCGCCCCCGGCCCACTACGGCTGCGGCCGTTCAACACCTGGACGGCCTCACAGGCGCCGTGGCGGTGCGGTTGTCGGAATTACGGGCACGGACCGTAGGCACGGGCGGGGCCAGCGTCGCGGGCTACTCGGCGTCTGCCACAGAGAGCGCACCCCGCGTACGGCATGGGGCAGGCCCCGTCTATTGGACCTTCTGATAGGAGAGCCCTCGGAACGTGCCAGGAGTCCGGGCGGAAACCTCGTAGGAGCGGGCGCCGGTGCGGTGCTAGGGGGTACGCGTACCCCGAGGGTTGTCTCACAGCGAGCTAGAGCTGCACGTTTTCGGCGCGGACCCCTGTACCGAAACGCCGCGAAATCCTACGCAAATTATCCGGCACTCGCCGCACACAAACTTTCCCCGCGGCCCTCTGACCTGCCTGGCCGCTGCTTGGAATGCTCGGGAGAGAGGTGCGATGGTCTCTCCCGGCGTAACTCAGCGCCACTGAGCAAGGGGGAAACATGTACGCCTTCATCGGGGCCATCATCGGAGCCGCCATCACCGGCGGTTGCACCGTCATCGCCGCGAACATCACAGCGCGGCGGCGGGGTTCGAGGGAGGATGCGCCGTGAAGTGACGTGACGCGAATCCGCAGCTCTGGCCGCGTCATGTCACCTCGTGGAGAGCGACCGAAGAGGCTGCGCCCGGCCGGGCGCAGCCGAAGGTGCCGGTTGGTCTCGGTGTAGAGGCGGCGCGCAGGAACGGCCCAGACAGCGTGCGGGCAGGCTCGGCGAAACCGGCGGGGGCGTCGATGTCCAGGCCGTCACCAGGCGCCTGCCGTCCTCGAGGAGCTGCTGCGCGGCATCCAGTACGGACGACCGCCCATGGCTTTCCGATCCGGTCCGATGTCCGGTGCGCCTCGTCCATGACGATCAGATCTCAGCCCGGAAGACCGGCCTGGTGTGCGCGCTCCAGCGTGCCGAGCCCGAGCGAGGCGTACGTGGCGAACACGGTGATCTTGTCGAACGGCTTCACCCGCGTTACCAGATCGTCCACGTCCGTGGTGTTGGGAAAGGCAGCCTCTCTGGCCAGGTTCGTTCGCTGGCTGGTCACAGTGGCTGTGGGTCGATGTCGCAGTTGGCCCGTGTGCCTTCCCTGAACTGGATAACGGCCGGGTGTGGGGTGCCCGAGGCCTTTGGGAGACGCGCTGCGTCCAGAACGCGTGCCATGCGCGTAAGGGTGTCCTCGCGCAGGGCACGCCCTTCCGTCTCGGCGCCCGTGGTGATGAGGTCCAGTGCCAGGTTCCCGGCGCAGGCTTGTGTGGTTGGGTGGTCTTTGCCGAAGGTGGCCTGGCACAGTTCCAGCGTGGCTTCCCCGCGGTGGCGCGCCTCTGCGGTTCGCCCGAGGGCGGCGAGGTCGCTGGCGAGGTTGATGGCGCAGGCGAGGGTGAGGGGATGGTTCTCGCCGAGGCTCTCGCTGAGGATGGTGAGCGCTGCCTCGTCCAGGCGGTGCGCTTCCTCGGGCATGCCGAGCAGCCGTAGCGTGATGGCGAGGTCGATGTCTGCGGACAGGACGTGCGGGTGCCGTTCGTTGTAGCTCTGCCGGTAGCGCTCGCAGGCCTTCGACCCGCGCGTGTGGGCGGCCTCCAGGTCACCGTTGTGGCGAAGCGCGAGGGAGAGGGTCAGCTCGGCGGGCGGTATGCGGGGATGGTCCTGCTGGTAGCGGCGGATGAAGCGGGCGTGTGCATCGGTGGCCAGTTCGAGGGAGCGCGCATGGTCGCCAGCCTTGCGGCAGGACTCGCTGAGCTGGCGCAAAGCCTCGATGGTGGCAGGGTGATCGCGGCCGAGCGTGCCTAGGTACGTGACGCAGGCCGACTCGTGCAGCTTGCGCGCACCGGCGTAGTCGCCCATCTCGCGGGTGTCGAGAGCGAGATTGCACTTGGTGATCAGGTACTGCGGATCGTCCTTGCCGAACAGACGGCCTTTCATGTTCAGTATCCGGCGGTCGAGTTCCAGTGCGCTTGGGAACGCGCCGACCAGCCGCAGGTTCACTGCGACGTTGTCGGCGATGCCGAGAGTGGTGGGGGCGTTCTCGCCGAAACTCGTGCGGGCCCGCTCGTGAGCGGTCATGTCCAGGCCGGCGCTGGCCGCGAAGTTGCCCTCCGCACGGTGAACGGCGGCCTCCAGCTGGAGTACTCCGAGCGCGGTCTCGCGGGTGTCGTAGGCCGGGAGCCTGCTGATCTCCCTGAGGCGGGTTGCCAGGTTCGACGCGTCGTCAAACCTGCCCGCTGCCCAGTACGTGAATCCCAGCCACTGGCCCATGAGCTGTGTCGGCTGGTCCTCCTCACCGAAGACAAGCCACGTCTCCCAGGCCTGCTCGGAGAATTCGAGGGACAGTTCGTGGTCGCCCCAGTGGTAGAGGTACTGGGCGATGTTCCGCACCAGCTGGCGCACCCGGGGCTGGTTGGATTTGACCGCTTCGGTAGCGACGACGTGGCTGTAGAGCTCCGTGTATCGGGGCCAGGCCCTCGGGTCACTTGGCTTGCCGGGGTCGGCGGCCGCCAACAGGAGATGGGCACCCTGATGCATGCGGGATTGCTCGTCGACGGTCATGTTGTCCCTTAGGACACGCTGGACCAGGCGGTGCATCTGGATGGTGTTCTTACGGTGATCGATACGGGCGAGCGAGTAGCGGTTCACCTCCCTGAGGGCGCGCCCCAGACGCAAAGGGTCTTTTAGCGCCGGGTCCAAATCGTCGTCGATGTGGTTGTTCCCGAGCCCGGAGAAGAGTGACCGGGGGATCGGGTCTGCGCCGAAGTAGGAGCACAGTTGCAGCAGCCTGAGCGCGGCCGGGCTGCGGCTGCCCAGGTGCTCGAGTGTCACGTTCCACGCGGCGGCGATGGGCCAGGGGTGGTGCGGCGGATTCGCTTCGCGCAGTGTCGGGCGCGTGTTCTCAAGCAGACGCAGATACTCGGAGACGGGCACGCCGGTTTCGGCCAGCCAGCTGGCTGCCTGCTTCAAGGCCAGCGGCAGGTCGCCGAGGGCCTCGGCCAGGGCGGCGGCCTCGTCCGCGTGAAGCGGCTGCCCGGAGTGGAGCAGCAGGTCTGTGCTTTCCTTACGCGTGAATTGGCCCACTTCGACGGGGCTGGCGACCCGGCTCCACTCCTTGTCGCGAGACGTGACGATGATCGCGCCACCCCGATAGGGAAAGAAGGGGCGAATCCGGTCCGGGCTATCGGCGTTGTCGAAGATCAGCAGCCAGCGATCGTACGGATGCCGTCGGCCTAGCGCCTCCTGGACCGCCCGTACGTCAATGCCGGCCTCCATCGAGGTGGTGAGGCCCAGCCGCTGGGCCAGTTCCTCCATGGCCTGGTTGATCAGGGCGGGCCGCTCGGCGGGGATCCACCAGACGACGTCGTAGTCGCCCTGATATCGGTACGCGTACTCGATGGCCAGCTGAGACTTCCCGGCGCCGCCCATGCCGTGGACCACGACCGGTAGAACCGTGTCCTGCCGAAGATGCACGTGCAGCAACTTCAACAGATCGGCTCGGCCGGTGAAGTTGGGGTTACGCGGTGGCACGCCTCCCCAGACGCGTGGGAGTGAGGAGGACCCTGGCCTCCTGAGCTGCCGGCTGTCCGCGGTGTCCGCGCGGACGCTGCGGACAACTTCGCCGACCACGACTGTGGGCGAGGTCTCCTGGTCGGCAGAGACGCTTATGACCTCCATCTGTTCGCGTGCTGCTGTCATCTGTGACTGGTGAGCTGCCAGTTCATCGTCTGCCGTTTCGAGGGCGGCCTCGTATTCCCACAAAGGAGGCCGGTCCGCTCGTGACCAGGGGTCTGCGGCTCCCTCGGTGGGGGTGGCGCCAGAGGGGCGTGCTGCGGTCGAGGAGGCGGCCGGTCGGCTCTTGTCTTCCAGAGCTCGGCGGTATACGGCCGCTTGCTGTTCAGCGAGGAGGCGGAGTTCTTCTGCTGTCTGGCGTTCTCTTCTTGCCTGGTCCAGCCGGTCATTCGCTTGGCCGAGCAGGGCTTGGGTGCTGTTCAGTTCTTCTTGTACGGCCTGAATTCCTGCGACCTGGTTGGGGGCGCGGGCTCGGTCGCGCTCCTGTTCCAGCGTCGTGCAGCGCTGGTGGAGGGAGCTGACCATCTCCAGCAGCATGTAGACGAGGCGGGTGGTCCCGAGCAGGGCGTCCTTCGCTGCGATCTCGCCCTTCCGCGCGTCGTCGAGCCTCAACTGCAGTTCGAGGGCCGTGCCCGTGGGTATCTCGGCGGCAGCGACGGACCGGGCGCGAGCCGCAGCCTCAGCGGCCTCCAACAGCTCGGTGCCCTTCAGCAGCTGCAACTGCCGAGTCCGGGGATCCTTGATCAAGGCTGTGACGAGATCCTCAAGGAGGTAGCGGGGGATCAACTTGGCGCCCTTGCGGAATTCGGCCCACTGGTTGCGCTCGTAGGGGAACCGCTCGGCCAACGCGCGGACGCTCCAGCCCTTCGTGATCCCACGCAGCCAGTGCGCGAGTTCGTCCGCTTCGGTCATTCCGGCGCCCTGCATCTGTCCCCCGTCCGCAGGTGTCCGCACTGTCCTCAATCTTCCGCGTGGCGACCTGCACTAACGCCTGATCGCGAGACGGACAATCAGACCATTCCCTCACGCTGGCTTTCCACTCGTTCAGCACTTCTGGAAGGCGTCCGTGATGCGTAGCCCCAGCCGCAGCAAGCTCGATCTAACTGTCTTCATCACCGTCCTCGGTGCCGGCGCCCTCTTCCTCGCTCTCGGCGTCTCCGCCAACGCGCTGGCCACGGTGAGTGTCGCTCTCTCTGGCCTGTATGGAGCGTGGACTGGTACCCGCTCCACAGCCCAGCGCGTGCCCGAACAGGATCTGCCAGAAGATCAGGATGGCTCCGATCACGCGGCCCAGACGACGGCAGACCAGTGAGCACCCCGAGAACCTGGCCGAGCAGTTCAGTCTGGAGCTTCCGCCGCGTACCGGGCGCGCCTGGGCGGGGCGGCCTCGAACCGTTGGAGCGGGTCGCGAGGCGGCTCGTAGGCGTAGTAAGGGCGGTACGAGGATCTGTCGTGCGCCGGTGCGTCCTTGTACGAGTAGAAGGTGATGATGGCTCGTCAGGCGCCGGGGGCGGGCCGATTGTGAACAGCCGCCCCCTGCATGCGACGTGGGCCTGGTGGTTAGCGGCTGCCCCATTCGGTGTCTACGGCAGCCCGGGCCTTGTGTACGTGGCCTTCCAGCTCAATGGCGATACGGGTCTGATTCGCCGACTGTGCCACAAGATCCATAACGTCGAACTGGCCGGACCTGCTCGGGTCTGTGAGTGATGCACACGCAGGTAGGAGTGCTGCCCTGAGGTTTGCCAGGCAGCCGCGCAGTTGAGTGAGGCTCTCTGTGAGCTCGTCCGAGCGGCGACCGCGGGCGTGTTCGATCGCGAGGCGAAGTCGTCTAAGAAGAACTGCGATCTGTTGTGCCTCGGCGTCGTCCTCGCAGAGCGGGTGGTCGGAGACGTCGATGCATAGCGCGAGCGCGTCCGACGTGGCGGCCTTGATGTCCTCGTACAGGTCCCTCCAGAGATCCCTTGCCTCGACCCGCTGTCGGAGGGCATCTTCGCGCTGCCGGTCCTCTTCGCGGTCCTCGCGCGTGTTTCGACGTCCGAGCTTGAAGAGCACCGCCGCGCCACCAAAGCCGATCCCTGCGCCGACCACGCCGGCGAAAACTGGCGTAGGGATGCCCCAGATGCTGTCCTGAGCGGACGTGACGGGAGCCTGCGGCTGGGGGCGCGCCTTTCCCGAGATCGTGGTTGCGAAGGGGCGGGTGATGTGAGGCGGCTTGCGATCGCCATCGGGCTCGGCGTGCAGGTCGCTCCGGGACGAAACGAGCGCCGCGGTGGTAACAGGGGTCTTCATTACCGAGGCGGATGCGTGCTGCGGATGGATCGGCAGAGCGAGCACAAACGTGGCGCCCACCGCGGCGGTGGCCGTGGCGAGACGACGCCCTCGCGGTGCTCGGGCCCTTTCCCCCGCTTCCTTAGCACGACGGCTAAGGTGGTCTAGTGGTGACATTGCGATGTCCCTCCCGGCCCCCTCCCCGGTCTGAATGGTTTCCTAGGCCGGGACCGGAGAGGGGGCTGCTGTCGTATTCATCTCTCTTATTGCGTGACGGCCATTTCATTCGGGCCAGTCACCTTCGATGTTCTTATAGCGCGTCGGTGAGCCCCTCCATGAAAGAGCCAGGTACGTGATTGGGCAGCGTGATTGTGCGCTACACCCACAAGATGGAGTCGGGTGCCAGGGGTACGGCACGGCACCCTACTCAATACCGCAGTCGACGAGTCGTTAGATCCGTCATGTCTACCACCGGTTGGGAGTTCGTCCGGATCCGCAGAGACTAGCGCCATCGAGGGAGGAAACGTCATCCGAACGGAACTCAGCCGCAGAATCAGCAGTCCCTTTAACATCTAGCAACGACCTGCACGCCCAAGACTCCTCCGGCTCGCCCTGCCTGTGCTCACCAGACATCGACGACGTCCCACAACTCACCTTGTTGGCACCGGAGTTGGGGTGCAGCTTGCCCTTCTTCCTGCTGCCGAGGACCGAGAGCGGAGGCCCTTGCCCGAGTTGTGGAGTCTTCGCCGCGTCGCACGTCGAGATAGACGCCCTCTGCCTGACGTCGGTCTTCCTGGCCCTCGGCCAACCAGCACCGCGCGCCGGGTGCGGGTGTAGAGCCGAAGAGCGCCTTCATGCCGTTGAGCAGGTACAACTCCAGCGGTGGGGTGAAGGACAGGGTGCGGAAGGTGTTGTCCTCAGCCCCGCCTCAGTCCGCGTCGCATCAGAAGTCACTAGGAGAGTGTCAGGTCCGTCGTGATGGTCTCCCAAAGGGACCCGAACCAGCCCCAGGGGTCGCCGACGAAGACCAACACGGGTCGCCGATGAGGACCAACTCCCAGTCGATGACGGTCAGTCGGCGTCTTCCGTGGTCTGCAGCAGGCCAGGCACGACGTTACGTTCGCAGTTGCGCGTGATCGTGGCCGATCTCGTAGGCGATGTACGTCTCCAGTGTCGGTGTCATGACCTCTTGTAGGGCGCGTACCGCGGGGGCCGACGGCGGGCCGCCTGGGCCAGCTCGATGAGTTCTTGCTGCTCGTCGGTATCGATGTCGTAGCGGGATGCCAGCGCCATGGTGCCGGTGACGCCGATCTTCCCGTTCTCGATCCGGATGACCTTCGACGGGGACCAGTCGAGGGTTCGGCCACCTGCTGCTGTGGCAGCCCCGCAGCCTCGCGGGCCTCCCTCGGTCCCAGCGCCTTGAGACCACCGACCGGAACCGGCGCTGGGTCGGGCAGGTCAGCCCGGACCGCGTGGGCGAGCCATCTGGCCGGTCCCTCGTCGAGCCGTCGCCGGGTGTGCCAGAACGCGGTCACCCGCGTGAAGGCGTATGCCCTGTGTAAGAGTCCGACCAGGGGACACGGGTCGCCTCGCCACGGTGCGTGGAAGAGGTCGCCGTCTGTGCCGTCGTGTAGGTCGACCTGGCGAAGGACACCATCGCCTACCTAGGTCGTGCTGCGCGAGCTGCCCTGAGTGGAGACGGTCAAGAACTACGACTGCTCCTGGACCGAGTTCGGTGATCCCCTCGATCAGCGCGCGCAGGTCGGCGCAGAGCACGGACGGGCCGCGCTCCGGGGTGTACCAGTGCGCATACAGGCCGCCGCCGCACGAGGTCAGCACCGGGCAGCGTCGGCAGGCCTCGCTCACGTGCCGCCCCCCGACTGGCGGGCCCGGACGCCCAGATGGTCCGCGAACTTCTCGAAGCCGTGGTGGCCGGCGGCCTGAGGCTCCGGGGAAGGCGGTCTTCAGAGAGTCCGCCTGCTCGAAGCTGCCGTCCGTCTCGACGACGGCCAGATCGCTGGGGGCCAGGCCCATTGCCTCGGTCAGGATGGGCTGGCCGCGCAGTGGGCTCAGCACCCACGCGAAGGTCCGTGCCGGGACCTGCTGCCTCTGCTGCTCCCAGCGGTCGAAGATCGTCAGCAGACAGTCCCAGTACGGAGTCGGGGATGACGACGGTCCGGACGGCGGTGGATGCTCCCAGGTGGAGTGCGGGAGGAGGTAGTCGATGCGAGGCGGGGCGAGGGCCGTCAGGGCGTCGTGCACCGCGACGGGATCGTTCGCCACGTCCACCGTGCACAGCAGTCCGGCGTACAGATCACCCGCCGAGGAAGGCGGGACCCCGGAGGGGGCCCGGCTTCCTTTCCCTGGTATTCCGTGAACACTTTTCTCCATCGGAACACCCGTCAGTTCCCCATCCCTCGAAGGGAATCGGAGATTCCTCAACTACTCATCCTTATACCACCTCTGACATTACCTCAGCTAACCCCCCAACTCCCCACGGACAAAGCCAAATCAGTATTCGAATTTGTGCCGGAGGCACAAATCCATTTCCTGCTTTCCCGTGCCGGAGGCACGCAGGTTTATGGAAATGGCCGGAGGCCAATTTCCATAAACCCCCGCCGGAGGCGGGCTGCTTTTCGCGCGGGGACGCGCGAAACGAGCGGAGCGAGTATTCGGCTGCCGGAGGCAGAGCGAAGCGG
>NZ_AUKV01000072.1:0-9668 GCF_000424945.1 Streptomyces sp. 142MFCol3.1
GGCGGTCCACTGTCCGTGGTGGCGGTGGTAGACGCGGTGGCCGTCGTAGCGGAGCTGGTGGCCGTTGTCGTCGGAGCGCCAGTACGCGTAGCCCGAAGCGTCCCGCACGCCGTGCCATTCACGCTGCCCGTCCGAGAGGGACCATCCCTTGCCGATGCGGGAGAGGCCGCCGTGCTGGGCCACGCTGGCCGCGTGATCCTGGGCCGCGGCCTGGGCGGGGGTCGCGGCGGGGACGGTGACGACGGCGGTGGTGGGGCGAGCGTTGTGCTGGGCCGCGGGCAGGGTGGCTGCCGAGGCGGGGCCGGTGACGGCGACGAGGGTGCTGCCGGTCATGGTCACGGTGGCGGCGGCGAGGGCGAGGCGGGTCGTCAGCTTCTTCATGGTGGTGTCTCCTTGCTTCGCCCGGTGTGTGGTGCGGGCGGTGAACGATCGACGTGCGAGGCCGCGGGGCTCGTGGCCGGTACGGCTGAGCAACGTCATGCGTTGACGCTAACAGATCGTTGAGGCATGTCAATGAATGAGCGGGTGTGACTGTCGACTCATCGAAACGAAGGCGGCGGGGATGTCGTTGGGCCCGTGAAGGCTGTCGGCTTGCCGGGACGAAGCTGCCGGGATGTCGTGGATCCGTGGAGGCTGTCGGCTGACGCCCGCCCCACCCAACCGGCGGTCGGGGTCGTGAGACGCTGCGGCAGAGTTGCGGGCCCGAGGGGGCCTTGAGGCCGCCGCGGCCGGCCTGACGGGCGGCGGATCGCCGGCCGGCTCCGGTCGCCGGGCGGGGAGTGGACTGTTCGAGGCGGTGCGGTCCGGGACGGCGCGGCGAAACCGCCGGTCACACCCCATTGCCCGTCTCCGTGGCCCCGGCTGCTGGCCATGCCTCTCGTCGCGGACCGGACCCGCACCATTGAGCCCCTGCTATCATCGGCATCGATAGACGATTATGTTCGGGTAATAGTTTGCCGAGAGGCAAGGTAAGTGGGGTGACAATGACTGCGGACCTGACCGGCACCGTCGAGGCCGAACCCCTCGACCGGCTCGGCTTTCTGCTCGCCCGGCACGGCGCCATCGCCTACGCCCGCACGGAGCACGCCTTCAAACTGTGCGGACTGACACCACGCCAAGGCGCGACACTGGTCCTGCTGGGCGAGTCGGGACACATGAGCCAGAAGGGCATGGCCGAGGTCCTGGAGGTGGACCCCAGCATCCTGTGCGGGATCCTCAACGACCTCGAGAACACCCACCTCGTCGAACGCCGACGCGACCCGGCCGACCGCCGCCGCCACATCGTGGCACTCACCGACGAAGGCAGCCTCACCCTGGCCAAGGCCCAGGACGCCATCACCGCCGTGGAGCAGGAACTCTTCGCCGACTTCACCCCCGAAGAGCTCACCACCCTGCGCAGCCTCCTCACCCGGGTCAGGACCTCCAAGAGCGTCAGGACGCCGGGAAGCGACTCCTTCTGCACCTGACCGAACCGCCACCAGGCAGCAAGGGGCCACGGGTATTCCCGTGGCCCCTTTGCCATGTCGCCCCTCCGCGCATCCGCGGCATCCCCGCAGCTTCGTTCCGGTGACGGGCGCGCGGCAGGGTGGCCCTTTGCGGCCCACCGCGGTGTGTTCGGATGAGTGCCGCGTCGTCAACGGCCCCTACTCGGGGTAACACGTTACGGCGCGGCGGCCGTCCGTGGCGGGTGCGGCCGGGCGGTGGGTCGCGGCGGCATGTCGGCGGGCGAGGTTTCGGCCGCCTGGCGGATGGTTGGCGGGGGGCCTTCACGGATCCTGGAGCGCATGAGTCACGGCGTAACGCCGGGCCGGGCCGGGAGGAGGTTGGTCTGATGACGATCCGCCTGACGTTGGTGAGTGCGCTCCAGCAAGGCCCAGCTCCTTGAGGCGAAGGACAACCTCCAGCACATGCGGGCCGCCATCCCGCTGACTGACGAGGAACAAGCCGCCGTCGATGACGGTCACGCTGCCCTGGACCGGCTCTTGGAACGCCTCGCTGACATCCCCACACCGTCTGGCCCCGCTCCACGCCGGCTGCTGCCGATCATCGAGGTGCGGGGGGCCGCCGACAGTCGGCGGTCGTCTTGACTACGCACCGTGCCCGCGTTTCGTAATAACGAACAAGTCGTAGACGGCGTTCAGGTCGAGGTCTCGGCGTGTACGTCGAGCAGGGCAAGGCCAGCCTCGGTAGCCAAGCGGACGACCTGGCCGCGCTGAAGCGCGTCGCGGCGGCCGATTTCGGCGGGCGCCAGGCCGGCGTCGTGCAGTAGCCCAACGGCCCCTCGTGCCCGGTTCACAGGCTGCCGGCGCGGACCAGGCCTGTCCTCTTGACCCCGGTCAGGATGGGGGTGACCTCAAGGGTGGTGACGCGTTCGAGGGCGCCGATGGTCTCGCTCAGGAAGCCGTAGAGCGCGTTGAGGTCGGCTGCGGCGACCGCCACGAGGAGGTTGGCGGAGCCGGTAACGGCGGAGGCGAAGCGGACCTGGGGGTGGCGGCTGAGCTGTCGGCCGGTTTCCTCCAGGCCGCCGGGGGCGACGGTGAGCCACAGGAGGGCTTCGGTGCGGATGCCCAGCCGGGCGAGGTCGACTTCGGTGGCGAGTCTGAGGACCTGGCCGGCGACCAGTGCCTCCAGGCGGCGGCGGGCGGTGAGGGGGGTGGTGTCGGCGCGGTGCGCGAGGTCGGTGTAGGAGGCTCGTCCGTCCTCGATCAGGGCGGTGATCAGTTGGTGGTCGACGGGCTGGAGGGTCGGCCGGTCGGGTGGCGCGGGCATGTCCGGCCGTAGAGCGGCCAGTTCGGCCTGGGTCAGCAGGCCGCCGCTCCAGTCGAAGGCGGCGGGGAAGACCCGTAGCAGGACGTGTGAGGTCCAGGACTGGACCGCGGGGGTGGCGGGGAGGTCGCGCAGCAGGAGGTTGTCGCGGGCGTCCGGGCCGTCCAGGAACAGGATGGTGCAGATCTCGTCGCCGCCGCCGAGGACGTCCACCCAGATGCAGTCGGGGCGGCGGGCGAGGGTGGCGGCGATGGCGCTGATCCGGTTGGGCTTGCATCGGATGCGCAGGGCCAGCGGGATCAGGTCGGGGAAGTGCACGGGGTTGCGTACGGCCGTGGCGCGCAGGGTCCCGTCACCGAACAGCGGTGCCGCACGCCGCACCACGGTGCGCTCCGAGATACCCAGAACGCGGCCGACCGTACGCCACGAGGCGCGTGGGGCGGCTAGCATCGCGGCCGCGATCCGACTGTCCGTCTCGCTCAGCTGGTGGCGCACTTTCTCCATAACAGCAGATTCTATGTCTTACATTCTCGACAAAGAAGGGTATTTCTGGCTCAGATTCTGGATCCTGCGTAGAAAAATCTCAGAGCAACCGAGAGAGAGCAGGTGAGCACGGTGACCGGTATCGAGCACATGGTCGTGGACACCGACCGGGGCAAGGTCAGGGGAATCGTGGAGGGCGAGGCGGTTTCCTTCCGGGGCATCCCGTATGCCGCGTCGCCGGTGGGCGAGTTGCGGTTCGCGCCGCCGCAGCCGCACCCGGGCTGGACGGACGTGCAGGATGCGGCGCAGGCCGGACCGTCTGTACCGCAGGCGGCCTCCCGCCTGGAGAAGGTGCAGGGGGCGCGGGTGCCGGACTGGAGTGAGGACGGCAGCCTGACGGTCAACGTCTTCGCTCCGCGCCGGGCGCTTGCTGACGGCGTGGCCCGGCCGGTGCTGGTGTGGTGGCACGGGGGTGGCTTCACCAGCGGCTCCGGCGGCTGGGACTGGTACGACGGCGCCCGTCTGGCCGCCCTGGGCGACATCGTGGTCGTTGCCGCCAACTATCGTGTGGGCCCCCTGGGTTACCTCTACCTTCCGGAGATCGGCGCCGCCAACCTCGGCCCCCAGGACCAGGCCGTCGTGCTGCGCTGGGTCAAGGACAACGTCGCCTCCTTCGGCGGCGATCCGCGGACCGTCACCGTCGGCGGTCAGTCCGCCGGGGCCTACTCCTCCCTGATGCTCGCCCTGGACCCCGCGACGAACGCATCCATCGCGCGGGTGCTGCTGCAAAGCGGCCCCTTCGGCCTGAACCCGCAGGATGCCCACCAGGCCGCCGAGCACGCCGCCGCCTACCTGCGCCTGCTGGGCATCCCAGCCGGCACGGACACTGCGAAGGCCCTGCGCGCCCTGCCGGCCGAGCAGCTGCTGGACGCCTACGGCCGGCTCTCGGCGCAGCTCGCCGCCCCGGGCAACGCGGCCCCGCCGATGTACCCGGTCCTCGGCGCCCCCGGCATGCCCCGCACCCGGCAACAGGCCCTCGCGGACGGCGCCCTGGAGGGCAAGCCGCTCCTGATCGGCACCACCCGCGACGAGGCGACGGCCTTCACCGCCTTCGACCCGCACATCCAGGGCCTCACCACCGACACCGCCTTGGACCTGCTCACCGCCCAGGTCGGCCGGCAGGCCGCCCAAGACGTCTACCAACAGCACGCCGCCCGCCGCCCGCAGGCGACACCGGCGCAGGTCTTCACCGCCGTGCTCACCGACGGCCTCTTCCGCGACGGCTCGCTGGAGGTCGCCGACCACCACGCGGCCGGCGGCAACACCACCTACGTCTACCAGTTCGACTACGCCCCCGCCGAGGACCCGTACGCCCTGGGTGCCACACACTGCGCCGAACTGCCCTTCCTGTTCAACACCTTCGACGCCTACCCCGGCAGTCCCATCCTCGCCGGAGTCGGAGCCCGTGACGCCCAGGGCGCGCTGGGCCGCGAATTCGCCACCGCCGTCGCCGAGTTCGTCGCCACCGGCACGACCAGCAACTGGCTGCCCTACGCCCCCTCCACCGCCGCCCGCATCCGCCACTTCGGCTGAGACAGGAGAGAGGAGAGGGTCATGAAGCACATCTTCCGCAAGCCGACCATGCCGCACTGGGCCGAGTTCCTCACACTGCTGGCCACCATCTACTGCTCGGACCGGCTGTACTCCCTGACCATCGCCGACCGATTCACGACCTGGAACCAGTGGGTGCGCCCGCTCCCCTTCACCCTGGCCTCCATCGCGCTGTGGCTACTGATCCGCCGCAACCGGCGAACCGGCGAATTCGCCTTCTACCGCTGCTTCTCACCTCGCACGGTGCCGCTGGCCGCACTGGTCCGAGTGGCCGGGCGGCGCTGGACGGTGGCCTGGATACCGGCGACCGGGGAACAGCCGCGCAGCTCGGCGATGGCGACGGCGCGCGACACTCGCCAAGCCGGGAAATTCGGCAGCCCGAAATAGCGGATCTTTCCTGCACTGACCAGGTCGTCCAGGCCGCGCAGGATCTCCTCCATCGGGGTCACGCCGTCAGGGGTGTGCACCCAGTACATGTCCAGGTGATCGGTGTTCAGGCGGCGCAGGCGGGTCTCGTGGGCCTGCACCATGTGCCGGCGGCTGTTGCCGGTGTGGGAGACGGTCTGAGGTCCGGCGCCGTTCATGCTGTACTTGCCCGCCAGCACGAAGTGGTCCCGGTCGACGCCCAGGAACTCGCCGAGCAGCTGCTTGGATTCGCCGGCCTGGTAGTTCTCGGCGGTGTCGATGAGCGTGCAGCCGGCTTCGGCGAACCGGTCGAAGATCTTGCGGACCTCGGTGGGCTCGGCACCGGAACCCCAACCGCTGCCTGCGCGCCAGCCGGCGCCGAAATTGGCGGTGCCGAGGCCGTACCCGGACACGCGCAGGCCGTTGTTGCGACCGAAGGTGGTGTATCACATGGGTGGACGTCTCCCTGAGTCAACTAAGACAAGTCACTTGCGTTGTGGGGGCATGGACGCGCTTCTTGGCGCCCGTGAGGTGTGCCGGGTCAGCGGGGGACGGTCACGACGATCTTGCCGACCTGGGATCCGGACTCGAGACGACGGTGGGCCCCGACGATGTCCTCCAGCGGGAAGACGGTGTCGATGACCGGACGCAGGGCCTTGCGGGCGACACCGTCGACGATCCAGTTGACGGCGACCTTGCGGCGTTCCACGTCGGTCGTGAGATCGAAGACCTTGTATCCCCGGATGGTCAGGCTCTTGCCGATCGTCTGAAGCACCGGCAGCGTCGTGGGCTCGCTGCTCAGCGCGCCGTAGAGGATCACGGTCCCGCCGGGTGCCGCAGCGCCGCATGTTCACGTCCAGCGGGTCGAGAAACCCGACGATCGAAACGGGGAGGAGGATCGCCCACTGCCGTGCGTTCCAGGTGAGCTGGGACGCGGACATGCGCGATGGCGCGGAAGGGCTCATGCCGATACGCTGACATGCTCGTACTTGAAATGCAAGTGCATCTAATGTGTGCGCATTAGATGCGGGTGCATGTTCGTCGGCAGGGCTGTTTGCAGGCCATGGCGGGCCTCGGCGACGGCACGGTCAGAAGCCGGGGGCGGAGCCGGCGAAGAACTACGAGGCCGCTGAGTACCGCAGCCGTGGCGACGAACACGCCGTACAGGAGCACGCTTATGGCTCAACGTGGCGGCGATGTGATGAGGGGAGCTGCGCCTGGCCAGCCCGGGCCGAGGCCGAGCATCGAGCCGCGCGGTAGGAGTCCCCGCCCCCCGGCGGCTCATTGCAGTCGTGGTGCCGAAGGATCGCGGTGATCCTGACTAGGGAACGCGGCCGGCTTCGCACGGGCATGGTGCGTCGGTGACCGCGCCGTACAGGAAGGTAGCGGCCATGGCAGCGATGCCGAACCAGGCACGGCAAGAGCGCGGGGGGCCGGACAGCAGTGAAACATTGAGCGGCGCGTCCCTGTTCGCCGGGGCCATGCTGATGCTCAGCGGGCCGCTCAGCATTCTCATGGGGGCATCAGGTATCGCACACGACACCGTGTTCTCCGTGTCCCGGTACGCCTACCGGTTCGACCTGACCGCCTGGGGCTGGATTCACCTTGTGGTCGGAGTGGCGCTCGTCATCGCTGGCCTGGGGGCCTTGACGAACCAGAGCTGGGGCCGCGGGGCTGGGATCAGCCTGATCACCCAGTTCATGTTCGTTCCGTACTATCCGGCGTGGTCCATCCCCGTGATGACCCTTGACCTCCTGATCATCTTTGCACTGACGAGGTTTCATCTCGGAGCCAACGGCGGTCGGTGACACACGTCAGCCCACCACTCACCCCGGCTTTCGGCCCCCATCGTGCTGAGTTTGCCGGGATGCGGCAGTCGGCCCCTCACCAGACCGCCGCGTGACCTGGATGTAGCCCCGTCTCTGGCTGATGAACAGCCTGCTACTTGGTGTTCTCCTCGTTGCCGTCGTTGCGGCTCTGGCGGTCGATGGCTGCCACGCGGACCTGTCCATCGGGGTCGAGGCAGAGAATGGTGACGGCGCCGTGTGGAGCCTGCGCGGTGTGACCACCAAGAACGCCGTGAGCTTCGGAGCCTCCTCCGCAGGTCTTTCCACCTCGGGCTATCCCTACTTCGGCGCTGACATGCTTCGCTGACTCGGGCGCGCCTTCTGCGGCCCGGAAAGGTCCAGGCCGTATGAACGCGCCGTGCTTTTCCGGAGACCCGTCAGGGCCTGATCCACTCACTGGAACAGGCCCTGACTTGGCCCTGAAGGAGTAATTGTCAATATCTGTACCGGTTGACTCACATTTGCTCGGGTGGACTGATCGCGACGAGCTCGACCTTGAAGCGAGATGCTCGACTACGGCCGCTCGCGCGGATTTTACTCACCCACGTGCAGGTCGCTGCTGGTGGAGGACGCGGCCCGGCCGAGGGTGATGATCGGGGGGCCGGTGGGTGCCCGCGTCCCGGCTGGACGCGGCCGAGCGGCGGCTGCTGGTGGCCACGGCGGACGGTGGGTGGGAGCCAGCGATGGTGTGGCTGAACCAGTGGGGGCCTACGGCTTGGTGCTGTGGTGACGGCTGCTGCCTTCCGAGGAAGGTGGCTTCTTCCTCACGGCCAGTCCGAAGCCTCCGGCAAGGCGTCGGACCGGGTCAAGGAGTGTGGGCTGCACCCTGGTTGGCGTTAGTCGTGGTCGGTGGACAGGGCGACGTGCCGCCAGGCGTCCATCTCGGCACGGAAATTGTCCAGCTTGGCTTCGAACGCCTGGAGGGTGTCGGCCCCAAGCTGTAGGCGCAGCGGCGGCTCGGGAGCAGCGGCGAGGTCGACGATGGCACGGGCGGCCTTGTTCGGGTCTCCGGGCTGGGCGTGGTTGAGGCCAGCGGCGGTCTGACGCATCGTGCCGACCGTGGCCGCGTAGTCGTCGATGACGTCGGTGCCGGTGTGCAGGCTGGCCGGGTCCAGGAAGTCGGTGCGGAAGAAGCCTGGTTCCACGAGCGTCACGTGCACTCCCAGGGGCGCCAGTTCAGCGTTGAGGGTCTCGGTGAATCCTTCGACGGCGAACTTCGTGGATGCGTAGATGCCCCAGCCCGGGGCGGTGGCGAAGCCCACGATGGAGCTGATGTTGATGACGTGCCCCGAGCGCTGGCCTCGCAGCAGTGGCAGTACGGCGCGTTGGACGGCGAGCGGGCCGAACACGTTGGTCTCGTATATGGCGCGCACCGCGGCGTCGTCGGATTCCTCCACGGCGGCGAGAAGTCCGGTTCCGGCGTTGTTGACCAGGACGTCGATGCGTCCGAACCGTTCCACCGCCGCGTCGACGGCCGCCTGGATGCTCTGCGGGTCGGTCACGTCCAACGGCACGGCCAGCAGCGCATCGCCGGCGTCGGGGAGCTGCTCGCGGACGGCATCCGCCTTCCGTGCGGTGGCCACCGTCTGATGTCCTGCCGCGAGCGCCGCGCGCGTGATTTCCAGGCCGAACCCACGGGACGATCCTGTGATGAACCAAACACTCACTGTTTTCTCCTGGTTTTAGACGGTGTGTGAGTCGTAGAACGCCCGGTTCTGGGCGACGAAGCTTTCGATATCGAGGGGGCCGGTGCCGCCGATCTTCTTCACGAGGTCGTTGGTGCCGGCGAAGATGCCGTTGCGGTAGTCGACCGAGACGGCGAGGAGGTGCTGGATCATGTGGGGCGATGTGCCGCGCTTCTTCAGGATGGCGGCGAACTCGTCGAGGTCGATGGGCATGTAGGTGACCTGACGGCTGAGCGCCTTCGACATCTTCTCGGCGATCTCGTAGTGGTTGAGTTCCACCGGCCCGTGCAGCGGGTAGATCTGTCCGGCGTGCGGGGCGGGGTCCTCGAGGATGGCCGCGATCACCCTTGCCTGATCACTGGCAGCGATCGGGGCATGCCGTCCGTCGGCGAAAGGAAACCGCAGCTCGCCACTGCCGTCCCACATGTTGATCAGCCACTGGGCGAAGAAGGTCGGACGGATGTGGGTGACGGCTGCCGGGAAGTGTTCCAGCACACGCTCGGCGACCCAGTGCTGGCGTGCTGCGTTGCTGGCGGATTCACGGCGGGCGGAGATTTGCGACATGTTCACGATCGCCTGTACCCCGTTCTCCTCTGCCGCCAGGGCCACGTTCGCCGTGGCGTCCATCAGGCCGGGAACGATCGGGTAGGTGAAGTACAGGGCGTCGATCCCCTTCGTCGCCTCCGCCAGGGAGTTGAGGTCGAGGACGTCGCCCTCCACGATCTGTGCCCCGAGGCCGGCAAGCCGCTCGGAGCGCTCATCGACTCGACGGACGAGCGCGCGGACGTGGTGACCGCGCTGAAGCAGCAGTTCCGCGGTGTGGCCACCGGTCTTACCGGTCGCCCCGATCACGAGCAGATTGCGTTCCATG
>NZ_AUKV01000073.1:0-8920 GCF_000424945.1 Streptomyces sp. 142MFCol3.1
GCCCATGCCGGTGGTGGTCTGGGCGGGTTGCAGGAGGTGGTACTGACCGGGCTCGGCCCTGGCGACGCCCGCGCCCTGCTGCACTCGGCTCTGCACGTGCCGTTGGACGAGGGGGTCGTGGAGCGGATCGCGGCGGAGGCCCGGGGCAATCCGCTGGCTCTGCTCGAACTGCCCCGGGCCATGACGGCTGCCGGGTTCGTGGGCGGTTTCGGTCCGCTGGACATCTCAGCCGTGCCGGGGCGCCTCGAGGACAGTTTCCGCAGCAGGTTCCTCCGCCTTCCGCCGGCCACCCGGATGCTGCTCCTGGTGGCCGCGGCGGAGCCGACCGGCGACTCCGCGCTGCTGTGGCGCGCGGCCGCCCGTCTGGGAATCGGGGTCTCGGCCGCGGCGGCGGCCGAGGCCGACGGACTGGTGTCCATCGGCACGCAGGTGGTCTTCCGCCATCCCCTGGTGCGGTCGGCTGTCTATCAGGCGGTGGCGCCGTCGCAGCGGCGGGCCGCGCACCAGGTTCTGGCCGATGTCACCGCTCCTTCAGAACCCGACCGGCGTGCCTGGCACCGCGCGCAGGCTGCCGTCGGCTTCGACGAGGAAGCCGCATCGGAGCTCGAGGGGTCGGCTCACCGGGCCTTGGCACGCGGCGGTATCGCTGCTGCCGCGGCTTTCCTGGAGCGGTCGGTCGCGCTCACTGCCGACCCCGCCGCCAGGGCGGAGCGGGCGCTGTCTGCGGCACGCGCCAAAGGGCAGGCCGGCGCGTACGACAGCGCTCTGGACCTGCTTGCCCTGGCCGACCGGGGACCCGCCGACGAGCTGCGGGCCGCCCACAGTGAGTTGCTGCGAGGGCAGATCACCTTTGCCCGCAGTTTCATCACCGGCGCCGCCCCTGTGCTGCTGCGCGCGGCCCGCCGCTTCGAGTCCATCGACGTCTGCCGTGCCAGGGACGTCTATCTGCAGGCCCTGACCGCAGCGATGCTCGCGGGCCGGCTGGGCGGCGAGCATCTGATCGCGGAGGTTGCCCACAGTGCTCGCCGGGTGCTGGCGGCGTCCGTGCCGTGCGCCTCCGACCTCTTGCTGGACGGGCTGACGCTGATGATCGTCGAAGGCCGCGACGCCGCAGTTCCGCTGCTGCGCAGGGCGGTGTCGGCGTTCACCACGAAGGAACTGGCCCCTGAGGAGGAACTGTACTGGCTGAACCTGGCCGGCCACAGCGCCGGGCTGTTGTGGGACGACGAGGCGTGGCGAGTGCTGGCCACGCGGCTGCTGCGCTCGTGCGAGGAACGAGGAGCACTGAGCATTCTCCCGGTTGCCGCAGCCACACGTGCGCTGCTGCACCTGCTGAGCGGGGAACTCCTGCAGGCCGCGTCGTTGGCCGAGACGGCCGCCGACGCCACCTTTATGACCGGAGCCGGCCCCGTCCCCTACGCGGAGGTGGGGCTCGCCGTCTTCCGCGGCCGAGATGACGAGGCCGCTGCCGTGATCCGCACCGCGACCCGGGACGCGACGGCGCGGGGCGAAGGCGTGGCGCTGACCTACCTGCAATGGGCCACCGCCGTGCTCCACAACGGTGCATGCCGCTACGACCAGGCGCTGCAATCCGCCTGCCAGGCCGGCGCCGACTCCAGCGTCCATCGGATCCGCAACTGGGCGCTGGCCGAGCTCATCGAGGCGGCCGTGCGTACCGGACACCAGGACCTGGCCCAGGACACGCTGAGGGAGCTGTGCCAGACGACCGGGCCCTGCTCCGGCCACTGGGCCGCAGGCGTCGAGGCACACTGCCGGGCTCTGCTTGCGGTTGGCGCGGATGCCGAGGATTTGTACCGCACGGCTTTGGGACAGCTCGAGTGCACCGGCCTGCGCGCCGTGGTGGCCCGTGTCCATCTTCTGTACGGGGAGTGGCTGCGGCGCGAGCGTCGCAACCTCGATGCGCGCGGCCAACTACGCCAGGCGCACGAGATGTTCGTGCGGTTCGGCATGGACGGTTTCGCCGCGCGGGCCCGCAGCGAGCTTTCGGCGGCCGGCGAACTCACCCGCACGTGCCGGTCCCGGTTCGGCGGGCAGCTCACTCCTCAGGAAAGACATGTTGCGATGCTGGCGGCCGAGGGGGCCACCAATCCCGAGATCGCGTCGCGGCTGTTCATCAGCGCCAGCACGGTCGACTACCACCTGCGCAAAGTCTTCCGCAAGCTCAAGGTCACCACGCGTACTCAGCTTGCCCGGCTGCTGCAGGACGGGCAGCCGCTCCCCGGGGTTGCGGACCGGTCCTGACGCGGCGACCCGGGCACGACTACGCATTCACGTGATGCCCTCGGAGGGGGGCGTGTGCCTACCGTTGTCGGTGAAGCGGCACCGGGGCGGGGGCCGGCGGCACATCGTCGGCCGTGCCCCGCACGACACATCGCCAAAAGCGAACGGACCGCCATGATCACGCCTATGACCTCACCCGATTCTCCCGTGTCCTGCCACGAGGTATTCCACCGGCGGGCATGCCTCCCTGCCCGCCCGCGACCCGTCCGGGCAGCACCATCGCCTTGAAGCGGCTCCAGGAAAGCACCCGGCCGCCGCGATCGCCCCACGTGCTCGACGGCATGCGGCGGGGTGACGGCCTGCAAGCGGCGCGGCACGGCGGCGACTTGGGCCAGGGCGCCTTCAACCCCCTGACAGCGCGACGTCCGTCCCCGAGGACCTTGTGGACCGGCTGCTCACGAGCGGCACCAGGGACATCGCCATCCGCCCCGAAAGGCACCTGGCCTGCCCCCGGCCGCCCTGTTCCTCGCCACGCACCCGGGCACGGCCGAAAGCAGAACGCCAAGCCCGCCGGGCAAAGGGCGCATGACGGCCCGGGCCGAGCGCCGGCCGGACCCGCAGTGCCCGGCCCGGCGACGGCACCACACCCGGCGCAGCAACTCCCCACCGCCGTCGCGCAACCCGACACAGAAAGGCGGCACATGCCCACCTCACCTGTAGGCGCGGCCCAGCGCATGGCCGAGACCCTCTCGCAGTACGGCGTGCCCTACGTCTTCGGGGTCCCCGGGACCAGGAGCGATGCCGTTCACGATGCCCTGTCCGTCAAAGGCCCCGAACTTGTGATGTGCCGCCACGAACAGAACGCCGCCGTGATGGCCGCAACCGTCGGGCTGCTGACCGGCGCCCCCGGAGCGGTCCTGGCCACCTCAGCAGCCGGCACCACCAATCTGATGACTGCTCTGCTCACCGCGACGACGGAGCAGTACCCCATGATCGCTGTCTGCGGGGCCACAACCCGCCGGGAGCGGTTCGGGCGAAGCCGGCGGTCGATGGACACCATGGCAGCACTGAGACTGGTCACCACCTACACCTGCGAAGTCCGCAACCCCGACGACGTCCCCGAAGCCATCGCCAACGCCTTGCGTGCGGCGCTCACCCCGCCCCGCGGTGCGGCCGCGGTGGTGATTGCGGACGACGTCGCAGGCGCGCTCACCGCGGCAAGCGTCGTCCAGCCGCACAGGCACCCTTCTTCGGGCCCCGCTCCCGCCGCCTACATCCACCGTGCCGCGCAGATCATCCGCGCTGCACAACAGCCCGTCCTTCTGGTCGGGTTGCGTGGTGCAGATCGCGAGGCCTGCGCCGCGTTGCGCGAACTGATCCGTACCACAGGCCTGCCCGTGGTGGAGACCTCCCGGGCGGCGGGTATCGTCCCGCGCACCCTGGAGGAGCAGTACGGCGGCCGGGTCGGCCTTTTCCGCAACCAGCCCGGGGACGTCGTGGTGACACACGCCGACGTCCTGATCACCGTCGGCTACGACCTCGCGGAATACGATCCGGGCCTGTGGAACACCGGCCCGGTCCATACGATCGTCCACATCGATGAACTGCCCGCCGAGATCGGCAGTCATTACCAGCCCACCCTGGAACTGCGCGGAGATGTGGCCGCGACCGTCGGGGAGCTGTCCGGGGAGCTGTCCGGGCTGCCGATCAGCGGCCGCAGCCGCGCCGCCCTGGCCGAGCAGCGTGCCGCTCTGGCCTGTATCGAAGAGGCGGCCCGGGCGGTCCCGGCCACCGCTGCCGGCCTCAATCCCGCCGCCGTGATCCTGAAGATCGCCGAGCATGTGGAGGACGACGCCACCGTGGTGTCCGACACCGGCTCGCACCTCTACATGGCCCGTCACCTCCGCGGACATCAGCCGCGGCGCATCCTGCTCCCCCACGGCCCGCAGGTACCGGGAGTTGCCCTGCCACGGGCGATGATCGCCGCGCTGCTGCGGCCGGGGACGCAGGTGGTGTCGGTCTCCGGGGACGGCGGGTTCCTCTCCAGCGCCCCGGAAATAGAGACCGCCACCCGGCTGGGCCTCCACGCCACCCATGTGATCATGCGGGACAACGCCCACGACATGGCGGCCTTCCAGGAGCATCGCAGATTCGGCAGAGCCTCCGGTGTCCGCTCGGGCGACTACGACATCACGCTGTATGCCTGCGCGTTCGGCGCCAGAGGGATCCGGACCAAGACCATGGACGCCTTCGAGACCGAACTGCGCAGGTCACTCGCCCCGGCCACACTGTACGACCCCGGTGTCACGGTCATCGACGTCCCGGTCGACTACGCACACAACACGGAACTCTTCGCGCAACTCCACGACAGCGATCTCAGATGACGGGCCGACGACGCCGGCTCCAGCGCAGTCCCCTCGCTACGCCCGGGCACCCGGGCACGGCACCGTCAGAAGCTCACTGCCCGCAGCCGGCAAGCCGCCGAGCCCACCCGAGGGCCCTATGCCGGGCCCGGGCAGACCGACCGCGCCGTGGCGCCAGAGCCCGATCAGCCGCAGTGAGGCGACGCACCTGACACGGCGTCGACCAAGGGGCTCCCCCAGCCCCACAGGACACCTGTCATACCGGCCGGACCAGCCCATGCCGCACGCGGCAGGAGGTTCTCATGACGACGCAGACACACATCGCGACCAGCACAACCCGCGCGACTGCCGCGGCACTTGCCGTCACCTTCTCGTCGGTACGGCTACGACCGCTCATCGCGGTCGGGTTCGCCTCGGCCGTCCTGCTCAGCGTCACCCTGTGCGGCGTGATCGTCCCCGCGGACGTCCACCTGGTAGTGCTGCTGGTGGCGGTGCCGGCTCTCACCGCTGCGGCAGACAACACGCGTACCACCGTCAGCATGACCGTCCTGGCCTGTCTCGGCGTGGTCGCGGTCGACGTCGACGACGGTCTGACCAGCTCCCTGATCCTCCCGATCGACTTCCTGGGACTGCTGATCGTCTGCGTCCTGGTCCTGGTGTTCCGGCGCCTGCGGGACGGGGACCATCGAACACTTCACGCGGTGCGGTCCGTCTCGGAGACAGCGCAAAGAGCACTGCTGCCGCCCTTGCCCTGTCAAGTGGCAGGCCTGGACATCGCCACCGCCTATCGCTCGGCCGCAGCCCACGCACATATCGGCGGAGACGTGTACGCCGCCGAACGCGTCGACGGCACGGTCCGCATGCTGATCGGCGACGTGCAGGGCAACGGCTTGGCGGCAGTCGACGACGCCGCAGCCGTCATCGGCGCCTTTCGCGAAGCCGCGCACCGCGACGTGCGGCTGGAGCATGTCGCCCTGTCCCTGGACGCCAGCGTGCGCCGCCGTGTCGAGCAGGCCGGCCAGAGAGACAGCAACGCCTCGGAGCGGTTCATCACCGCTCTCGTCCTGGAGATACCCGACGACCTCTACGTCGTCCACGTGATCAGCTGTGGCCACCCCGACCTGATGCGCTCTCACGGCACCAAGGTGGACCTCCTCGAAGTGCCGCAGCCCGCGCCACCGCTCGGCCTGGGCGGCGACCAGACGGCCTATCAGATCAACACCTTCGGATTCGAGCCGCAGGACACGCTGCTCCTGCACACCGACGGCCTCCTCGAGACCCGCGACCAGGCGGGCGTCTTCTACCCGGCTCTGGACCGCTTCGCGCTCCTCGCCAAGGACGAGCCGCGCTCCCTGATCGGGCACCTCATGAGCGACCTGACCGTCCATGCGGGCGGGGAGGTCCAGGACGACGTCGCCATCGTCGCGGTGCGCCGCCGGGCCGCACCATCCATGGGGAGTGCCGCCGAGGACAGCCACCATGCCAGTCCCGCCCCTTGAACATGTCCGCGCGATGGTGACCCGGTACAACGAGCGCCACCGCCTACGAAGCAACGGTCAGCGTGGCGTCGTTCGTGCTCTGGGCACGATCCGTCTGAAGGGTGGATCTCGGTGGTCAGGCCCTCTCGGGATCGACGCTTCGTCGGTGCTGACGGGCCCCCTCTTCCGGCCGGGGCAGCGGCGTACTGATTGCGCCTTGACGCAATGACTGCGTCATTATCTTTGCTTCATGCTCTTCCCGACCCCCGAACTCGACACGAAGGATCTTCAGGTCCTCGAAGACATCGACCGCATGCGCGAGGTTCTGCGGCACCACGTGCGGACCTCTCCTGCAAAGTGGACGGCCGGCCTGAAAAAGTTCCTCACCGCGGATGCCGTGGCGGCTTCGAACTCCATCGAGGGCTTCAAAGTGGCAACGGTCGACGTAGAGGACCTCATGGAAGGCGAGAGCGAGGTCGACGTCTCGGAAGAAGACCGGGAGGAGACACTCGCCTACCAACGGGTGCTGACCTACATCCAGACGCTTCACGATGTCGAAGACTTCTCCTACAGCAAGGGCCTGCTCAACGCACTGCACTGGATGCTGCAGGGGCATCGTCACAATGTCCGCCGACCCGCAGGTCAGTGGCGCAAGGGCCCCGTCTATGTCACCGACGCTCGTGATCCCGGCATCGCCGCCTACACCGCCCCCGATGCCCAGCTCGTCCCCGGCCTGATGCAGGAACTCGTCGACTGGCTCAACGCCGACGACGACACGCACGCCCTGATACGCGCTGCGATGGCCCATCTGCACCTGGTCTCCATTCACCCCTGGGCCGACGGCAACGGGCGCATGTCACGCTCCCTGCAGACACTCATGATCGCTCGTGAGTCGGTCCTGGCACCGGAGTTCTCTTCCATCGAAAGCTGGCTAGGACGACCGGGTAACACCTGGGAGTATTACCGCGAACTCAACGACCGAGGCAGCCACTACCAGCCCGATCAAGACGTTGCAGGGTGGATCCGCTTCAACCTCACCGCGTACCATCAGCAGGCCCAAACCGTCCAGGGCCGTCTCGCCCGCTCGGGCGAAGTGTGGAGCGCACTCGCCGACTTCACCGACCGTCGAGGCCTCGACGAACGAACCATCACAGCGCTCCACGACGTAGCCATGGCCGGTCGCGTGCGCCGCGCCCGCTACCAGGACGCTGAAGCCCTCAGCCTCCAGCAAGCTCAACGCGACCTGCGCGAACTCACAAACGCTGACATTCTCCGGCCCGTTGGCCGTACACGAGCCCGCCACTACACTGCAGGCCGGCAATTTCCCCAGCATGCAATCGACATCGCCCAGACGCCCATGACTCTGACACACCCCTACCGTCCCTGAGCCCCTCAGGGTTCCCGCAAGGGCTGGACTGTCGTGGCCCGCCCAACCTGCTCTGGGACTCGGCCCAGTCCGAGGCCATGTCACAGGACTACGCCGTCACTCCATGACGACGGTGCCGCTGTCGACCCGAACGCATTCTGCGAGGGGGCCTTCCCCCGTGATGGTGGACACGCTTCGTTGATCACGCGGCGAGCGTGAACTTAGTGGTCGGCTCTGGAAGTCCTTCGGGGGTTGACTCCGAAGCCGGTGTCGTGTCTGGCGGCTACCCAGCTGAGCTCAGGGCCGCCGCCGGAACGGGGCGAGCGTGGCGCGCACGAGATCGGCGGCGCCCCAGTCGGGGTCGAACTGAGCGATCACGGCCAGATGCTGGCGTAGCTGGAGGATCGGCATGCGTTCACGCCAGTCGCGGTCGAGCCCGGTCAGCTCGGCGTAGAGCTTGAAGAACACGTGCGCTTCGGGCGGTGGCGCCGTCGTCCACAGGTGGGCCAGATCGACCTCGGCCCACGTGTACGACACGGCTGGGTCGATCAGCGCGGGCCGCCCGTCGGGGGTGGCCATGACGTTCAGCGCCCACAGGTCGCCGTGCGTCAGGCACGCGGGCCCGACCGGCAGCAGCTCGGGCAGCCGGTCGCACAGCCGCTCCAGCGCCGCCCGGTCCGCGGCGTCGAGCGCCTCCTGGACGCGACGCTCCCCGAGCCAGCGCAGCAGACGATGCTGGGCGAAGAACTCGAACCCGTCGTCATCCCAGGTGTTGACCTGCCGACGACGGCCAAGCCAGTTGTCCCGGTGCCACCCGAATCGGGGGTACCGCGTGGTGGTGTGCAGGCGAGCGAGCGCATGCGCGAGCTGCTCCCAGAAGGCTTCGGTGCCCGGCCGGGGCTGCAGCACAGTCAACACGAGCAAGTCGCGGTCCGTGAGGATGATCTCGGGCGTGGCAACGCCGCCCGCCTCGCGCAGCACGGTTAGCCCTTCGGCTTCCGCGGCGAAGACGTCGTCCGACGGCGGCTCGCCGAACGCCTTGACGAACACCGACGTGCCGTCACCGCGGCGCGCGAGCCCCGCGGTCGCCGCGAGGCCTCCAGTGGCCGGCTCGGCCGCGACGACGTCGGTCAGGCCGGCCGCATGCAGGCGTTCGAGCAGGAAGGACATCGCGTCTGTCACGGGTGTGCTCCCGTCGTCGTAGTCGAAATCAACGATGGTGGATCCGGGCTCAGATGCCGGGGGTGGTGAGTTGACATCCTCGCCCGCCTAAAGGAGGGCGATTCCCGCCTGCCGCGCCGTTGTCGGGCGCGACTTCTGGTGGGTTCCTGTTTCTTCGCGCTGTGCCGGGACGGGTCCTGGTCTTACCCGCGCTCCGCAGGCTGACACCGCCAGTCCGGCGGCCTTGGCGACGTTGACCGCCGCATTGATGTCCCGGTCGAGGACGGCCCCGCAGGCTGCGCACTCCCAGA
>NZ_AUKV01000074.1:0-8626 GCF_000424945.1 Streptomyces sp. 142MFCol3.1
GCACAGTCTCCTGGAGGCGGTGCTCGCGGTGGGGCGGGAGCTGGATCTGGAGCAGGCGCTGCACAGCATCGTCGAGGCCGCGGCGGCGCTCGTGGACGCCGAGTACGCGGCGCTCGGTGTCATCGGCCCCGACGGCAGGAGGCTGTCGGCCTTCCACACGGTCGGCGTCAGCGACGAGCAGATCGCCCGGATCGGCGCGTATCCGGAGGGGCACGGCATCCTGGGCGAGCTGATCCGCCGCCCCGAGCCGCTGCGCCTGGAGAAGATCTCCGAGCACCCCGCCTCCTACGGCTTCCCGCCCCATCATCCGCCGATGAACACCTTCCTCGGTGTCCCGATCCGGGTGCGCGACCAGGTCTTCGGCAACCTGTACCTGACGGAGAAGCGCGGCGGCGGCCCCTTCGACGAGGAGGACGTCTCGGTCACCCTGACGCTGGCGGTGGCCGCGGGTGTCGCCATCGACAACGCCCGGCTGTACGCGGAGTCCCGGCTGCGCGAACGGTGGCTGCGGGTCAACGCGGAGATCACCCACAGCCTGATGTCCGGGGCGGAGCGCACGGAGACCCTCGGGCTGATCGCCGACCGGGCCCGGGAGATCACCGGGGCCGCCCTGGCCCTCGTCGCGATGCCCATGACGGACACCGGCTCGCTCACCGTCGAACTCGCCCTCGGACGCGAGGCGGAGGAGCTCCGAGGGCTGGTGCTGCCGGCCGACGACACCCTGATCGGCAAGGCGTTCTCCACCGGGACCGCCGTCACCAGCGCGGACGTCACCCACGAGGAGAGGCTCCTGACCGGGCCGCTGCGGTCCACCGGACTCGGCCCGGCCGTGGCCGTTCCCATCGGCACCGGCGCGGACGGCGTCCGGGGCGTGGTCCTCCTCGTCCGGGAGAGCGACGGCATGCCGTTCTCGGCCAAGGAGACCGAGTCCCTCCAGGTGTTCGCCGCGCAGGCGGCGATCGCGATGGAGCTGGCGGAACGCCGCCGGGACGCAGAGGAGATCGCGGTGCTCCAGGACCGCGACCGGATCGCGAGGGACCTGCACGACCTGGCGATCCAACGGCTCTTCGCTACCGGCATGACGCTGCAGAGCGCGGGTCGCTTCATCGAGCACCCGGAGGCCTCGGAGCGGGTGCTCCGGGCCGTGGACGACCTCGACGAGACCATCAAGATCGTCCGTTCGACCATCTTCGGACTGCGCACGCATGGGACCGCCACGGGATCCGGGCTGCGGGCACGTGTCGTGCGGCTCGCGGGCGAGGCCGCGCCGGTGCTGGGATTCGCCCCCAGCGTGCGCATGGAAGGGCTGGTGGACACCGAGGTGCCGCGCGAGGTCGCCGACCACGTCGTGGCCGTGCTCTCCGAGGCCCTCACGAACATCGCCCGGCACGCCCGGGCCGACCGTGCCGACGTGTCCCTGAGGACCGACGGACGCGACGTGCTGCTGTCCGTCACCGACAACGGCGTGGGCATCCCGGAGGGCGGTCGCCGCAGCGGCCTGCGCAACATGGCCGAGCGCGCGCAACAACTCGGTGGGAAGCTGGAGTTGAGCACGCCCGAGGGTGGCGGGAGCACGCTGGTGTGGCGCGTGCCGCTGGCGGAACCGGAGCAGCCGGGAGACTGACGGCCGGCCAGGCGCTGCCCGCGCCCCGGGGCCGTCCCCGCGCGCCCCGGCCACCGGTGCGGCACGCGGCCTCGGATCAGCCGCGGACGCCGCTGCCGTACGGGGCGTAGAGGTCCAGGAGCCGGTTGCGCGACGCCTGGAGCCGCTGGGCGACCACACGGCCGACCCAGGTCGCCACCGCCCGGCCGAAATCGGGATCGCGTGCGCACATCGCCCGCACCGCGTCGGCGTCGAACTCGTGCGCTCGCACCGGGCTCGCGGCCTCGGCGCCCAGCTGCCACACGTACGGCGCGAAGTGCCAGGACCAGCCGACGAGTTCGCCGTGGCCGAGGGACTCGATGACGGCGGCGCGCCGTCCCGGAACGTGCAGGTCGAGGGCGACGGTCCCGCTGCGGATGATCCAGAAGCGGTCGGCGTGCCGGCCCTCCTCGAAGAGCCGCGCGCCGGACGGGAACGAGACCTCTCGGGCGAGACGCATCAGCTGTTCGCGGTGCTCGGCCCCGAGAGCCGCGGTCATGGTGGTGGCGGAGGTCATGGCTCCGGCTCCCTTCATCCCTGTGCCCGCAGCCGTTCGGTGAGCGCGTCGTGCCCTTCGGGGGCGGGGGAGGGCTGCCGCTCCCAGCCTGTGCCCGTGGCCCCAGCCTGTGCCCGGCCGGGGCCGGTCACCACGGGCCGCCCGGGTCCTTCCGGGGGCCGTTCGGCCCTGCCCGCACCGGCTCGGAGCTCTCGCCCGCGCGGAAGGCGCACGGGTACACGACCGGGTGCGGTGCCGGGTCCCCCGGGGCGGGTCCGGTCGTGCCGGGTTGCCCGTGCCGTCAGGTGCGGTGGCGCAGTGGCCGGGCGGCCTCCGCCAGGCTCGGCTGGAGGCGGCGGGCGACATCGAGGTGGTCGGCGGTCCAGATGATGCGGACGGCGGTGGCCGGGCCACGGCCGCCCGTGTCGGACAGGTCCTGCCGCAGACAGTCGACCAGCTGCCCCTCCACCGCCGCGCTGCGGGGCATCGGGTCCGGGACGGCCGCGCCCCGGCTCAGGGTGGCGGCGAGGTCCCGGTACCAGTCGGTGATCCGGCCGGCCGCTCCCACGATGACGAGCCGCGCGTCCGCCCGGTCCGCGGCGGTGTCCTGCCCGCCGGACCGTTTCCACAGGCCCAGTACGGCGTCGGCGGCGAGCCGTAGACCCACGATGCCCGTGACCAGCGCGGTCATGTCGGAGAGAGCCATCGGCTTCGGGCCGCGCTCGGCCAGGTAACTGCGGAAGGTGTCGTCGAGCCGGCGGGCGGCGGCAGCCGCGTCGCGCCGCTCGTCGAGGGGGGCGTCCGCCGAGAGGGGCCCGGCGCCGCACAGCCCGACCGCGTACTCCACGGTCCTGGCCAGGTAGCGGGCGCTCTCCGTGTACGCCTCGGCGAGCGCGCGGCTGACCGCGGCGGCCGCGCCACGCGGCCAGAAGAACAGGCCCATGACCACGCTCACGGCGCAGCCGAGGCCGATGTCCTGGATGCGCAGCAGCACGATCCGCCAGTTGGGGTCGTGGCCGATGTTGAACAGGATGACCAGGGTGACGGTGAACGCCGCCTGGCCTGCGGCGAAGGAGATGGCGGAGGGGGCGATGCCCGCGAGCAGGACGGCCACGGGCAGCAGGAACCAGAGCACGGTGCCGTGGTGGCCGATGAGGTGGAGCAGCCCCGCCCCGATGATGGAGCCCGCGATGGTGCCGGCGACGGCGCGAACGGCGTTCTGCCCGGTGTTGAGGGCGTTCGAGCGCAGCACCGACAGGGTGCCCAGGGTCACCCAGAAGGAGTGCTGGACGGTCGTCACCTTGGCGAGGGTGACCGCGATGCCGAGGCCGAGCGCGCCGCGGAGGCTGTTGTGCAGCCACACGGACTGCGGCTGGAGGTAGGCCGCGGCCCGCTCCCGGGCCGCGGCGAGTGGTTTCGCCAGGGCCCCGGGCTCGCGGCCGAGGAGGGCCTCCGGCCAGCTGCGCCGGTCCGCGGCGGCGGCCAGGTCCACGTTGCGGGCGATCTGCAGCGTCGCGAAGCCGACCTCCTGGGCCCGGAACGACAGATCCAGCACACCGATGAAGGGATGCACCTGCGACCGGGCGGCCGTCGCGTCGTGGTGCACGGGCAGCCGTGTGGTGGCGTTGCTCTCCATGTCGCTCATGGCCGTGCGCAGATCGCCCTGAGCGGCGCGCAGGGCGTTCGGCGAGTCGCGCGGGCGGTCGAGCAGTTCGGCCGATTCGTCGAGCAGACGGGCGGCGGCCCGCCGTACGGTATGGGCGTCCTCGTCGCAGAGCACCCGCTCCTTGTCGGGCGGCACGCTGTCGGCCAGGATGTCGCCGAGCCAGGTCAGCTCGTCGACCAGGCGGACGATGGCCCGTGAGCCGGCGGAGAGGCCGGTCGGCCGGTAGGGCGTGGCGTCGAAGACGGACCGCAGGTCGGCCGCCGCGGCGGCGGCCAGGTCGGCCGTGGCCCGGCACCGCGGGCCGCTCGCCGCGTCCGGGCCGCCGGCCAGCAGGGACGCGTCGGTGCGCAGTTGCTCGGCGGCGGCGCGGCACACGCGCGCGGCCGGTTCGGCGAGCGGGTCCCTGACCGGGCGGGGCCACAGCAGGGAGATCGCGAGCATGGCGGCGACGGACGCGATGCCCGCTCCGGCGAGCCGCGCGGGCAGCACGGACAGCGGCTCGGGCGAGGTCACCGGGAGGATGAAGGCCAGCAGGAGGGCGGTCGACGCGCCGGCGAGGACGGAACTGACCACGCCCGAGAAGAGCACCAGGAAGCCGATCACGACCGTGACGGTCACCGAGAGCCAGATCTGGAAGGCCACCAGGCTGCCGAGGCAGATGAGCACCCCCCAGGCGAGGGCGAGGCCGATGTGTGCCCGCAGCCGCTGCGTCATCGGTCCGGTGAAGTCGACGAAGAGGAGCATCGCCAGCGAGCCGAAGGCGGCGTACGTCGCCATCGTCGGCGAGCCGATGACCTGGGTGCACAAAGCGAACAGGGCGGGCATCACGAGGGCGGCCCGCCCGGCGCGACGCGTCGCCGCGAGCTCGGGATCGTGGTCACGCAGCCACGAGAAGAACGAGCCGTCGCGAAGGATCCGGCCGGGTCTCTGCACGGCCCTGCGCACCTCCCGTCGCCGGCATGTCCGCCCGAGCCCCGTGCGAACGTGAACGCCTCCGCAAGCGACCATGCCACGCGAACGCCGCCCCTGCGCGGGATGGCCCGGGCCGGGTGAACCGCGGACACGGGCGGCCGCGGCTCAGTGCCCCCCGGACGGCCGCGCGCGGCCACTAGGTGGCGACGTTACGCAGGGCGGCCGCGAGCTTCTTGAGGTCCAGACCCTGCAGGTGGTCGAGGAAGTGCCGGCGTGTCGCGGCCAGATTGGTGGGCCAGGCCTCTTCCAGGCGAGTGAAGCCGGCGTCGGTCAGGGAGGCGTGCCAGCTGCGGCCGTCCGTGTCGCACCGAACTCGCTCGATGTAGCCCTCGCTCTCCAGTCGGTTCACGATTCGGGTCGTGCCACTGAGTGACATCTCGATGGCGCGGGCGAGTTCGTGCATGCGCAACTGTCGATCCGGTGCCTCCGAGAGGTGCATCAGCGACAGGTATTCCGTGTTCGACAGCCTCTGCTCCCGCGACATCTGGGCATCGATGGCGCGAGGCAGGGCGTAGATGAGAGAGGGAAGGGCCCGGACGACGGCTTCTTCGTCGGCGGTGAGCGGTTGCAGCGCTTCCCTGGGTGGGGTGGGTTTCTGTGCCATGGGGGCGTACCTCGCGTGTGTGTGCGGTGGGAAAGACTTCGGCCGACCGGCCGGGCTCTGCACGCCGCTGCAGTTCTCTCGTTCGAGCTCTGAGTTCGTTTTCCTTGTGAAGCGGACAACGCCATGACCTCGCCCCGCAGCGAACCTGTTCAACGGCCGTGGCGGCCGGGAGGTCTGAGCCGGTCCCGCGGTGCGTCTGTTGCGCAGGACGATCCACATACTTGACGCAGCAATCTCTTGTGCTAGATTGCTTGTCGAAGCAATTATATCCCCAACCGGTTGCCAGGGCTACCCATATGTACGCCCGGAACGGACACGGGGCTACCTTTACGAAGGGTTTAGCGTGACCAAGATCGGAATCATCCTCGGCAGCACCCGCCCCGGACGCAACGGCGAGGCTGTCGCCCGCTGGGTGCACGAGGTTGCCTCGAAGCGAACCGATGCGGAGTTCGAGCTTGTCGACCTCCTCGACTACAAGCTCCCGCACCTCGACGAGGCGCTTCCTCCGTCTCTGGGCCAGTACTCCCAGCCGCACACGCAGGCGTGGGCGAGCAAGATCGCCTCGTTCGACGGCTTCGTCATGGTGACGCCGGAGTACAACCACTCGACGTCCGGCGCCCTGAAGAACGCCATCGACTACCTGTTCGCGGAGTGGAACAACAAGGCAGTCGCTTTCGTCGGCTACGGCGGCTTGGGCGGAGCCCGGGCGGTGGAGCACCTGCGCCTGATCGCGGGGGAGCTGCAGATGGCGGACGTGCGTTCGCAGGTCTCGCTGTCGCTGTTCCACGACTTCGAGAACTTCAGCGTGTTCAAGCCCGGCGACTTCCAGCTCGAGGCGCTGAACACCACGCTTGACCAGGTGCTGGCCTGGAGCAAGGCGCTCGCCCCGCTGCGCGCCGCGTAACGCACGCACCTCAGCGGTCTCCCCCCGGCGACCTCGAACCCTGTGGCGCGCAGGCGGGTACACGCCCCAGGCGCGACCGGGCGGCTCCCGGCCGACAGCGGAACGCTGCGGGAGCCGCCCGTCCGTCGCATGTGCTCGACAGCACGGCGGTGGGCAGGTCTGACCGGTTGCCTGCCGCATGCGACGCGCGGACTGCCACGAAGCGGTCCATGGCCGACGAGAGAGTCGCCCGTTCTCACTCGAGTGCGGCTCGGCTCCCACCCAAGCAGACTTGGCGGGTTGCACTGGCGGGCAACCAACCTCGTGTCCACCGACGCAGGACAGCCGGATCGACCGCACCGCTGCCGCAACCCCTCACCGTGGACGAAGAAGCCGTCGTGAGCTCGCTCGCGTCATCAATGCCCTGCCACGCGCCGTCGACGCCGACATGATCCGTGAGCAGAGCCTCTCCTTGATCGAATACTTGGTCCTGGCATACCTCTCCGAAGCGCCAGAGCAGCAGATGCGTATGGGCGATCTCGCTGCCGCGGTCGAGATGTCGAGCAGCGGCATCTCGCGCTTGGCTGACCGGCTGGCGAAACAGGGCTGATCGAGCGGGTCAGGCCGGGACGGGACGCCCGCGGCGGAACGCCGTCCTCACCGACACGGGCCTCGCCCGTTTGCGGGGCCCGGCCGACCGACCTTGCCTCCATCCGCCGCCACTTCCTGGTCCACGTGGCGGGGTTGGACCTCGGTACCTCGCGCCGGCTCTGCGCGACATCGGCACGTGACGGCGCGCGTCCAGGCCCCTTAAGGCTGACGAAGGTTGGGGCGTCTTGTGGGCCAGAGCTTCGCGATCGCCGGACACCAGCCGTCCTGACGCTTTCGCATCGAGCGCGGCCCCGGCGGCGGCCTGCTTGGTCCTCGTTGCGGTGGCGGCGGCCGTCACACTCGCCGCGTGTCCCGGTAGCTTTTCAGCCGCCCTGCTGAGCGGCCTTCTGAAAGGTGTTCAGAAACTCATCCGCGGTGAAGATCGCGTGCGCGTACGCGGGTGCATTGATGTCGAACGTCGCCCTCATCTCGTCCCAGGAGAATGCGGCGATGGCATCACGTATGAGCGTCACGTGGTACCCCAGCTCCTGTCCGAACCGGGCCGTGGTGTCGACGCACGTGTTGGCCTTCATGCCGATGATCACGATCTTTTGAACCCGGTGCTGCTTCAGCATCATGTCCAGGTCCGTGTTCGCGAAGCCACTGACGCCCAATGCTGGCGCACGACCAGTTCGTTCTCCCGGGGCACAAAGTCGGGGTGCCACTCGGCCCCCCAGCTGCCGGCTGCGAAGGTCTGCCCCTCGACGACACGCTTCTGGGTGGGGGAGAGGTGGTCCCACGTCTTGTAGTCTCCCGGCTCTGTCTGGTGATGAGGCACGATGAAGACGCGAAAGCCCTTTTCGCGGGCGGCGGACAGTACTGCCCGCATGTGGTCGAGCAGCTTTATCTCCTCTGCGACCTCCTTGACCCGCGACCACAACTTCCCGCCCTCCGAGAGGAAGTCGTTGTACGGATCAATGAGCAGCAGAGCGGTATCTTCGGCCGTGTACGGCACATCCTGGGCGTTCATCGCACCTCGGCTCTTCCGGTTGCGGTCCGGCGGAGACGAAGCCCTCGCGCTGCCACCTGCCACCGTTCAGCGATGCCCTACCCGGACGTACCCAATGAGGCAGGCGCCCCCACCGTTTCCGCGTCACCGAGCATCGGGCGACCTCTGCCTCTACCTCGCCCCATAGCCTGGCCGCTGAAAGCGAGGGGCTGGTTCTACAGCCGCCAACCACCACGCTCTCACGCTCCTGATACGAGTGCATCTTGTCCGCGATGGCTCCCGCCCGTCAGACGGCGGGGCCGGAGGGTGTGATGCTCCGGGCTACGGCTGCCACACCAGGCGGACTTCGAGGACTGGGAGGCCGGCCCGAAGTTCGGCTGGACCGTCACCAGCGAGGACGGCGCAGGCGCCTTCAATACCGACCCGACACCCTTGACGGCTTCATAGCCGGCGCCGGCCTCATCCTAGACGTACCGACCGCACCCTGAAACGCCGAAGTCAGTAGTTCCGCCTGACTGTCATAAGTCGTCGGCTCCGACCGTACATGGCCGAAGCCCCTCCCCCTGGGAGGGGGAGGGGCTTCGCAAGGTTGAGCGGTTCGAGCGGCCGACGTGCGGCCCGGTGCTCAGTACCAGTTGTTCGCCTGCCAGAACGACCAGGCCTCACACGGGCTGCCGTAGCGGCTGTTCATGTAGTTGAGGCCCCACTTGATCTGGGTGGCCGGGTTCGTCTGCCAGTCGGAACCGACCGAAGACATCTTGGA
>NZ_AUKV01000075.1:0-8557 GCF_000424945.1 Streptomyces sp. 142MFCol3.1
CCCGCCACACCGGCCCGCTCCGCCGCCCGGCCCAGGGCCTGTGCGTACACGGCCTGCGTGGCCGTGGTCCAGGCCCGTACGCCATAGCGTTCGGCGTGGACCCGGCGGCAGCGCTCCCGCAATCCGGGGAAGTGTTCGCGTGCCGACCTGAGCGCCAGGGGCAGTTGCGCGGCGCTGCTGTAGAGCGCTCCGGTCCCCTCCGCCCTCACACTGTCGGCCGCCGCCGAACCCGCCAGGGCGAGCACGGGCACGCCGGCCGCCAGTGCCTCCTGGCAGACCAGGGGAGTGGCCGATTCGGGGCACACGCCGGGAAAGACCAGACCGGTGTAGCGCGCAAGCCGAGCGGCGACCTCCTGGCGCGAGAGCGGGCCGAGCAGCCTGACGCCGGCGGGCGCGGCCTGGCGGCAGGCCGACTCCAGCGGCCCGGAGCCGATCACGTCGAGCGGTTCGCTTTGCGGCCAGCTCCTGAGCAGCGCAAGGATGCCCTTCTCCTGGCTCAGGCGCCCGACGTACACCCAGCGTGCGCCCGCCCCCTGGGGCGGGGTGGCGTCCTGCGAACGGGCCGCGGGCACGGATCCCACGAAGTTCGGTACCAGGGTGAGCTTGTGCGGGGGTGCCCCGAACCGCAGATACAGCTCCCGGCTGCGCTCGCAGAGCGTGACGAGCCGATCGGCGCGGCGCAGCAGGGGGTCGGCCGCCGTGCCCTGCCGGCCGGCCCAGGCCAGGGGGAGTGTCGTGCTGCGGGTGCCGCGGTAGCAGCCGTGGCGCAGTCCCGCCCAGCGGTCGCCGTCGGGGCAGGCGGTGCACACCGCTCCCGCCCGAAAGAGCGTGGCGGCCGCGCAGGCCGGCCGGTAGTTGTGGAGCGTGGCCACCAGCGCGCCGGGCCAGCGGTGCAGCCAGGCGGTACCGAAATTGGGGAAGAGGTTGTGCACATGGACGACGTCGGGGCGGAAGTCGTGGAGGCCGGCCAGCGGTGACCTGCCCCGGCCGGTGGCTACCCGCACGGCGGCGCGCAGGGCGTACCCGGGCTCGGACTCGAGGGCGTCGGTGCGGGCGGCGATCAGCTTGACCTCGTGTCCCGCGTCCCGCAGCGCCTGAGCCTGGTCGAGCACGGCGCTGTTCTCGCCGCTGGGCCTTTGGGAGGAGTAGAAGCTGTGCACCAGCGCCACGCGAAGGGCGGCGGTGGCGGGTGCCGTGCGGGCTGCGACGGGGCCCTGGGGGGTGGGGCTGGGCCGGGGGGCGGCGTTCATCGCGCCGTCCCTGCCGTGACCACGCGGCGCGAGAGGCCGGCTGTGGGGCCTGCGGCGCCCGGTGCGGGCCCGGCGCCAGCGCACGCGGCGAAAACCGGCGGCAACGGACAAGACAGACAGCCCGGTTCGGGCCTTTCGAAAGGGGCGGTGAGCTCAACTCGTACGTGCATGCGCTCTGTCGTGCCTTTCCTTTGCCGGTGGGCCCTGAGGTCCGGTCACCGGGGCGTGTCGCTGCTTCAATGACCCTTCAGGACGGTTTCGTACAGCCGCTCGGCGAGTTCGGCCTTCGACGCCCAGGTGTGCTGGCGCGCCCAGTGCAGCCCGGCGCCCGCCATACGGCGGCGGGCCTCTTCGTCGGTGAGCACCCCGCCCAGGGCGCGGGCCAGACGCTGCGGCAGATCCGCGGGGTCGCCCAGCGCCACGGGCACCGCACAGCCGGGGGCGGAGAAGTCCCCGACTCCCTGATGGTCCAGGTGCACCACGGGCAGCCCCCGGGCCCATGCCTCGAGGTTTTGCACCCCGAAGGAGTCCCGCAGGCTGGTGAAGAGCAGGACGTCCGCTCTGTCGTAGGCGGCGAGCGTCTGCTTCCAGGGCAGCCGGCCCCCAAAGCGCACCGAGCCGGTGACGCCCAGCCGTGCGGTGAGCTGTTCCAGCCCGGGACGCAGCGGCCCGTCGCCGAGGACCACCAGGCGGGCGTCGGGAACCTCGTCCAGGAGCAACGCGAAGGCGCGCAGGGCCAGTTCCGGGGCCTTGATGGCCGTCAGCCGCCCCACCCACAGCACGGTCGGTGGCCGCTGGTCTTGTTCCGGTTCCCCGTGCGGCGGCTCCTTGAGCAACGTGTCGGGAACGCCGTCGCTCAGCACCAGATGCGGATCGGCCCGGCCCAGCCGGCGGGCCCGCTGCGCGGTGTCACGATTGGTGGTCAGGACCGCGGCGGCATGCCGCAGCGTCGCCCGGCACGAGGGGCGCAGGCTCATGGCGTTGACCCACAGCAGTTCCCGCGTCCTCTCCTGCCGGTAGGCCGGCCCCAGCCATCGCCGGTGACTGCGCGGTGCGATCTGCCCTCCGCCCACGGGCCCGAACACCAGGGGCGGGCCGAGCCGGTGCAGGGCGCTGCCGCCGACCAGTGAGCCGTAGGAGACGTGGTGCACCAGGTCGGCACGCCCCAGATTGTTGCGGCGCGCGTAGGCCAGGGCGCGTCGCTGCCACCCGTCGTAGTGCACGAACTCCTGGACCTGAGCACGCAAAAAGCCCGGTACCAGGCGCACCCACCCCGGGCAGCGCGGCGTGTCGACGACGTGGGGCGTGATCTGGCGCCCCACCGCTCCCAGCTCCTCGATGCGCGCGGCGATGTGCCGGGTGTTGTCGCCGTGGGGGCGCGTGAGGAGTTCCACGGTGTGTCCGCGCCGTGCGAGAGCTTCGGCCCAGGCCCACCCCATACCCGGTTCGGTGCCGCGGCTCGGGTCGCATGCGTAGGCGCTCACCACGATGCGCAGGCGGCGCGCGCCGGTGATCGCCTCCTGCTCGCCTCCGTCCCTGCTCCTGCCCCTCGGCGACGTCAAGGCCGCCTCCCCCCGCTCGTGAAGCGATGGGGCCCGGCACCCGGCGGCGCTCCACGGGGCGGGGCCGGCCGCCGCGGCGCCGTGTGGGAGGCGGCCTGCCGCAGGACGCCTCGCACGAAGCGGGCGTTGCCGAACAGGTAGCGCCGCCACAGCCGGCGCGGCTCGCAGAGGAGCCTGAACGCCCACTCGAGTCCGCTGTGTTGCATCCAGGAGGGTGCCTGGCGCTTGTTGCCGCCGATGAAGTCGAACGCGGCGCCCACGGCCACGCTCACCACGGGCAGCCTGGTGGCGAGCTCGGCGGCCCGGTGGTCTTGCAGGGGGGTGCCCAGGCCCACCCACACGATGTCGGCCCGGCTGGCGAGGATGTCCGCCTCCTGCCGGATCAGTTCCTCGGCGGTGAGCGGCCGAAACGGAGGGGAGAACGATCCGGCGAGCCGGGCACGGGGAAAGCGCCGCTGCAGCTCGCTGCGCAGCGCGGCCAGCGTCTGCGGGGTGGAGCCCAGCAGGTAGTGGCGCAGTCCTGTGCCCTGGCTCAGCGCGAAGACGCCCAGCATCAGGTCGGGGCCGTACACGCGGGTGCGGGGCAGGGCGGTGCCGCGGTGCAGCAGCCGGTTCGCCCAGACCACCGGCTGCCCGTCGGCGAGGTTGAGGAAGGCCGAGCCGAGCGTCTGGGACAGGGCCGGGTCACCCTCGCCGAGGGCGAGGGTGTAGGCGTTGCACAGGTGCACGTCACTGCGGGCCGCGCCGGCGGTCCGGTCGTCCTCGCGTGCTTCTCGGATCTGCCGGGCGCGTTCCACCACGTGGCGGGCCGCGCTCGCGGGGGTGTGGGCCGTGATGGGCACGCCCAGACACCTCACCACCGGGACCAGAGCCGTGCGGTCGCCGGTCGTCGTCACCTTCGGCCCGTGCCGTTCAGCACGGTGAGGGGGCGCCGCGCCGGCTCGCCGAAAGGGCTGTCGATGTCGATGCGGCGGCGGAAGTCCCTGATGGTCTCGCGCAGTCCGTGCTCCACCGGGGTCAGGGGGTTCCAGTCCAGCAGTTCGCGGGCCAGATCGACGGCCGGGCGGCGTCGCGTGGGATCGTCCGCGGGGCGGGGGATGGACACGATGTCGGAGGGGGAGTCGGTGAGCTTGACGATCCACTGGGCCAGCTCGAGCATGGTCACCTCGTGCGGATTGCCGAGGTTGACGGGCCCGCTGTGGCTGCTGTCCGCCATGCGCATCAGCCCGTCGACGATGTCGTCCACGTAGCACAGGGAACGGGTCTGGCTGCCGTCGCCGGTGACGGTGAGCGGCTCGCCCCGCAGCGCCTGGCGGATGAACGTGGGGATCGCGCGGCCGTCCTCCGGGCGCATCCGCGGGCCGAACGTGTTGAACAGGCGTACGACCTTGGCGTCCACGCCGCGTTCTCTTCGGTACGCCATCGTCAGTGCCTCGCCGAAGCGCTTCGCCTCGTCGTAGACCGATCGCGGGCCGACCGGGTTGACGTTGCCCCAGTAACTCTCCGGCTGGGGATGCACCGTGGGGTCGCCGTAGGTCTCCGAGGTGGAGGTCAGCACGAAGCGGGCGCCCTGGGCGGCGGCGAGGTCCAGGGCGTTCCAGGTGCCGGCCGAGCCCACACGCAGCGTCTCCAGGGGGAGCCTGAGGTAGTCCGCCGGGGACGCGGGCGAAGCGAGGTGGAAGACGGTGTCCACCTGGCCGCTCACGCTCAGGCCCTCGCTGACGTCCCGGCAATCCAGCCGGAAGCGCGGATGGTCGTTCAGGTGGGCGACGGTCTGCGGTCCCGATGTCGCGAAATTGTCCACGCACACAACCGAATGGCCTTCGGCAAGCAGCCGTTCGCACAGGTGGGAGCCGATGAAACCGGCCCCACCGGTCACAACCACACGCATGAGGATCCTCTCTCTTCGCCACGTCGCAGGCCGGGCGGCGGCAAGGAGGTGTCATTGCCGAGGCATACCCATGCGCCGTGTTTGCATTGATTTGTCGTTTATGGACTACTTGAGACTCAAGGTGGGCGAATATGCGTCCGGTATGGTCCTGTTTCCCTCGTTTGTCGGAACAGAAGGACACGACCGCTGCACCCGTCGTAGTGACGGCAGTCCCCGGCACCGGCGGCCGGCCCCGCTCGCACACCACGCGCATGGCCCTGAAACGGACCATCGACATGGTGGGAGCGAGCGTCCTGCTCCTGCTGCTCGCTCCGCTGCTCCTGGCCGTGGCCGTCGCGGTGAAGGCGGACTCACCGGGACCGGTCCTGTTCCGGCAACAGCGCACGGGCTGGCACGGCCGCAACTTCCACATGCTCAAACTCCGCACCATGCACGTCGGAGCGGAGCGCATGAGAACCGAACTCGGCGCCCGCAACGAGACCGACGGGCATCTCTTCAAGATCCGCGAAGACCCCCGGATCACTCCCGCCGGCCGCTGGCTGCGCCGCTGGTCACTGGACGAACTGCCGCAGCTGCTCAACGTGTTGATGGGACACATGTCGCTGGTCGGCCCGCGGCCCCTGCCGGTCCAGGACTCCTCCTTCAGCGGCGACGCCCGCCAGCGTCTGCTGGTGCGGCCCGGCCTCACCGGGCTCTGGCAGATCGGCGGCCGCTCCGATCTCAGCTGGGAGGACGCGCTGCGTCTGGACCTGGAGTACGTGCACGCCTGGTCCATCCGGATGGACCTGAACATCCTCGCCCGGACACTGCCGGCCATCGTGCGCGGCCAGGGCGCCTACTGACCCGGTGCCGAGCGCCGCACCGCCGCCCGACGAAGGGAGACGCGCATGCCGCGTCGCGGAGAACGCCCTCCACCGCACCGGGCCGGCAGGGCGGCCCGATGGTGCCGCCGCCGGCCCCTGGCCGCCCTGATGTGCGCCGCCGCCGCACTGGCCCTGACCGCCGCCGGCTGGATCCTGGCCACCGCACTGCTCGCCCGAAACGAACTGCTGGCCGCCCAGCAGGCACTGCAGTCCCTGCGAGGCCAGTCCGGCCCGCAGACGCCGGCCCGGGATGCCTCCGCCGGCGCGGTCGGCAAGGCCGCCGGCCACGCGGCCGCAGCCCACCGCCTCACCACCGGCCCCGCCTGGTACGCCGTGGCACACGTCCCTGTCCTGGGGCGGCCCGCGCGCACCGTGCGCGGCGCCGCCGACGCGGTCGACCGGCTGACCCGCGACGTGCTCACCCCCCTGGCGGACACCGCAGGAAGACTCGCCGCCCACACCGGCTCCGACGGCGGCCACCTGGACCTCGCCGCCCTGAACCGGGCGGCCCCCGCCCTCCAGAAGGCCGCCCGCAGCGCCGTCAAGGCGCGGGCGGACGTGGCCGCCCTGCCGCACCACACCTGGCTGCCGGCCGCAGACACAGCACGCATGCAGCTGAGCGGACAGCTCGACCGGATCGCCCCCGTGGCCAGCGAGGCCGCCGTCTCGGCACGGGTGCTGCCGTCCATGCTCGGCCGAAAGGACCCCAGGCGATACCTGGTCGTCTTCGAGAACACGGCCGAGGCGCGCGGCACCGGCGGGCTCCCCGGAGCGTTCGCGGTCCTGACCGCCGACCGCGGACACCTGGCATTCGAACGCTTCGGCAACGACAGCGAACTGGCCCACACACACGCGTCCCTCGACCTGGGCGAGGAGTACGCCGCACTGTACGGACGCCATCAGCCCACCGGCATCTGGGTCAACGCCAACCTCAGCCCCCACTTCCCGCACGCGGCGCGCATCTGGAGCGCCATGTGGCGCGAGCACAGCGGCCAAAAAGTGGACGGCGTCATCGCGTTCGACCCCAGCGCGCTGGCCGGTCTGCTCACCAACGCCGCCCCCGTCCGCCTCTCCGACGGAACCGCCGTCACGACAGCGAACGTGGTCGATCTGACCGAGCGCACCAGCTACGCGCTCTTCGCGGACACCACCGCGCGCAAGGCCTTCTTCCTCGACATCGCCCGCGCCACCTCGCAGGTACTCCTGAACAGCGCCGAGGACCCGGCCAGACGCTCCGGGCTGTTCACCGCTTTGCACGGGCAGTTGCTCCAGGGCCGGGTCAAAGCGTGGAGCGCCCACCCCCTCGAGCAGCGGGAGCTGGCATCACTTCCCGCCGCGGGCGTCCTGCCCGACAACGCCGCCCCCTTCGCCGCACTGGTGATCAACAACGCGGCGGGCACCAAGCTCGACTACTACCTGGACCGACGCGTGGACTGGACAGCCGCCCGCTGCACCGCCGCCGGACGCGAAGTCACCGCGACGGTGAAACTGACCAACCGCGCACCGGCATCGGGACTGCCCGCCTATGTCACGCAGCGCGTGGACGCCCCGCCGTATGCGACCCGGCCCGGTGACAACCGTCTGCTGGTCTCCTACTACGCGACCCGCGGAGCACGGCTGGTGCAGGCCAGCACGGACGGACGGACAGCCAGGCTGAGCCAGCTGACCGAACGCGGACATCCGGTCCTCTCCCTCGACATGGAACTGCCCCACGGCGCCACCCGCACCCTGGTGCTGAGATTCCTCGAACCTCCCTCGAACCGCGCCCCCCTCTTCCTGCGGCAGCAACTGGTGAAGCCGGTGCAGTTCACCGCACACACCGGTCCGTCGTGCTGAGGGCTGACCGCCGTTCGGGCCGCACACCCCCCAGACGGCCCTGATCCGGCAGGCCGGCTCCCGCCCGCGCACCCGAGAGCGCCGCAGACGCACTGATCCCCCTGCCTCACCCCCGGCCAGCGGAATGCCTCGGTCGGCCGGATGCCTCGGTCGGCCGGATGCCTCGGTCAGCCAGACGTCCCGGTCAGCGGGATGTCCCGGTCGGCCGGATGTCCCAGTACCGCCGAGGCGATGTGCTCCACCGCGTCCGCAATCCGCCGGGCGACCTTGCGCGCCGCCTCCGCGGGGGCACCGTGCGGATCGGCCACGTCATCGTCACCCCGCCCGGCGCTTCCGCGCCGCGACGCCGCCCCCCTCACCAGGAGCGCCGCTCTCCCGGCGGGGTCGCTGACACCGGCGGCGTCCTGCGGCCTCATCAGCCGCGTGAACTCCCGCAAGGTGAAGGCCCGCTGAAGAGCTTGCACCGGGCAGAGCCGGACGGCTGCCTCGCGGTGCTCGGCGCCGGCGCCCAGCACCAGATCGGCCTCCTCCACATGAGCCGCGGTCAGCCGGCGGGCGACCGCCCCCTGGGGGTCGCCACCCAGTTCGACGAGCAGACGGGCGGCGAAGGGATCCATGGGGGTGCCGGCGATCCCGGCGGTGCCCGCGCTGTGCACCTCGAACCCACCCTGCGAGGAAACGAGCCGGGCCCTCAGCAGACGTTCGGCCACAGGAGAGCGGTGCAGGTTGCCCGTGCACACGACGAGGATACGAAAGGGCCGGGCCGCCTGTTGCGGGGCTGATACGGCAGAAGAAGGGAGCACAGCCGCATTATCGGCCCCCCACCGGGCCGTTGTTCCGCTCGCCTCGCCGGACTTTTCCGACCTGCGCTGCGCCGCATTCCCGGGCTGCCAAAGCCGAACCAGGGCGTGCCTGGCCAAGTCCGTGCACGACGCCGGATGGTCGGCATTCATCGGGATGCTCGAATACAAGGCCGCGAGATACGGCCGGACGTTCGTGCGCATCGGCCAGTTCGAGCCGACGTCTCAGACGTGCTCGTAGTGCGGCGTCAAGGAAGGCCCCAAGCCACTGCACGTCCGCATCTGGGAGTGCGCAGCCTGCGGGGCCGTCCTCGACCGGGACATCAATGCGGCGGTCAACGTCGCCAAGGCCGCC
>NZ_AUKV01000076.1:0-8541 GCF_000424945.1 Streptomyces sp. 142MFCol3.1
CCCCCGCCGCCTGAACATCCCCTTCCAAAGTCCCCCCGGCCGCCTCTCCCGGCCGGGGACACCCACCACATCCCGATGGTGCCATCGGCCGATCGTGCCGCGCGCAAACACGCGGGGCGGCGACCAGACGCCTCCCTGGAGTTCCCATGTCCCACCCCACCACATCCCCCCGGCACGCAGCCCGGACCAGCACCACCGACCAACCGCCGACCTGGGCGCCCGCCACCCCGACCATCGCCCTGCTGACCGCACTCGGCGTCCTGATGGTCGGCCAGATGTACACCGTCCTGGCCCTGCTGCACCCCATGGCCACCGCGTTCGGCACGACACCGGGGCAGGCCACCTGGACGGCGACGGCGTTCGGCTTCGCCTACGCCACGGGATTCCTCCTCGCTGGTCCGCTGACAGACCGCTACGGATCGCGCACTGTGATCACTGCCGGTCTCGCGGCCGCAGCGGCAGCCACGGTGGCGGTCAGCGCCGCCCCCAACCTCACCTGGGCCGTCGCCCTGCGCATCGTGCAAGGACTGACCGCCGGGACCTTCGCACCCTCCGCACTCTCCTACGTCGTTCACCACATCACGCCGCAGCGCCGTGGCACCGCGGTGACCTGCATCACCAGCGGCATGCTCGCCGCCGCCGTGCTCATGCAGATCGGTGCCCAAGCCGTCGCGGCCGGGCTCAACTGGCGCGCTGTCTTCTGGTTCAGCGCCGCCCTGATGGCCCTGAGCCTGATCCCAGTGCGCCGCGTCCTGCGACCCACCCTCCGCCACCACACCGGCGGCGGGCTGCTCCAGGCCTTCGCGGCGATGCCGCGGCTGCTGCGCCGCCCTCGTCTGGTCGCCCTGTACCTATCCACCGTGACCCTGATGTCCGCCTTCGTCGCCGTCTACACGGCGGTGGCCATCGCCGGGCCGCCCAGCATCGCCGGGAACTCCTCCGCGATCCTCGCCCTGCGGGCCAGCGCACTGCCCGCCCTGGTCGCCATCCCCCTGCTCTCACCCGTGCTCCAGCGCCTGGCCGCACCGCTGCGCGCGGTCCTCGCCTTCGCACTGGCCGCCCTCGCCGTCGCGGTCGGTTCCCTGAGCGGCGGCCACACCGTGCCGCTGGCCATCGCCCTGCTGCTGTTCGTGGCCGCCGTCGCGGCAGCGGCACCTGCCGTCGTCGAGACCATCAACGCCACCGCCCCGCACGCACGCGGCGCGGCCGTCGCCCTCTACGGATGCAGCATGTTCATCGGCGCCAGCCTGGGCCCGCAGCTCACCGGCGCACTCACCGGCCTGGGCTTCGGCGGCATCCTGCGTGTCGTCGTCGCCGCGCTCGTCCTGGGCGTTCTCCTGGCCCTCCCGGCCCTGCGCCACCAGCGCACCGAATAGCCCCCCACCCGCCCATCCGTTCCCGGTATGGCCCCCGAAGGAGAAGAACATGTCCACCCGAGCGAACACCGAGACCCGCACTCCCGGAGGAGTCCTGGTCACCACCGGCGGCACCCCGATGAGCGAACGTGCCAGCGCACTCGGCGCAGGCGTCGTCCGCACCTACATCGACGGTGCCTGGCACGATGCCGAGACCGACGAGCGGTGGCAGCACCACCACCCCGCCACCGGCGAGCCGGACTTCACGATCGGCGTCACCTCCGCCGACGAGGTCGACCGCGCGGTCCGCGCCGCCCGGCGCGCCTTCGACGAAGGACCCTGGCCACGGATGACCGCCCGCCAGCGCAAAATGATCCTGCAGCCCCTCGGCGACCTGATCCGCGCCCACGGCGCCGAGTTCGCGCAACTCCAGTCGCTCGACAACGGCGTGCCGATCACCGTCGGCACCGGCTTCCGGTTCTCGGCGAACTTTGCCGCCGACGTCTTCGACTACTTCACCGGCTGGATCGACAAGCTCGACGGTGCCGCCCCGCCCGTCTACGCGGAGCAGATCAACAACCAGCTGATCACCATCAAGGAGCCGGTGGGAGTCGTCGCGGCGATCACCCCCTTCAACGCCCCGGTGATGCAGTTCGCCCAGAAGGTCGCGCCCGCCCTCGCAGCCGGCTGCACCGTGGTGTTCAAGCCGTCGGAGTACGCCTCCAACGTCGCCGCGCTCTACACCAGGCTCATCGAGCAACTCGACCTGCCAGCAGGCGTGTTCAACCTGGTCCCCGGAACCGCCAGCACGTCCCAGGCTCTGGTGGCGCACCCGCTGGTCGACAAGGTGGCCTTCACCGGGCGCCGCTCTGTCGGCGAACAGATCCTCGCCGCCGCCGCGCCCGGCCTCAAGCGCGTGCAGCTGGAACTGGGAGGCAAGAGCCCGAGCATCGTATTCGACGACGTCGAGGACATCACTGCCACCGCACAGTACGCGATGAGCCTGGTCTCCATGGGCCTGTCCGGGCAGCTGTGCTCGACCCAGACCCGCGCCCTCGTACAGCGGTCGGTGTACGACGACTTCGTCGCAGCCGCAGCCGCACAGATCAAGAACGTCCACCTCGGCGACTCCTTCGACCCGACCGTCACCTCCATCCCGCTGGTCAACCCGGCCGCGTCCGACCGGGTCATGCAGCTGATCGACGGCGCCGTCACCGAAGGCGCAAAGCTGGCCGTGGGCGGGCGCCGGATCACGGTCCCCGGCGGCGGCAACTGGGTCGAGCCGACCCTGTTCACCGACGTCACCACCGACATGGAGATCGCCCGAGAGGAAGTGTTCGGCCCGGTGCTGGCGGCCATCCCCTTCGACACCGAGGAGGAAGCCATCCGCATCGCGAACAACTCCGAATACGGCCTCTCCGCCGGCGTCTACACCCGAGACACCTCCCGGGCCGTTCGGGTCGCACGCCAGCTCCGCACAGGGACGGTCGGTGTCAACAGCCTGTTCGTCGCCACCCCGACAGCCCCGTTCGGCGGCTACAAGACCTCCGGTCTCGGCCGGGAAGGCGGCCGCGACGGCCTGGAGGGCTACCTGGAAACCAAGACGATCAGCATCCCCCTCGGCTGACCCCCCGCCTGCCCTGCCGACTGATCGCCAGGGCAGGCACAACCCGCACATCAACGCACCGGCCGCTACACGAACGGAAAAGAGAGGAAGCCAGCCATGAGCACCCATGACAGCGTGACGAACCGGCAGGAGCGCTTCGACAACGGAATGGCCGTACTGTCGCGCATCGACGGCGAGAGCGGCCAGAAGGTCATCGACTCGCTGACCGACATCGCCCCCGAGCTGGGACACCAGGTAGTCGCCTGGGCCTTCGGCGAGATGTACAGCCGCCCTCAACTGGCACCGCGAGACCGCCAGTTGGTCACCCTGGGCATGCTGACGGCTCTCGGGGGCTGCGAGCCGCAGTTGGACGTCCACATCAACGCAGCCCTCAACGTCGGTCTGAAACCCGATGAGATCGTCGAGGCGCTGCTGCACGCGGCCGTCTACTGCGGTATGCCCAAGGCACTCAACGCCACCTTCGTGGCCAAGAAGGTCTTCACCGAGCGAGGCGTGCTGCCCACCGCTGCCAGCGAGTGAACGGCTCTAACAAAAGCTGTTGATCACGTGTCATTGAGACAGGCACTGTCATGGCGAGCACCACCCCTGCGAGCCCACGCGGTGACGGCTCGTCCTGACCGAACTCCGTTCATTCCCAAGGTCGTTCCATCTTGCTGACGGGCGGCACTGCCGTCACCCGCAACCACCGATGGGGGACTGGCAGGAACCCCCGCACTACGTCCGTCCGATGGCGCCACACCTACACCAGCGACACTTATGGGCACCGGACGAAGATTGCCGTCGTGACCCTGCAGCGTGGCGAGAAGCACCCGCGGACCCGAACCGACGGTGTGTGGACCAACAACCTCCCGGCCCTTGCCTGCCGCTGCGCAGTCCCGCCACAGGGGGAGAACCAGCCCGACGGCCGTGCCCCTTCCTGCGTGTACGGCCTCGGTGACAGTCGGCGGTCCGGATCAGCCGGAAAATCGCGAAGGGGTGCGGGTCCCAGAAGCACCGCACTTGGCTTTTGCTGCCGAGACATCAGAGCCGGGCAGGCGGCGTCAGCGCCGCACCCAGCCGGACGGGTACTGCACGGCTGCTCGAGAGGGCTATCAAATCCGGCACTCACCGTTGCCCTGTCGACTTCCCACTGCTGGCGCGTCGGTCCTTGTACGTACGGTGTGAAATCCGCCTGCCGGACCATTAGGCCGCCCGCCCGTGGATTGCCGCGATGCTGAAGACATCCTGCGCGGCGGCTGCAGCAGCGCTGCCGCACCAGAAGGAATGCCACGGCTGTCCCTGTGATGCTGCAGCTCCGTCATACGTGCCACATGCTCCCCTCGATTCAATGCCTCTCATCGGACCTCCAGTTGGGGCTGCCTGTCTGGCAGACATGAAGCCGAAATGATCACAATCCGCACCACCGTGAACATCGGCGGTGAACACCAACACACGTGAGAGAGCACTTCCTGGGTGTAACACACCCACGCTGAGAGGTGCTGCCGCGATCTATAGTCCGAGTGATCACTGAGGACGGAGCCTCGTGACCGCAAACTGCCCCGGCCGGCCCCCCGTCCGGCCGGGGCTCGCGGACATGTCGTGGAATCCCGGACATGAAAGAACCCCGGGCCGAGCACGCCGGCACGGAAGGGATCACTGTGACAACGGCCCTCATGTGGCAAGCCATGCGTTTCTGGCTGACAGCCACGTCCCAGAGCCGGTTTCGCTGTGCCTGATGGCACCTGCCGGGTGCAACGGAGACATCAGCAGCCTGGGACTGCTTCTCCCAGGAAAGTTTCGGCCTTCCGGCCACACAGACCTCTGGGGAGACTCGAAGTCACCAGTGGTGGGCGCACCGTCGAGAAGCGCTCAGCCGGTACAGCGAACCAACCGTACAGATCAGCCAGCTCCGAGAGTGGGCTCCGCCATGACCATCGCGACCGCACAGACTCTGTCCCGACACGCAGCGAGGATCATCTACGCCCACGGGCGTCCGGACGGCGAAAGCTGCGCCTTCTTCGACATCCCGCGGGACCCGTCGGTACAGCGCTCGGATCCGGACCACTGCAGGAAACTGGTGAACTCCACACACCATCCCGGCTCGGACGGGCTGCGGCTGGCGATGCACAGTGACGAGCAATGGCTGGTGGGCTTCCGCTTTCGGACGGCCACCGGCACGCTGATGCGGCACTACTACGTAGTTCCTCAGGCTGCAGATGGTGAGCACGCCAAGCAGTTGGCTGCCCAACGGGCCCGCAGCGCAGGGGAGCAGGCGAAGCGCGCATTCGCAGGAATCGACGAACGCTGGATTGAGGTCCGCCAACTACAGCGCAATGCCATCGGCGACTGGCGCCTGTCCGAAGGAACCTCACCGTGATCTTCGCCCGGCCAAAGCTCCGCTGCCGCTCGCGGTGCCGGATCAGACCCAGCCGCATCTGAAGGCGAGAGCGCCGGGTGGAGCCCACCGTCCCGGTCGCCGGGTATCGGCGACAGGGAACGCAAGCGCCCATGCAGCCGGGGCGTCCGCGCCCGCAACCTCCTCACGTCACCCGGGCGCGATCCCCCCGTCGGCGTCGTGAGGGGGTGGTGTGGCGAGGCCGGCCAGGCCCGCCATTACCCGCGCCTGGTGGTCGAAGTACTCCTCGCGTGCGTCGATCATGGTGTTCAGCCTGCCGAAGACCTCGAAGGAGACCAGGCCGAACAGTTGTGTCCACAGTGTGAGTGCCATCGCCAGCACAGCCTCCGGCGACGACGGCCCCTGCCCCTGGGGCAGTTCCCCTGGCCAATGGTTCGTCAGCCGTGCCAGGTCCTCGCGCACCGCCGCCGGCAAGGGCTGGGCGAGGCTCACCGCATGCTGCCCGGCGCCCGCGCTGTCGAACAGGATGCCGCTCAGTGTGAGGAGAACCTGCGAGGCCGGGCTCACCGTGTCTTCCGGGGCGGCATAGCCGGGTACCGGGCTGCCGTAGATCAAGGCGTACTCCGCCGGGTTGTCGAGCGCCCAGGCGCGCACCGCACGGCAAACGGCCAGCCACCGGGCACCCCCGTCCGTCCTCGGCACGGCCCCCTCGGCTGCTTCGACCGCCGCCGCCAGCGCCTCATACGCGTCGGTGATCAGGGCGGTGAGCAGAGCGTCGCGGCTGGCGAAATAGCGGTAGAGCGCCGAGGGGACGAGGCCGGCATCGCGCGCCACCGCCCGCAGGGAGAGGTTCGCGCCGTCGGTGGCGAGATGCCGGCGGTGCCCGGATCGCTGCGAGGGGGTAAGTGGCTGGACGACAGACGGGTCTTGGGCGGGATTGTGTGGAAGTTCCACACAGGGACGGCGGCTGGCCACGCGGGTGATGCGCAAGCGCCGTCTCGCGGAGTGTCTGCTCGTCGACGTGATCGGTCTGGAGTGGGAGCAGGTGCACGCTGAGGCGTGTCGCTGGGAGCTCGTGATGAGCGAGGCGGTGGAGCGGCGCGTGCTCTAGTGGCTCGGCTCGGATCCTTGGACGGGGAATCCGCTGATGTCGGTGCGGGGTGAGATCGTTCATGCATGACTTATGCGGCTGATGGCGGTGCGGAGGAAAGCGTGGAGCACGCGGTCATCGCGCGGTATCGACTGACGGGCGACGGGTTCGGCGAGCCGGGCGATCGGGCGGCTGTCCGCGCGGCCCAGAACCTTTTGACCGAGGCGATCGAACGAGTCGGTGTCGGTGAGTTCGACGGGAACGAGTTCGGAGGCGGCGAGGTGGCGCTCTTCGCCTATGGCCCTGATGCCGACGCGCTCTTCGCCGTCATGGAACCTGTCCTGCGTGATCTGCCGTTCCGCCCGGCGAATGTGGTCTTGCGCTACGGATCCGCATCGGATCCCTCCGCTGCCGAACGGCGCGTGGAGCTGTAGCGCGGGTCGGCGTCAGGCGGCCAGGGCCGGGTACTCGGTCCAGCCGCGGATCGGAGATTCGGGGGCGAAGTTGGACTTCGGCTCTGCACGGCTGTTCCGCCAACGTATGTAGGCGTTGATCGCGGCATTCTGCTCGGCGTGGCTGCGGTGGTCGGTGCCGTTGAGGGCGAAGTAGCGCAGGGCGGCGAACTCCGACTCGATCCAGTTCAGCCATGATCCGTAGGTCGGCAGGAAGACCAGTTCGACCTGGTTGTCCACGGCCCAGGCCCGGACGTTGGGATGCTTGTGCGGGGAGAAGTTGTCCAGCACGACGTAGAGTTTCTCTCCCGGCCAGCGGGCGCGCAGGGCCTTGAGCAGGTCCAGGAACTCGCGCCAGCGTTTGCGGGGACGAATGCGGTAATACATCTTGCCGGTGGCCAGGTCCAGGGCGGCGAGCATGTGCATCACGCCGTCGTAGCGGTTGTAGGTCGCCCGCAGTCTTCGCGGTGAACGGCGCGGACGCCATGCCCTGCCCTTGCGGGGCATCAGGTTCAACGGCCCGAACTCGTCCACGCACACCACCCGCCCGTCAGCCGGCGGGGTGTCGTAGAGCGCCAGGACCCGGTGCATCTTGGCGATGAAGTCCGGGTCGTTCGAGGACTTCCAGGTCGTCGTGGCCTGCCAGGAGACCTTGCCCTCGCGCAGAATCCGCCGCAGGGTCTCCCGGCTGACCGCCGCGGCCACGGCGTGCCTGACCAGGTGTTCGGCCAGCTTGGTCAGGCTCCAGGTCGAGAATGCGGTGATCTTCCAGTCCGCGGGGGACGTCCGCGCGATCAGACAGATGTGCTCGCGCACCTGGTCACTGATCGCCCTCGGGCGTCCCCCCTTCCATTTTGGGTCCAGCGCGTCGAACCCCCGCTCGTTGAACGCGTGGATGACATCCCGCACGTAATCGGCACTGACCTGCATGAGCGAGGTGATGTCCGGCACCGACTGGCCCTGCGCGGACATCATCACGACGATTGCCCGCCGAAGCCTCACCGGGTCCTTCGCAGTACGGGTGATGCGCTGCAGCCGACGCCCTTCCTCCATGCTCACCGGCCGGACGAACACTCCCGGACGACGCCCCCCAACCACCTCCACGGTCACAACCTGAAGGCAGCCTCCCCTGCACCAGCCAGATGATCAATTACCCGACCAAGGATCCGAGCCAAGCCACTAGGCAGTCGGCCAGCTCAGGGTCATCGAGTCACAGGAACCCGCACAGCGCCGCAGGCCCCATGCTTCGGAATCCCGGAGTGCGCCGCTTCTCCTCCAGGAAGTCCTCCACCCCGTCCACCAGCCCCTTCAGCACATTCCTGCCGAAGTAGCTGCGATGGCCTTCCTGACTCACGAACTCCTGGTCGAACCCTGCCGGGAACTCGCGACCGTCGTCCTGACCGACGTTGCGCCGCACGCCTACGTTGAGGTGTACGGCATCCGCGGCTGCGAAGCCTACGAGAAGCGCAAGAGCGTCAAGCAGGCCCACTACCAGCGTCAAGGGGCCGAACTCATCGAATGGGAAGTCGGCCAACCGATGCCCGATCTCACCCTCGGTCGTCTGTATCGGAGGCCATGCTGACGGGGCCAGACGCAGCGACCCGTCAGCATGGCGCCTGTCCGGCACATCGCCGGAGCCCTGTCGAGTCAGGCATCGGGCTGACGAGGCAGGCTATTCACGG
>NZ_AUKV01000077.1:0-8441 GCF_000424945.1 Streptomyces sp. 142MFCol3.1
CTGGGAACGACGCGACGACATCCACGAGGCCTTCCTCGGACTCGCCGTCTGCCTGATCACCCACCGACACGTCCAGAGGCTTTGTTAGGGCCAGTTACAGTCCCGCCGACACCGGTGCCGCCGCGGTGGGGGAGTGAAGAGTAGTGGGAGCGGGCCTGGAATTTCGGACCGATCCCACCAAAGCTTGCTGCTCGTCGTCGCAGCGAGCAGCACCCGGTGTCCTCACGGATCGTTGTTGTCCTCTCGGTTCTTCTCCGTCCTGGTCCGGGTCAGTGGGCGCCAGGCTGCATAGAGAACCGCCAAGGACGAGGTGTAACCGGCGAGGTCCTGCGGGCTGACGTGTCCCACCAGTACCAGGACGGTTCCTACGCCGAGGATTGAGAGGAATACGAGCAGGTCGCCGTGGCGTCCCCTGTCAGGCGTACGGTTGGAAGGCATCGATTCATCTCTCTGTGTGGATGGACAGGCCGCCTTGCGCTCCAACGTCTCGGCGGCCGGCCGGTGCTGGGGCGGGGCGCCGTTGCGCGGCGTCCCGCCTTGTCCTTCCATTAGGCACTGGCCGCGGGAGTGGGTGACTTGTTAATGACACCTCCCTCGGCGAATGCGTAACGACCTGCGGGAACAGCTTCCTGAGAGGCCCGACGTCCGTGACACTTGCTGACGGATGCTGACACTTCGCGGGCCGCGGCGACCAGGAGGCCACCATGGCGACCAGGGGGAGCAGGGGAATCAGCCTTCCGTCTGAGCGGGACTACCCCGACGGGCCGAGGCGGCGCCTGCTGGAAGCTCTCCATGTGCTGTACCAGGCAGCAGATGCACCCGGTGTTCGGGCGATCAGCGAAGGCCTGGCGGCAGGCGACTTCCGCGCGACCATGAACAGGGATCTGGTGGCGAAGGTTCTCAGTGGCCGCCAGTGGCCTACGGCCTATCAACTCGACAGTCTCGTAAGGTGGTTCGCTGGGCGTGCGGTCACCGTCCCTGACCCTGAACAAGAGGCCGCCCGCTTTCACGAACTGCACCAGCAAGCCGCTGGCGACACCGTGGTGAAGACACGCCCGGTCATGACCGTGTCGACCCGGCCATTCGTGAGGATCAGTGGCGATTCAGGGGCCGTGGGTGCCGGCGTACTTCTGGGCAGTGGGCATGTTCTGACCCGCGCGCATGTGGTGGACAGCCTTACCCGACGCGACGAGGCTGCACACGAACCGATCCTGGTGGCGCCCGCCGACGGCACACGCAGCACCTACGAGGCCAGTGTTGTCTGGCGCATGCCCCACCAAGGGGTTGCCGTAGACGATGAGGTCGATCTCGCTCTGCTGTCTCTCGAAACACCCTTGGTTCCCACGGCTACAGCGAGCGTGGGCCAGCCCCACAGCGGCGATGCAGTAAAACTGTTCGGCTATCCCAGGGGGTACGACTCGGGGGTATGGAGAGAAGGCGTGCTCGTCGGTCAGGCCCATAACAACTGGTGGCAGGTACAGGTGCGCGGGGACGGCGAACTCGGGTTCGAGGGCTACAGCGGCGCTGCCGTGCTCAACCCGGACAACGTCGTCGTCGGTATCGTCGCAGCACGCTCACATACCGGCGGGATCGTCTGGATCACCTCCTTCCTGGATGCGGCCGCACAGTTGCCGCGTCACGTCGGCAGCTGACGAGGGATCGGCCACGGTCGGCGAACCCCGCCGACCGACCGGTGCTCGCGAGCTCGTCGTGAGAGGCAAGAACTGAAGAGTTCCCAACGCGCTGACCCGACCTGATACGGCGTGAGGGCTGAGGCTTCGCGCTGACGGTGACAGCGGGAGCGCTGCCAGGGTGGACCGTCTCTAGCTGTGAGGTCTCGGAGTGCTGCTGCGAGGGCGTGCGCTGAGCTGGGGAAGCCGCCAGAACGTCTCGTCGGTCTCGCGGTTGTGATGCCAGGCCCTCAGGGTGCGGGTCGTGACCAGTCGGTCGAGGAGCTCTCCGGTCTGCTGCTGCGAGTGCCCGCTCAGGCGGGCGAGGACGTCCATGTCGGTGCAGGTGCTCAGTGCCTGCGATGTCTCATTTCGATGCCACCAAGGATTCTCATCTGGATGTCACACGTCGTTGCTGGTCGCGGCATCAACTCGGCGACATGTAGCGAGAATTGGTTGGGACATCACATGAGAATCTCCAGCGCATTCAAATGAGAAGTCCTAGATGCGCCGCGTGGTGGCCGGGTCGACGGCGGCCAGCAGGCCGACGCAGTGCACATCGTAGTCCCGCAGGGCGGCCGATTGCCGGGGGCCGATGCCGTGGAGGGCTTCGACAGGCAGCGGTCCCAGCCAGTCGGTGACCTGGTCGGGGTTCACGGCGAGGACGCCGCCCGGATCTGGGATCCTGCCGGAGGCGGTGGCCGCGACCGTGATCGTCGGCCCGACCCCCACCCGGATGTCGATGCCGAGCCGGGAGAGGGTTCTCACCCGCAGTATCTCTGCGAGGCGGCGGGCGTCGACACCGTGATATTTCAGCGCGCCCTTCAGCTCCGCCAGGGCCGCGGACGGGGGGCAGGGCCTAGACGATGGGGGAAAGCTCCGCCAGCTGCTCCAGGACCTGCCGGTAGACGTCCTGCGGCAGAGGATCCGGGCAGCGCACATGCATCACGCTCGCCACCCTTCGTGCCTGCGCTCCTGCTGTCATGACACCCACCTCCTCCGCCCCACATTATCGAACTAGAATTCGAACACGCTGTCCTGTGCCAGCGAACCTTGATCACGTGCCATCGAAGATTGATGAACATAACCCCTGGTCACAGGGGATCTGGCGCCGCACCGACGTCGGGTTCGGCGGCCGACGCGTCACCCCGGGGAGGCCGCCCTCCGGCGTCGCGTAGTCCTTGCCCAGCCGCTGACCAGGCGTGATCAACTTCGATGGCGAACTCGCGACCGTCGAATTCGACAGCACATGATCAAGGTTCGTTGACGCAGACAGTGGCGCGACCGGCATCCGACGCTACAGGCCGAGGACTGTGGCTGCGCCATACCGCAACAGCTCCGGCCACCCGGCCCCGAACGGCCTGCGCCGGTCTTCGTCACGGCCTTGTCAAGCCCCGAGATTCCGGGCCATGCACCAAGCCCCCACCCAGGGCGTAATGGAATCACCACACGGCACAGAGAGCGGACGCCCGTCGACTCACCCCGGCGTCCTCCGCCCCACTTTCAAGGACTCCACTCATGATCATCTTCGGCAGCAACGTATACCTGTACCGGCTCGCGATACTCATGCTGACGTGTCGTCACTGCGGCAACCCTGCCGCGCATACGGTCACGAAGTACGTCACCAAGTTCACGCTGTTCTTCGTGCCGCTGTTCCCCATCTCGACGAGATCTGCGATTCAGTGCACGTTCTGCGGCATGGAGCAGGTGGTGCCCAACGAGTGGGCCGAGCAGTCGCAGGCACAAACCGCAGGCGCTCCCGACAGTGATACGTACTGGCAGACACAGCAGGCGCACCAGCACTCTGGAGCCTGATCGGGGGCAACGCTTCCGGGCCGCCCCTGGGCGGCCCCAAGGGCTGTCCGAACGTCTCTTTCGGGCCAGCCCTCACCCCATGGCCAGGCGTGATCAAACTTCGATGGCACGAACCCGCGTCCGCCAAAGTTCGATGGCACATGATCAAGTTTCGTTGACACAGGACACACGCGAGATGTCGGGCGAGGGGGCCTTCGGATCTAGAATCGTAAATGTGTTCGACGACCTGCCTCCTGACCTGGACCGGCTTGCCACCCTGAGGGCGTGGCACGCCATGTGGCTAGGGCGCATCGACGGCAAGATCGCCGCCCTCCGGCAGCGGGAAGAGGAGAAAGAGCGAGGCGCGCAGCGCCGGCCCTCCCCCGACTGGGTCGTGGAGCTGGGCATCGGCGACGGGCGCCCCCCGCTGCTTGTACACGCAGGCTGGTGCCGCGAAGGCAAGCGGAAGAGACCGATCTCCGCTCAGGACGCCATCCACTTCATCGTCGACGGTGTCGAACCGTGCGGACGGTGCCACCCCCACCAGGAACTCGGACTGAGCGAGTACTAGGCACTGCCCGGACGCCGGGCCGCCTTCCTCGCCACTGTCTTCCTCGCTGGCTAGTGGCTTGTCACGCAGCCTTGGCCGGGTAATCGACCCGCTGCCCGTGAGCCAGCAGACCACCTCCAAGACCTGATCTTGGAGGTGGTTGTGGGACGCCCGCCGAGTGTGTTCGTCCGGCCGGTGAGTATGGAGGAGGGCCGCCGGCTGCAGCGGATCAGCCGCACCGCGAAGGACCCGGTGAAACTCCGCCGGGCGATCGTGGTGCTGATGTCCGCGCAGGGCCAGACGGTCAAGGACATCACCACGCTGATGCAGGTCGGCCAGGACTACGTCCGTGAGGTCATCCATGCCTTCAACGAGCGGGGGTTCGACGCGCTGGACCCAAAATGGAGCGGGGGACGCCCCAAAACGATCAATGACGAGGTGCGCGAGCACATCTGCCTGATCGCCCGGACGTCCCCCGCCGACTGGAAGATCACCGCGTTCTCCACCTGGAGCCTGAGCAAGCTCGCCGACCATCTGGTCAGGCAGAAGGTGACCGCCGCCATCAGCCGGGAGACCCTGCGCCGGATCCTGCGCGCGGGCAAGGTCTCCCGGAAGACCACCACCACGTGGAAGGCGTCCACCGACCCGGAAGTTCATCGCCAAGATGCACCGCATCCTGGCGCTCTACGACACCTCACCGGCGGACGGGCGGGTGATATGCGTCGACGAGTTCGGCCCGCTGAACCTGATGCCACGCAAGGGCAAGGCATGGGGTCCGGTGAGGCGTCCGCGCAGGTTACGAGCCACCTACAACCGTTACGGCGGTGTGAGGCACATGCTCGCCGCCCTCGATCTGGCCACCGGCAAGCTGTACTACCGCATCCGCCCGCGCAAACGCTGGCGGGAGTTCCTCGGCCTGCTCAAGGCCCTGCGGGCCCGCTGGCCCGACCAGAAGCTGTATGTGGTGCTGGACAACTTCTCCCCGCACAAACACGCCAAGGTCCGCGCCTGGGCGGCCGACCACCAAGTCGAGCTGGTCTTCCTGCCGACCTACGGATCCTGGCTGAACTGGATCGAGGCCGAGTTCGCGGCCCTGCGCTACTTCGCACTCAACGGCACCGACCACCGCAGCCACGACGAGCAGAACACCGCCATCGCCGCCTACGTGCGCTGGCGCAACACTCACACGCAACCCAAGACCAACTTCGCCCCCGACTCACCGATCCGCCAGTGGACCCAATACCCGACCAAGGCTGCGTGACAAGCCACTAGTTGGACTGGTCCCGGGCGGTGATCGACTCCTCCCACGTCCGGGCCGCACGCAGGGGCCCAAAAGCGGACCCAGCCCGGTCGACCGCGCACGTCCGGGCAGCAAGCACCACATCATCACCGACGGGCAGGGCATCCCGCTCGCGGTGTCGCTGACCGGTGGAAACCGTAATGACGTCACCCAGCTCCTGCCTCTGCTCGACAAGATCCCGGCCGTTGCGGGGCGGGTCGGCAGACCGCGTCGGCGGCCGGACGCGCTGCTGGCTGACCGCGGCTACGACCACGACAAGTACCGCCGCCTGCTCTGGCAACGTGGAATCCGCCCCGTGATCGCGAAGCGAGGCGAGCCGCACGGCACTGGCCTGGGCATCTTCCGCACCCAGACGTGCCGCTGAGAGGTGTCCCGGGCCGCGCGGAGATCGCCAGGCGTTTTGGGGCGGCGTCGTCGAGGGGGATCGCTGTCTATGCTCTTTCGCAGTCCTGCTCCAGGCTGCCGTGTGGTTGCTGGGGCAGGCGGCCGGTCCGGCTGGTGGGGATGTGGCGCTCGATGTACTCGACTGCTGTCTGGCGCTTGGCCGCGAGGTAGTCAGCCACTGTCTCGTCGGCTGCGTAGCTGAAAGTGTCGGCGAACATGGAGATCCCTTCGAGGGACTTGGTCGACAGGCCTGCCTCGAGGAGACCGAACCGTACTTCCTGGCTGCTTGTGCAGTCGAGAACCGGTGTCTCGTAGGTGATGCCGAAGTGCTGGGCCAGGTCATGGAAGAATTTGATGGCCACATGGCGCTGTTCGGGGAGATCTGCCTGGTATCCGGTTGTCCCGTCGGCGAGGACGGTGACGGAATTGCGGAGGCAGTGGACGGTCGCGGCGCAGTGCAGGGCCAGTTTTTCACCCAGCAGTACGAGGTTCTTGCCGGCGAACCTGCGGAAATCTTCTTCGATGTCGGCCAATGCCAGCCGGCGGACGATGCCGTAGGCGGAGAGGACCGGCGTCTGTTCGTGGATCATTTCAGGGAAAGCCGCTCGCAGTTCCGCTTCGCGTATTGCCGGCAGTTCTGACGGGATGCCCAGCCCTGTGGAGAAACGGAGAAGGCGGACCCTCGTCTGCGTCATGCAGTAGCGGACGACGGCCAGCGAGGAATCCCGGCCCCCGGAGAACATGACCGCGACGTCAGGCTGTTGCATCGCCCGCTCCTAGGTTCATGGTGCCCGGACCGGTCTGGACGGTCCGGGCGGTCTGGGTACAGGGGAGCTCAGGGCATGCTGAGCCCTGCGGTGCGAACTATTCTTTCCAGGAACACCGGATGGAAGCTTTCGATTCCGTGGTCAGACGCAGCGATCGAAGCAACGGGGATGTACGCAGAATTGTCGATCACGATGTCGAAGATGTCGTGATCCATGAAGAGGTCAAATTTGTGGCGGACTTTGAACTGCTGCTGGGAGAACCTGTCCTTGGCGTTGACGAGTTCCTGCACCCCTTGCTCGTCCGGCACCCGGCCGCGGCGGAGCTCGCTGACGTACGCCTTTCTGACCCTGCTGGGCAGGTCGGACTCGATCCAGACCCGAAGGGCCGGAGCGGCTGTCAGCCAGGGCAGCGCCCAGGCGTCGAAGACCCCTGCAGGGGCTGTCTCGAACAGACGGGTGATACGGCGGTCGACTTCTGCGTCGATGTCCCGCTCCGCGCGGACCGCATCGGTCCGTGGTGACCAGGGGCCAGGCTGCCCGCTGAGCCGGGACACGATCTGCGAGGCGCTGAAGTAGGGCAGGCCCAGTTCGTCCGCCAGACGCCTAGCGTGGGTCGTCTTGCCTGCAGCAGTGAGGCCGGACACCGTGATTTTCACGATGCGGTTCCTGCCATGCCCCGCCTGCGCCCACGCCCGCGAAGGGGCTTGGGGTCGCGAGCCTGCCTGCAGTCACGCGGGTTTGACCAGCCCTTCGCCCACGAGCCGTGGCAGGACATGGCGCGCCACCACGCTGCCCACTTCCACTCCCGCGGCAAGTGAGGCACCGTCAACCCATGCCAGTTCAACGATCTCGCTGGTCGGTGTGGGATCCCCTTTGATCTCGACACGGTAGACAGTTGCCCGCAATGCTGCGTCCTCGAACTCAGAGGGCTCCTCGTACGTCCCGAAGTAGTCCATGGCCACGACCTGCGTGCCGAGCTCCTCAAGCAGTTCACGGCGGCAGGTCTGCTCGTCGCTCTCGCCGGTCTCACGCTGGCCGCCGGGAATGATGAAGGTGTGGCGGCCCGGTACGTGCTTGCGCACCACCAACATCTGGCCCTGGTCGTTGAGGATGACCGCACCGACCTTGTCAATGGTCACGTTCCTCTTCCTTACCGGAGACGGCGAGGTCTCCTGCTACGTATATGGTCTCAGCAGTTCAGCCAGCCGGTGCACGGCCCTTTGGGCCATGTCCTGGGGAAGCCCCAGGCATATCCGCACATGCCGGGCACCTGCTGGCCCGAAGCGGTCCCCGGGCCACACGCGTAGTCCGGCTTGTTCCCGGCACAGCAGTGCGAACTCTTTGCTGCTCAATTTCGTCACCCCGATGTCCACCCACAGGCACACACCGCTGCGCGGCATCACCACCAGCGGATGGAGCACATCCACCGCATACTGCAGATTGGGCAGGACGTTGTCCCGTGACTGGCGGAGCACTGCGCCGTAGTCGCCCACCGCAGCGTTGCAGGCGACCTGGGCCGGCAAGGATGCAGCCACCGTCAGTGCTCCCACTGTGCGTGCGATCCGCTGCGCGCTCTTGGGCGGACTGACCGCGCAGCCTACCCGCCACCCCGCCAGCCTCAGGGACTTCGACGCGCTCCACACAGCGGCGCGCCGGTCCGGCTGTGCGAAGGGCAGCGGGCTGGCATGCGTGCCCGCCCAGACGAGGTCGTGATGGACCTCATCGCTGATCAGGAACAGCCCGCGGTGGGCGGCGATGTCGGCCACCGCGCGGCAGTCCGCCTCCAGGGGCACCTCACCGGTGGGATTGTTCGGGCTCAGCCAGATCAGGGCCTGCGCCTCAGCGGCCAGGGACTCCAGTCGCATCAACCAGTCTCCCGAGGGATCGGGCACCGGATAGACCAGGGGGCTGCGGCCCAGCGCCTCCACGGCATGGCGGTGTCCGGGAAAGCCCGGGTCCGGTACCAGAACCGTGTC
>NZ_AUKV01000078.1:0-7265 GCF_000424945.1 Streptomyces sp. 142MFCol3.1
TCGCCACCGGACTCGCCTCCTCCCGCCGCGACCTGTCCGTCTGGGTCGTCACCGGCGACGGCGACGCCCTCTCCATCGGCGGCAACCACCTCATCCACGCCCTGCGCCGCAACGTCAACCTCAAGATCCTGCTCTTCAACAACCGCATCTACGGCCTCACCAAAGGCCAGTACAGCCCCACCAGCGAAATCGGCAAGATCACCAAATCCACCCCCATGGGCTCCCTCGACGCCCCCTTCAACCCCGTCTCCCTCGCCCTCGGAGCCGAAGCCTCCTTCGTCGCCCGCACCATCGACTCCGACCGCAAACACCTCACCGACGTCCTGCGCCAGGCCGCCGCCCACCCCGGCACCGCCCTCGTCGAGATCTACCAGAACTGCAACATCTTCAACGACGGCGCCTTCGACGCCCTCAAGGACCAGCAACAGGCCCAGGAAGCCGTCATCCGCCTCGAACACGGCCGGCCCATCCGCTTCGGCACCGACAACACCCGCGGCGTCATCCGCAACCCCCACACCGGCGACCTGGACATCGTCACCGTCACCCCCGACAACGAAGCCGACATCCTCGTCCACGACGCCCACTCCCCCTCCCCCACCACCGCCTTCGCCCTCTCCCGCCTCGCCGACCCCCACACCCTGCACCACACCCCCATCGGCGTCCTGCGCGCCGTCGACCGCCCCGTCTACGACACCCAGATGGCCGACCAGCTCGACACCGCCATCGAACAGAACGGCAAGGGCGACCTCGCCACACTTCTCGCCGGCGGGGACACCTGGACCGTCGTCGGCTGAGACGCGGCCGCCGCGCGGTGGGTCATGCCCTTCACGAGGCCCGGGAGCTCGCCTCCCGGGCCTCGTCGTAGGTGCGGCGGGCCTGCTCCACGTCGCCCATGCGCTCCGTGGTCCACGACGCGAGGGCCTTCACCTGCACCGCGGCCTCACGCCCCAGGTCGGTGAGCGAGTAGTCGACGCGCGGCGGGATGACCGGTTTGGCGTCGCGGTGGACCAGCCCGTCGCGCTCCAGCGTCTGCAGGGTCTGCGTCAGCATCTTCTCGCTGACCCGCCCGATCGCGCGGCGCAGCTCGCTGAAGCGGAACGGGCGCTCCAGGAGCTCGATCAGGACGAGGACGCCCCAGCGGCTGGTGACGTGCTCCAGCACCAGGCGATAGGGGCACATCGCCTCGCCGACGGTGTACTTGTTCTCTGCTGCTCCGGTACTTACTGCCATGCCAGTACCTTACTTGAAAGTTGGTACTTTCGCAGAGTTAGTGCACCCCCTAGGGTGAGTGTCAGACCACCCCACAAGGAGTTCACTCATGAGCATCGTCGTCACCGGAGCCACCGGACACCTCGGCCGTCACGTCATCGACGGCCTGCTGGAGAAGGTCCCGGCGTCCGAGATCGTGGCCGTCGTCCGCAGCGAGGAGAAGGCCACCGACCTCGCCGCCCGCGGCGTCGAGCTGCGCGTGGCCGACTACAGCGTGCCCGAGACCCTGAAGGGCGCCTTCGCCGCCGGCGACAGGGTGCTGCTGATCTCCGGCAACGCGGTCGGGCAGCGCATCCCGCAGCACACCGCCGTGATCGACGCCGCGAAGGATGCCGGGGTCGCGCAGCTCGCGTACACCGGTGTGCTGGGCGGGCCGGCGGCCGACTTCGAGCTGGCGGACGACCACAAGGGCACCGAGCAGGCGATCCTCGACTCCGGCCTGCCGTACACCTTCCTGCGCAACGGCTGGTACCACGAGAACTACACCGAGAACCTCGCCCCGGTGCTGGAGCACGACGCCGTCGTCGCCTCCGCCGGCGAGGGCCGCATCGCCTCCGCGTCCCGTGCCGACTACGCGGCGGCGGCGGTCGCCGTGCTGACCGGCGAGGGGCACGAGAACAAGACGTACGAGCTGAGCGGCGACACGGCATGGAGCCTGGCCGAGTACGCGGCCGAGCTGAGTGCCCAGACGGGCCGGGAGATCGTGTACAACAACGTGCCCGGCGAGGTGCTGCAGGGCATTCTCACCGGCGCGGGTCTGCCCGAGCCGTTCGCGGCGATCCTCGTGGACGTCGACGCGGCCGTGGAGCGCGGGCTGCTCGCCGGAACCAGCGGCGACCTGTCCCGCCTCATCGGCCGCCCGACCACCCCGCTCGCCGAGTCGATCAAGGCGGCGCTGAAGGGCTGAACCCCGCGTCCCCGGGGTCCCGTCGCCGCCACCCCTGCCTGTCATGACCGTATGGCGATACGGGCATGACACGCAGGGGTCCTCGGCGCTACCTTCTTCGAGGCTTCCGCCGCACGAGAGCGGCGGTCACACGAGAAGGAGGCAGCGGTGGCCGCGACGTCGAAGAGCGAGCAGCGCGTAGGTCTGCTGAACGGCTTCGCGGCGTACGGCATGTGGGGGCTCGTCCCCCTCTTCTGGCCGTTGCTGAAGCCCGCCGGGGCGGTCGAGATCCTCGCCCACCGGATGGTCTGGTCCCTCGGCGTGGTCGGCATCGCGCTGCTGGTCATGCGGCGCTGGGCCTGGGCGGGCGAACTGCTGCGGCAGCCGCGCAGGCTGGGTCTGATCACCATCGCCGCGGCCGTCATCACGGTCAACTGGGGCGTCTACATCTGGGCGGTCAACAGCGGACACGTGGTCGAGGCGTCGCTCGGCTACTTCATCAACCCGCTCGTCACCATCGCGATGGGCGTCCTCATCCTCAAGGAACGGCTGCGGCCCGTGCAGTGGGCGGCCGTCGGCGTCGGCTTCAGCGCGGTCCTCGTGCTCACCATCGGCTACGGCCGGCCGCCGTGGATCTCCCTCTGTCTCGCTTTCTCCTTCGCCACCTACGGTCTGGTGAAGAAGAAGGTCAACCTCGGCGGCATCGAGTCGCTCGCCGCCGAGACCGCGATCCAGTTCCTGCCCGCGGTGGCCTACCTGGTGTGGCTGGGCTCCCGGGGAGACGCGACCTTCGCCGCCCAGGGCGGCGGGCACGCCCTGCTGCTCGCCGCGACCGGCGTGGTGACGGCGCTCCCCCTCGTCTGCTTCGGGGCGGCGGCGATCCGCGTGCCGCTGTCGACGCTGGGCCTGTTGCAGTACCTCGCACCGGTCTTCCAGTTCCTGCTCGGCATCCTCTACTTCCACGAGGCCATGCCGCCCGAGCGCTGGGCCGGGTTCGCGCTGGTCTGGCTCGCGCTGTCGCTGCTCACCTTCGACGCGCTGCGCACCGCGCGGCGGGCGGCCCGCCAGCTGCGGAACGCCGGCCGCCCCTCGCCGGCCGAGGTCGCCGAGGCCGCGGAGATCGCCGTGGGGACCGAGGTCGTCACCGGCGCGGACGCCGTCGTGAGCCCCGGCACCGCCCCGGACGCCGGCACGGTCACCGCCCCGCGCGAGCACGCGTAGGGGGTGCCGCTCGGGCACCGCGTCGTCCGGCCGCGGGACCGGTTCGGCGGCCCGGCCCCCGAACCGCCGGCCGACTGGCAGGATGCCCGCCATGACGCCCACTCCTCTGCACTGGAAACTCGTCGTCGACGCCTCCGACCCGCACGCCCAGGCCGACTTCTGGGCCGCCGCGCTCCACTACCGGGCCGAGGACAACAGCGCGCTGGTGGAACGGCTGCTGAACATCGGCGCGCTGCCGGCCGAGGCCACCGTCGACTTCCACGGCCGCGCGGCCTTCCGGGACCTGATCGCCGTGCGCCATCCGGACGACCCGTACGACGAGGACAGCGGCACCGGTCTCGGCCGGCGGCTGCTCTTCCAGCGCGTGCCGGAGGCCAAGACCGTCAAGAACCGGCTCCATCTCGATCTGCACCCGGCGCCGGGAGAGCGCGCGGCCGAGGTCGAGCGGCTGACGGAGCTGGGGGCGAGCGTGCTGCGGCACACGAAGGAACCGGCCGGCGAGTGGGTGGTGATGGCCGACCCGGAGGGGAACGAGTTCTGCGTGCACTAGGGGGACACACGCGGGGCCCGTGACTTCGGACGCGCGGCACCGCGGCGTTCCGGTATGCGGACGGGGGTGACCGGATTCCGCTCTTGACGGAGCGTCAGCCTCACCCCCACCATCGGGCTCCCCACTCACTGCGGAATTCGGAGCCCCCCACATGAAGCTCTCCGTTCCCGGACGTGCCGTCGCCGCTGCCGTCGTGGCGGCCACCACCCTCCTCACCACCGGTTCCATAGCCGGCGCGGCACCCGTGTCCCCCGCCGCGGCCGCCGCCCCCGACCTCCCCGTCGCCAACGTCAAGGCGCACCTCGCGCAGTTGCAGTCCATCGCCACCGCCAACGGCGGCAACCGGGCGCACGGCCGCACCGGTTACAAGGCGTCCATCGACTACGTGAAGGCGAAGCTGGACGCGGCCGGGTTCACCACGACCCTCCAGCAGTTCACCTCGTCCGGACGCACCGGCTACAACCTGATCGCCGACTGGCCCGGCGGCGACTCCAATCAGGTCGTCATGACCGGATCCCACCTGGACAGCGTGACCGCGGGGCCCGGCATCAACGACAACGGGTCCGGGTCCGCGGCCGTCCTGGAGACGGCGCTCGCCGTGTCCCGCGCGCAGTACAAGCCCACCAAACACCTCCGGTTCGCCTGGTGGGGCGCCGAGGAGCTCGGCATGGTCGGCTCCCGGTACTACGTCAACAACCTCTCCTCCGCGAACCGCTCGAAGATCAGCGGCTATCTGAACTTCGACATGATCGGCTCCCCGAACCCCGGCTACTTCGTCTACGACGACGACCCCGCCATCGAGAAGACCTTCAAGGACTACTTCACGGGCCTGGGCATCGCGACCGAGCCGGAGACCGAGGGCGACGGCCGCTCCGACCACGCCCCCTTCAAAAACGCCGGCATCCCGGTCGGCGGCCTCTTCAGCGGCGCCGACTACGTCAAGACGACGGCTCAGGCCACGAAGTGGGGCGGTACGGCGGGCCGGCCGTTCGACCGCTGCTACCACTCCTCCTGCGACACGACGTCGAACATCGACGACACCGCGCTGGACCGCAACGGCGACGCCCTCGCCCATGCGGTGTGGGCGCTGTCGTCCTAGGCAGGCATCCCGGTCAGCGCCGCGGCCCCGGCGGCGGCGCGGCCGGTGGCCGTGCCGGGGCCGCCACGGGGGTCACCAACCTCGCCGCGGGCGCCTTTCGGCCCAACTCCCGCACTGCATCGGTACGTTCCGCAGTGAGCGCGTGGGCGGCGGCCGGCGTGGAGACCGAACGCATTCTGGCGGCGACCACCGCCGGTACGCGCCCGCCGAGGGCGACGTCGGCCGCGACGCGCGAGCGCAGGGCGCCGACCCGGGCCAGGTGATGCTGCAACTCGCCCGCGCCGAGCGACTCGACGTGGACGTCGACCGCGGCCCGTACGGCGGCCGGGGGCGTCGGGATCGGGGCTGCGCCCCGCGGTCCCGCGGGCGTCGCCGAGCGATCGGTGCGGCCCCGCCTTCCGGCGCCGCCCGGCGTGAGTGTGCGCCAACTCATGGTGCCGGTCAGCTCGTTGACGGTCACCTCGGTACGCGGGACCGGGTCGCCGACCTGTGGGGCGCGGGCACCCGGGCGGCCCGGCCGCGTTCGCGGCCGAGGGGAGCGGCGGCGGGCCGCGGCGGCCCGGTCCGCCCCGGCACCCGGCTCCCCGGCGCGGGACGCCCCGAGCCCGGCGACCCCGGCTCCGGACGCGCCGGCCGCGCCCGCGCCGGGCCGGTCCCCTCCTCGCCCCGCGGGACCGCGCCGTGCGCCCCGGCCGTCACTGACCATGGGCCCGAGGCGTCTGCGCGTAGGGGTTGTCGGCCATGACACGGGCGCGCTCGGACAGGCGGCCCATGCGGGTACGCGCCGACTCGAGCTGCTCGATGTCCTCGGCGGCGGGACCGCCGTCGGCCGCGAGCTCCGCCCACACGCCGATCAGGTCACGTCCCAGGTGCAGACCCTGCAGCGGGTCACGGACGGCGCGCCAGGCCGCCGCCGCGCTCTGCACGTTGCCGTACGCGGCGCGCGGGTCGCGGTGGCGCCGGCGGACCTGCGCCAGGTCCAGCGACAGGTGGAAGGACCGGAGCGCGTCACCCGCCAAGTAGGCGATGTACGCGGTCAGTTCGCGCAGTTTCAGCACCTCGGGGTGCTCCTGGCCGAGCGAGTGCGACGCCTCCGCGACGGCCTGTTCCGCCATGCCCGCGGCCGCCTCGATCCGGCCCATCTTCACGGCCTCGTTGATCCGTGCCACGGGCTCCTGGAGGACCTGCGGCGAGCCGTCGCCCTCCGGCGCCTGGTCGAGCACGGCCTCTGCGACGGCGTCGAAGCCGCGCACGGGAGCGGGCTTCGGCTCCGGCTCGGGATCCGCGTCCAGCAGGGGCGCGGACTCGGTGGCGGCCTTGCGTGCGGGTGCGGGCTCGGACACCGGTGCCGGCCCGAACTCCCCCGTCGGCGCGGCCACCGCACCGGCGGCCGACTCGGGCACGGCACGCAGTACGTGCGTCGCCGCGCTCCCCGGCAGCGGCTTCGGCTCCGGCACGGCACGCAGCACGAACGTCGCGGGCGTGGGCCCCTCCGCGACGGGCTGCGGCGCGGGGGCCGGAGCAGGCGCGGGGGCCGGCTCGGAGCGCAGCACGGCAGCGGGCGACTGCACGGGAGCGGCCTGCGGCTCCGGCACGGCAGTCGCCCGCGGCCCGGACCCGTGCTCGGACTCCGACGCGCGGACCGGCTGCGACGCGGGCCCGGACTCCGCCACGGCAGGCGCGGGCTGCGCGACGGGAGCGGACGCGGGAGCCCCTTCCGGGGCGGGGACGGCCGCGGGCGGCACGTCCGGCTCGGGCCGCTGCGGCTGCTGCACGGGCCTGAACTCCTGTGTGACAGGCAGGGACACCGGTGCCGTCTCGGGCAGCGGACGCAGCGCGGACTGCGGGTCCCGCAGGGGCGCGGGCGCCACCTCGGAATGCGGCTGCGGCGCGGACGCCGGAGCGGGCTCGGTCCCGGAAGCCGCACCCGACTCGGGCCGCACGACCGCGGCGGGCCGCTGCTGCGGCTCCGGCGCAGGCGCGGCGGCAGGGGCAGGGGCAGGTGTCGGCTCCGGCGCACGGAGCGGCTCCGGCACGGCGACCGGCCCCGGTGCAGGCCCGAACTCCGGCCGCGACGCCGGCGCGTGCTCGGGTTCCCGCACAGGGGCGGGACCGGCCGCGGACGACACGTCCGGCTCGGGCCGAAGCACCGCCGCGGGCCGCTGCTGCGGCTCCGGCCCGGGCTGCGGCTCCGGCGCGGCGACCGGCCGCGGCGCAGGCGCGAACTCCGGCGCACCGGG
>NZ_AUKV01000079.1:0-6734 GCF_000424945.1 Streptomyces sp. 142MFCol3.1
ACCCGCTGACCTCGCTGGACGTGGCCGGCCACGAGATGAGCCACGGCGTCACCTCCAACACCGCGGGCCTCAACTACAGCGGCGAGTCCGGCGGCCTGAACGAGGCGACCTCCGACATCTTCGGCACCGGCGTCGAGTTCTACGCGGCGAACTCCTCCGACGTGGGCGACTACCTCATCGGCGAGAAGATCGACATCAACGGCGACGGCACCCCGCTGCGCTACATGGACAAGCCCAGCGAGGACGGCGGCTCCGCCGACTCCTGGTCCTCCGGTGTCGGCAACCTCGACGTGCACTACTCGTCGGGTGTCGCCAACCACTTCTTCTACCTCCTCTCGGAGGGCAGCGGCGCCAAGACGATCAACGGGGTCAGCTACAACTCCCCGACGTCCAACGGCACCACGGTCACCGGCATCGGCCGGGCCAAGGCCCTGCAGATCTGGTACAAGGCGCTGACGACCTACATGACGTCGACGACCAAGTACTCGGGCGCCCGCACCGCCACGCTCTCCGCGGCGTCGGCCCTGTACGGCTCCACCAGCACGGAGTACAAGACGGTCGCCGCGGCCTGGTCCGCGGTCAACGTGAACTAGTCCGCGGCCCGCCGGCCGAGGCGGCACCCGGAGCGAGGGCTGCTCCGGGTGCCGCCTTACGCTGTCCCCCATGCCCTACACGTACGAGGACGTGGGCGCGACCCGCGAGGACCGCTGCCCGCCGGGCTTCCGCCGACTGCACGTGCGCGCCCGGATAGGTGAGGGCGAGGCCGTCTTCCGCCGCGCCTCCGACGCCCTGATGACCTGGGAGATGCACCGCGCCCTCGGCGTCGGCATCACCTCCGACGCCGACAAGGCGGCCCCCGGCGTCGACGTGACCGTCGGCCTCGGCCCCATCAAGGCCCCCTGCCGTGTGGTCTGGACGGCCGAGGAGCACCGGCGCACCGCCTGGGCCTACGGCACGCTGTCCGGCCATCCCGAGTGCGGCGAGGAGGCGTTCGTCGTCGACCGCACCGGCGACGGGACCGTCTGGCTGACGATCACCGCCTTCAGCCGTCCGGCCAAGTGGTACGCCCGCGCGGGCGGACCGGCGACGCGGGGGCTCCAGCACGCCTACGCCCAGCGGTGCGGCAAGGTGCTGCGCCGCCTGTGCGCGGGCCTGGACGAGTGAAGCCCCCGGTACTCATCGCATGAGCAGACCCGCTCCCTCCCCGGTCTCCTCGGAGGGCACCGTCACCAGGCCCAGTTCCGCGCTGGACGCGAGCAGCCGGTGCGCGGGCAGGATGCGGACCGTGTAGCCGAAGGGACCCGTGCGGTCCAGGGACAGCGGCCCCTCGTAGACCCAGCGCCCCTCCAGGTCCGGCCCGCCCGCGGGTTTCAGCGGCACGCACACCGCGTCCGCGATGCGGTCGTCCGTGTCGACGCGGCCGGCCACGGCCTGGACCTCGACGTCGTCGGGGGCGAGATCACCGAGTCCGACGCGGACGCGCAGCGAGAGCGTGGTGCCCAGTTCGGCGGTCGTGGTGGCGGCCGAGGCCTCCACGTGGTCGACGGTGACCTGCGGCCAGGCGGACCGGACGCGGGACTTCCAGTCCGCCAGCTCGCGGGCGGTGTCCGGAGTGAGCGCGCGGTGCGCGCGCGCCGCCGGCGTGTACAGCCGCTCCACGTACTCGCGCACCATCCGGCCGGCGAGCACCTTCGGACCGAGGTGCGTCAGCGTCCTGCGGACCATCTCGATCCAGCGGTCGGGCAGCCCGTCCCGGCCGCGCTCGTAGAAGCGGGGTGCCACACGCTGTTCGAGGAGGTCGTAGAGGGCCGCCGCCTCAAGGTCGTCCCGGCGGTCGTCGTCGGTCGCCGTGCCGTCCGCGGTCGGGATCGCCCAGCCGAAGTCCGGCTGGAACCACTCGTCCCACCAGCCGTCCAGGACGGACAGGTTGAGGCAGCCGTTGAGGGCCGCCTTCATGCCGCTCGTGCCGCAGGCCTCCAGCGGACGCAGCGGGTTGTTCAGCCAGATGTCGCAGCCGGGGTACAGCTTCTGCGCCATCGCCATGCCGTAGTCCGGGAGGAAGACGATCCGGTGGCGAACCCGCGGGTCGTCGGCGAACCGGACCAGCTCCTGGACCAGACGTTTGCCGCCGTCGTCCGCGGGGTGGGCCTTGCCCGCGACGACGATCTGCACCGGACGTTCGGCGTGCAGGAGGAGGTCCATGAGACGGTCGCGGTCACGCAGCATCAGGGTGAGCCGCTTGTACGACGGGACGCGGCGCGCGAAGCCGATCGTCAGGACGTCCGGGTCCAGTACGCCGTCGATCCAGCCGAGTTCGGCCGTGCCCGCGCCGCGCTGGCGCCAGGACGCGTAGAGGCGCTCGCGCACCTCCACGACCAGCTGCTCGCGCAGGACCCGCCGCAGGTCCCAGATCTCCTGGTCCTCGATCTCGGCCACCGCGTCCCAGCGGTCCGAGCCGCCGACGGTCAGCGCGTCCTCGGTGCGCCTGCCGCCGATCTGGCGGGTGCCCAGCCGGAACACCTCGGGCGCCACCCATGTCGGTGCGTGCACGCCGTTGGTGACGGAGGTGATCGGGACCTCCTCGGGGTCGAAGCCCGGCCACAGGCCCGCGAACATCTCCCGGCTGACCTGGCCGTGCAGCAGGGAGACGCCGTTCGCGCGCTGGCCGAGGCGCAGCCCCATCACGGCCATGTTGAAGAGGTTCGGCTCGCCTCCCGGGTAGGTCTCCATGCCGAGGCCCAGGACGCGTTCGACGTCGATGCGCGGGAGTTCGGCGTCGGGGCCGAAGTGGTGGGCCACCAGCTCGCGGTCGAAGCGGTCGATCCCCGCCGGGACGGGGGTGTGCGTGGTGAAGACGGTGCCCGCCCTGACCGCTTCCAGGGCGGCCTCGAAGCCGAGTCCCCCGTCGGTGAGTTCGGCGATGCGCTCCAGGCCGAGGAAGCCCGCGTGGCCCTCGTTCGTGTGGAAAACCTCGGGCGGGGCGTGGCCGGTGAGCCGGCAGTACGTCCGTACCGCGCGCACACCTCCTATGCCGAGGAGCATCTCCTGGAGCAGACGGTGTTCGCTGCCGCCGCCGTACAGCCGGTCGGTCACGCCGCGCTCGCCGAAGTCGTTCTCCTCGACGTCGGAGTCGAGCATCAGGAGGGGGACGCGGCCCACCTGGGCCAGCCAGATGCGGGCCCGCAGCGCCCGGCCGCCGGGCAGGGCCAGGGAGACCTGGGCGAGGGTGCCGTCGGGTTCACGCAGCGGCACCAGGGGCAGTTCGTTCGGGTCGAGGACCGGATAGTGCTCCTGCTGCCAGCCGTCGCGGGACAGGGACTGGCGGAAATAGCCGTGCCGGTAGAGCAGTCCCACGCCGATCAGCGGGACGCCCAGGTCGCTGGCCGCCTTGAGGTGGTCGCCGGCGAGGATGCCGAGGCCGCCGGAGTACTGCGGCAGCGCGGCGGTGACGCCGAACTCGGGCGAGAAATAGGCGATGGCGGCGGGAAGTTCGGAGACCTGCTGCTGGTACCAGCGGTCGCCGGTCACATACTCGCGCAGGTCGTCGGCGACCGTCGCGAGCCGGTTCAGGAAGCCCTCGTCCTGGGTGAGCTGCGCCAGCCGGGCCGGCGGCACGCTGCCGAGCAGGCGTACGGGGTCACCGCCGGAGGCGGTCCAGCGCTCCGGGTCGACGGACTGGAACAGGTCACGGGTCTCGGCATGCCAGGACCAGCGGAGATTGCGCGCCAGGTCACTGAGCGGGTGAAGGGCTTCGGGAAGTACGGGACGTACGGTGAATCTGCGGATCGCCTTCACAGGCTGCACCTCTTTGCGCCTGGACCGGCGCCGCTGGCGCGGGCCGGTCGATCGCGGTCGGGGTACCTCAATTACGGGTGGTGCCGAGTGGTCCCTCGGAAGACCACTCCCGACGGTACCGGCCACGGCGCCGCCACCTCTACGGCGCCTCGAAGGCCGCCCCCGAACGGGCGTACTGCATGACATCGGCGGAAACTCGCCGCAACCTTCACGTGCGCTTCACGGCCGATATGGCCGATTCCGCCCGCCTGGGCGGCCTTGTGGCGCTTCACACCGCACGAGAGGCTCGCCACGTGGCGTACGTCCGGGCCTGGTCCACACCGGCCGGTCCGGCCTCCGGACGCCGAGTCGAGGAGGGGAACTCAAGCCATGGCACGGACGGGAAAGAGGCGTCTGCGCTGGGCGGCGGGTCTCACCGCGGTCACGACGGCCGCGGTGCTTTCGGCCATCGCCCCACCCGCGCACGCCGCCCCGCAGGGCCGGATACTCGGGGCCGGCGCACCCGGCTCCGTCAGCGGCAGCTACATCGTGACGCTCAAGGGGGGAACGAAGGCTCCGTCGTCGGTGGGAAAGGACATCGCCGCGAAGTACGGAGCGAGAATCAGTCACGCCTACGGCACGGCCCTGAACGGTTTCGCCGTGCGGGTGGGCGAGGAGCAGGCCCGGCGGCTCGCGGCGGACTCCCGCGTCGCCTCGGTCGTGCAGGACACCCGGGTGGCGCTCGACCACGTCCAGAAGAACCCGCCCTCGTGGGGCCTGGACCGGATCGACCAGCGGAACCTGCCGGTCGACAAGAGCTACACCTGGCTCGGGTCGGCGGGCGCCGGGGTGACGGCGTACGTCATCGACACGGGCATCCGGATCACGCACAAGGACTTCGGCGGCCGGGCCGGCTACGGCTGGGACTTCGTGGACAACGACCGCACGGCGAAGGACGGCAACGGCCACGGCACGCACGTCGCCGGAACCGTCGTGGGCACCAGGTACGGCGTCGCCAAGAAGGCGAAGGTCGTCGCGGTACGCGTCCTCGACAACAACGGGGCGGGCACCACCGCGCAGGTGATCGCCGGCATCGACTGGGTGACCAGGCACGCGAAGAAGCCGGCCGTCGCCAACCTCAGTCTGGGCGGGCACGCGAACGCCCAACTGGACGCCGCCGTACGCAACTCCATCGCCTCCGGCGTCACCTACGCGGTCGCGGCGGGCAACGACGGGCTTCCGGCCGCCCTGTACTCCCCGGCTCGGGTCGGCCAGGCCCTCACGGTCGGCGCGAGCGACCGGACCGACACACGGGCCGGCTTCTCGAACACCGGTTCCGCGCTGGACCTGTTCGCCCCGGGCGTGGCGATCACCTCGGCCTCGTACGCGAGCGACACGGGCACCGCGACCTTCTCCGGCACGTCCATGGCGAGCCCGCACGTCGCGGGCGCGGCAGCCCTGTACCTGGCCGGCCACAAGAAGGCCACCCCGGCGCAAGTATCCAAAGCACTGGTGAAACAGGCCGTTCCGGGAAGGATTTCGGGCGCCGGTCCCGGTTCACCGAACAAACTCCTGCACGTCGATCGAGCCTGGTAGGACCGTGTCAGGAACCCGGTGACACGGCCGTACGGGACCGGCCTCGCCCGCACTGGACGAGGCCGGTCTTGTGCGTAGACATACGCGCGAGTAGTTAACAAAGTGCCGGAATGCGCACCCGCATAGGGTGGGAAGGCTCCTCCGGTACACCCCGCAGGCCCCACCTCCCCACACCCTCATCCGCCCACCCACGTTGACGCGGACAGGAGCGGTCATGCCCGCAACGCACCAGACGTCGCCACCCCCGACGAGCACTCCCGGCGCATCCGGACCAGGCAGGCCCGGCGCCGGTTCCCGCACCACGGAGAAACCCGCCACCGCGGCCGAGGACGGTTCGCCCGTCGCGGAGCGACCCTGCGCCCCCGCCGAGGGCACCGTCCCCACCGCGGAGAAACCCCCTGCCCCGGCCGAGGGTCCTTCCCGCACCGCGGAGAAACCCCCCGCCGGCAGCGCCGTCCTCGCGGCAGAACCCGCCGTCTCCGGCGGCGGGACGGCCGGCACGTCCGGACCGACCGTCGGGCGCATCCCCGTCCTCGACGTCCGGCCGCTCGTCCACCAGGGACGACGGCCCGCGAAGGCGGTCGTCGGCGAGGCGTTCGAGATCTCGGCCACGGTCTTCCGCGAGGGCCACGACGCGGTCGCCGCCAACGTCGTCCTGCGCGACCCGGACGGACGCGCCGGTCCCTGGACCCCGATGCGCGAACTGGCTCCCGGCACCGACCGCTGGGGCGCCACCGTGACCGCCGGACAGGAGGGCCGCTGGACGTACACGGTCGAGGCGTGGAGCGACCCCGTCACCACCTGGCGCCACCACGCGGGCATCAAGATCCCGGCCGGGATGGACACGGAACTGGTCCTGGAGGAGGGCGCGCGACTGTACGAGCGGGCCGCCGCCCAGGTGCCGCGGAGCAAGGGCCGCCGGGACACGCTGCTGCGCGCCGTCGACGCGTTGCGCGACGTGGACCGCCCCGCCGCGGCCCGCCTCGCCGCCGCGCTCACCCCCGAGGTCGACGCGGTCCTGGCCCGCCGCCCGCTGCGCGAACTCGTTTCGTCGTCCGAGCCGTTGCCGCTGCTGGTGGAGCGTGAGCGCGCCCTGTACGGGTCCTGGTACGAGTTCTTCCCGCGGTCGGAGAACGGCCGGCCGGGAAGCGACCCGTCGGTCCCGGCAGTGCACGGCACCTTCCGTACGGCCGCGGAGCGGCTGCCCGCGATCGCCGCGATGGGCTTCGACGTCGTCTACCTCCCGCCGATCCATCCGATCGGCAGCACCTTCCGCAAGGGCCCCAACAACACGCTCTCCGCGGGTCCCGGCGACGTGGGCGTGCCCTGGGCGATCGGCTCGCCGGAGGGCGGGCACGACGCCG
>NZ_AUKV01000080.1:0-6345 GCF_000424945.1 Streptomyces sp. 142MFCol3.1
GTTGATGCGGTAGAGCGACTGGAACTGCAGCCAGGTGCAGAATCCGACGCCGAAGAGCGTGCCGGCGTTGAAGGTGAGCCAGTACCAGCGCGGGAAGGTCGCGCGGGCGAGCAGGCTCATGCCGACGCAGACGACGATGCCGTACGTCACCAGTCCCAGCATCGGGTTGGGGAACCCGAAGGCGGAGGCCTGCTCGCTCTTCATGATGTTGCCGCAGGAGACGACCGGGTTCAGGCTGCACCCGGGCACGAAGTTCGGGTTCTCCAGCAGTTTGAACTTGTCGATCGTGATGACCCAGGCGGCGAGCAGCCCGGCGGCTCCGGTGATCACCAGCATCAGGGCGAACGCGCGGCTGCTGCCCGCCGTCCGAAGGGACGACGCGCCGTGCTCGTCGTATGTCCCCCGCCCCGCGGTGGAGGCCATCAGCCGCGCAGGGTGCGCGCGGGCAGGAGCACGTGCGCGGCGCTGAGCAGGGTCTCCTCGTCGCCCGCGAAGGCCGTCAGGCTCTCCGGCGCGACGGGCTTGCCGGGCTGCGCCTCGGGCCAGGCGCGGGTGGCGAACAGGAAGTAGGCGTAACCGCGTTCGGCCACGGCGGCGAGCCACTCCGGCGGCGCCACGCACTGAGCGTTGAGGTGCGGCATCGTGACGACGGCCTGACCGGCCTCGACGAGGAGGGTGAGCGGCAGGCTCGGCTCGCGCGAGGCGTCCAGGAGCGTCTCCCCGACGGGCAGACCGTTACTGGTGAGCAGCTGCTCGATGGCCCTCGCTGAGGCCTCGGGGCCGCCCGCGCCGTCGCCCAGGGAGTAGGCGAGGAGATAGGGCATGTCGCCGTCGGGGGCTTCACCGCTGAAGGCCATGACGGCGAGCGTGCCGAGGTCTGCGGCCCGGAAGGGGCGCGTTTCACTTGGGGTTGAAGTCACCGCGGAACCTTATCGACGCACCCGAACGGGTCCGGCCGGTTCATCACCCGCCCGGGGGACGACCGGAGGGTCGACCACACGAATGAGGGACGCTCCTCGAACAGCACGGAAGGGCAGGCTCCGCGATTTCCGGCGCGAAAGGGCCGACTCCGCGACTCTGCGGAATCGGCCCTTTCGGTATCGCGTAGGCGGTCAGTCGTTGGCGCAGGCGTTGGCGAACGCCGGGTTCAGCAGACCGATGACGCTGATGGAGTTGCCGCAGGCGTTCACCGGGACGTGCACGGGAACCTGGATCACGTTGCCGGAGAGGACGCCGGGGGAGTTGGTCGCGAGGCCCTCGGCACCGGCGTCGGCGACGGCGCTGCCGACAGCGCCACCCATGGCCATTCCGGCGGCGGCAAGAATGAGAGCGACCTTCTTGGCAGTGTTCATCATCAACCCTTTCCTGGGAGATTTGCCCCAAATCCTAGGGAAATCGCCGCAAGCCCCCCGGAAAGACACGCGATGAAATGAACGGATCAGCTCTGGAGGGGAAGTCCGCCGAGGAGATTCGCGGGGGCGCCGGAGGAGTTGACCGCCTCCGTGACGCCGTCCACGGAGTCGAGCAGCGAGCCCTTGGTCTCGGTGTCGAGCGCGTTCGACTGATGCTGGAGGGGCATCACGTCCTCGGCGTCGAGCGTGCGCTGGCCGGCGATGGTCTCCAGGGCGCCGTTGAGGCTGCTGGGCGTGAGGTTGGAGGCATCGGCGGCAAAGGCGGGCGCGGCGGCGCCGGCGACGACCACGGACCCGGCAACGACAGCTGCGGCCTTCAGGGACTTCATCGGGTTCCTTTCATCGGCTACTCAGGTCACCGGAGGGAATTCCTCCTCACCCGGCTAACGAGCCCCGCTCCCGCCGGAAACCCCGCGTGCGGAGAATTCCTGCACCCCACCCGAACGAACGGCGTGTCGCATTCTCATACAAAACAGCCGTCATGCCGACCACAGACGGTCGGCACGACGGCAGGGTGGCGACTGCTTCGCCTCAGACACCGCTCCCCGGGCTCAGTGGGTGGACAGGACACCGCCCGTCGGCAGCGCGCTCGTCACGCCGGACGGCGAGGGCAGACCCGGCAGGTCGAGCGCGGGGAGCCCGTCGCCGAGCCTGTTGCCACGCGGCGAGTCGCCGTCCGCGGCGACGGCCTGAGCGGCGATCCCGGGCAGAAGCGTGGCACCGAGAGCGGCGGAGGTGACGCGTCGTGCGCGCAGAGCACGCATGGATGTTCCCTTCGATGTTCGGTCGAACCTGGAATCACCGTGAAAGCGGTAGTCGCCGTGTGCAACCGAACGACTCCCCCGCACAGCGTCCTCGCGTCCATACCACCGACATCACCCCTGGTGAGGAGTCATGCGAGGGATCGCACGGCGTTCCCCCCATTCGGGGCAACGCGAACCGGCCGCCCTTCGCTTCGGAGGACGGCCGGAAGGGTCCGCGTGGACGTCAGTCCGTGGCGCAGCGGGCGCCGAACGACGGGTTCAGCAGGCCGATGACGTCGACCGTGTTGCCGCAGACGTTGACCGGGACGTGCACGGGGACCTCCACGACGTTGCCCGACAGGACGCCGGGGGACTGGACGGCCGTGCCCTGCGCGCCGCTGTCGGCGGCGGCGATACCGGCGGCGCCGGCCACAACGGCGGCGGCAGCGGAGGTCAGGGCCAGGCCCTTCGCGATACGCGACATGGAGAAGTGCTCCTTGGAGATCGACACAACATCCGGGCGGGATGCCCGGCACAGAAGGTCAACGCGCGAGCCACGCGAGGGTTGTGCCCCGGAATGGTGATGCCGCAAAACGCGCAGCTTCACCATTCCGATACGCTTCTACCGTTTCGATGATGAATGCGGACAAAGGGATGGGGTCGGGCTCCTCCTGGCGCCGCTTGGAACCGGACGTCGGCCAGACGTCAACAGGCCTCCGAAGGACGGGGAGCCGACACGCATTCATGTGATGTACAGATTCCGACCGTCCGCTGATCCAGAACCCCTTCTCCCGAAAGGGCATCGCCGGTCATGCGTCATTCCCCGGGTCTTCCGCCGCGCCACACGCCGGTGGGCCGCTCGCCCCGCACGGCGCTGCGGGCACCGGCCCGCCCCGCGATCCGGTGCACGGTGACCAGTCGGCCTCCCGGATCGTTTCGCAGCGGGACGCGGCCTGGACCGGCGCACAGTTCGGCGCCGTCGACGCGAAGCAGTGACGCGCGCTCCTTTGCGCGCCGCCCGTGAGCAAGGAACCGCGCATGCAACTGTCGACCGACCCTCCGTCGCGGGTCCTTCATGTCACCCAGCCCGCCGACGGCGGGGCACCCCGGGTCGTCACGGACCTGGCGCAGGCCCAGCCGGCCGTCGCACGCCGGTGCCGTACGTCGGCGCCGAGCGTCCGCAGCGAGCGGGCCGAGGGGCTGTCGTCCGGGCACGCGACCACCGAGCCCGGCGGACGCAGACCGGGGCGGAGCGCCGAGCTCGGCGGTAGCGAACCAGGTCAGCACGGCGGTAACGAACCAGGTCAGCACGGCGGAGGCAGACCGGCCCGGTGCAGGCGGCACGGCGGAGGCAGACCGGCCCGGTGCGGTGGACACCCACGACGCGGCAGGCGGCGCAGGTGGCAGACGTGGACGTGCTGAAGCCGGCTCGGTGCGCACCTCGCTTCCGGTCCGCGCCGTGAGCCCCCCGCGCAACCGGCCCCCCGTCGTCCTGCCCGCGGCCCGCAGAGCAGTTGCTCCCGCCCCCGCCGAACCCCAGGAACCGGCCGCGGGACGTTTCCTCGCCAAGACCGCGCTCGTCACGATCGCCCTCTCCATCACCGGGGCGCTGCTGGGCCTCGGCCGGGACCAGGCGCTGGCGTACCTGTTCGGGGCCGGTCCGGAGACGGACGCGTTCCTGGTGGCCTGGACGGTGCCGGAGTTCGCGGCGACGCTGCTGATCGAGGACGGTCTGGCCTTCGTGCTCGTACCGGCGTTCAGCGTGGCCGTCGCGCGCCGCTCCCGGGGGACGGCCGGTGACCCGGTCCGCACCCTGGTCGGCGCCACCCTGCCCCGGATGTCGCTGGCCTTCATGACCGCGTCCGGGGTGCTGGTCGTCGGGGCGCCGTACTTCGTCGAGGCGCTGGCGCCCGGTCTACGAGATCCCGGACTGGCCGTGGACTGCACACGGTTGACGGCGATCGGGGTGCTGAGCTTCGGGCTCGCCGGGTACTGCGGCGCGGTGCTGCGGGCACACCAGCGGTTCGTCGCGCCGACGGCGATCTACGTGGCGTACAACGCGGCGATCATCACGACGATGCTCGTGCTCGGCGGCCACTGGGGCGTGCGCTCCGCGGCCCTCGGTGTGGCGCTCGGCGGCGCCCTGATGGTGGGGGCGCAACTGCCGTCGCTGTGGCGGCGGCTCAGGGCCGGGAAGACGCCCGGCGACGCCCTCGCCGCCATGGCGCGGGCAGGCGAGGCGGGCGGCGGCACGCAGGACCGGCCGGTGGACCTGACGCTGATCACGACGGTCCTGCTGTTCGCTCTGGGCCGGCACTGCCAGGTCCTCATCGAGCGTTTCCTCGCGTCCTCGCTGCCCGCGGGCGCCATCTCGCATCTGAACTACGCCCAGAAAGTCGCCCAGATGCCGATGGTCCTCGCCCTGATGCTCTGCACGGTCACCTTTCCGGTGGTCGCGCGGGCGCAGGCGCAGGGAGACACGGAGCAGGCCGGGGCGCGGGTGGAACGCGACCTGGCGCTCGTCTCCCGCACGGCGCTGCTCGGCGGCGCGGCGGTCGTCGCGTGCGCTCCGCAGATCATCGAACTGCTCTTCCAGCGCGGCGCGTTCACCGCACGGGACACGGCGGCCACCGCGTCGGTCATGCGTGTGTACACCCTGGGACTGCTCGGCCACACCCTGGTCGGCGCACTGGTCCGTTCGTTCTTCTCGGCGGGACGGCCGACCTGGTACCCGCTGATCGCGATGACGGTCGGGCTCGTCGTGACGTCCTGGGCCGGCGCGCTGACCGTCGGCGTCTGGGGAGTGCACGGGATCGCGGCCGCCAACGCCCTCGGCATCACGGTCAGCGCCGTGCTCCTGCTGTGCGGCATGGGCCCGCGCAGTGTGCCGATCCGGACCCGTCGTGTGGTGTCGGAGCTCGGCAGACCCGTGCGGGCGGCGGCCGTCGCCGCCGTGGCGGGGGCGGTCGCCGCGAGCGGCACCCGCTCCCCCGTGCTCGGCCTCTTGGTCGGCGGCACGGTCGTGACCGTCGTCTTCGCCCTGCTGGCCTGGGCCCTCGATGTCCAGGCCTGCGCAGCCGCGTTCCGCTCCGTCACACGAAGGCTCCCGCATGTCCGTTTCCGCTGACACTCGGGGACGCCCAGGTGTGGGCGGGCGTGCGGGTGCGCACGCTCCAGTCGGACGTGCGGACGGCGACCTCGCCCGACGCCCCGATGGTCTCCGTGTCGGCCACCTCCGGGCGTCCGGACGTCGCGGCCGGCATGGGCCAACACCGTCGCCCGCTCGCTGACCCCGCACGCGCACGACAACCGGAGCGGCATCCACGTCGAACCGGTCTCGTTCTCCCGCGCGGTGCGTCCCACGCAGGCCTCCTCGCCGTCGCGACGGTGACGGAGCCGGTGGGCGCCGGCGCGGGCGGGCTGCCCGGCGGCCTTCTGCCGGGCATGCCGGGACGGCTGCGCCTGACGGTGGTCCGCGACGGGGGTCGACTCCGCCCCGTCGCGCCCCTGATGCCGCAGCGCGGAGATGGCATCGGGCTTCACCGGTGAGGGTCACTCACACGGATGACCGTGGCGGGGAGCCGTTCACTCCGCTCCCCGCCACGGTCACGCCGGGTTCCCTGAACGCGTCGAGCGTCCGGAGGTCCGGCTCGTCCGCCGCGAACATGGCCGGCCCCGTCGCTCCGAGTGGCCGCCGGGCGGGGCACCGGCTCGGGTGCCGGACGCGCTCCCGCGTCGTCCGGCACCCGCAGCAGGGTGCTACCGGCGGGAGGCGGCTCGGCCTCGCCGGTACAGGAGGATTCCGCCCGCCAGCAGGGCGGCGCTGGCGGCCGACGCCGCGAGGGTGCCCTCACTGCCCGTGTGCGGCAGCGATCCGCCGAGACGAGGCGTCTGCTCCTCGACGGGGGCCGGCGGAGTCACCGTCCTCGGAGGTGTGGTCACCGGCGGAGTCGCCGTCCTCGGAGGTGTGGACTTCGGCGGAGTCGCCGTCCTCGGAGGTGTGGACTTCGGCGGAGTCGCCGACCTCGGAGGTGTGGTCACCGGCGGAGTCGTCGGCGGGGTCACCGTCCTCGGAGGTGTGGTCACCGGCGGAGTCGTCGGCGGAGTCACCGTCCTCGGAGGTGTTGTCGTCACAGACGTGTCCCCGGAGCCGCACCCGTTCCCGAAGGCCGGGTTGAGCGCGGAGACCA
>NZ_AUKV01000081.1:0-6203 GCF_000424945.1 Streptomyces sp. 142MFCol3.1
CGGGCCGTCGGGGAACCGGGGCTCGCCCTTCGCACGGGTATGCCGCCCCGAGCCGGCGTCGGTGGCCGGCCCGGCATCTTCGGGGGAGTCAAGGAATTCAGACACAGTGATGTCGATTTTACGGGGGTGTGCGGGGTGGGGGATCCGGGTCCGCCGGGGCAAGGTCCCCCCAGGGGCAGGGGCAGGGGCAGGGGCAGGGGCAGGGGCAGGGGCAGGGGCAGGGGCAGGGGCAGGCCGGGGGGCCGCCGGGGTGTTATGTGCCGGCCAGCGCGGCCAGTGCCCTGCGGGCGACCTCCCGTCCGATGGGCAGTGAGGCCGTGGCCGCGGGTGACGGCGCGTTCAGCACGTGGACCGTCCGGGGGCCCTCCTTGATCAGGAAATCGTCCACCAGGGTGCCGTCGCGCAGGACCGCCTGGGCCCGCACCCCGGCCGCCGCGGGGACCAGGTCCTCCGGGGCCACCGCGGGCAGCAAGCGCCGGACGGCCGTGGTGAACGCCGCCGTCGACAGGGAGCGCCGCAGCTCCCCGGCGCCGTACCGCCAGTGCCGTCGGGCGATCCGCCAGGAACCGGGCCAGCTCAGGGTCGAACCGAGCTCACGGGGGCGTACGACGCTCCAGTCGTACCCCTCGCGGGCGAGCGCGGGCACCGCGTTCGGGCCGACGTGGACGCCGCCGTCGATGCCGCGGGTGAGGTGCACCCCCAGGAAGGGGAACGCGGGGTCGGGCACGGGATACACCAGTCCCCGGACCAGGTCGGGCCGCGCCAGCGTGTAGTACTCGCCGCGGAACGGCACGATGCGCATCCCGGGGTCGTCGCCCGTGAGCCTGGCGATCTCGTCGCAGTGCAGCCCCGCGCAGTTCACGAGGACGCGGGCGCGGACGATCGTGCCGTCGGCGGTACGCACCGCGGCGCCCAGAGCCGGGCGGCGGTCGATGCGGACGACCTCGGCCCCGTACCGGATCTCGGCGCCGGAGGCCTCCGCCAGCTGCCGGGCCACCGCGACGAAGTCGCAGATCCCCGTCGTGCCGACATGGATCGCGGCGAGGCCGCGGACCTCCGGCTCGTACTCCGCGATCTGGGTGGGGCCCAGCTCGCGCACCGGAATGCCGTTCTCCCGGCCGCGCTGCACCAGCGCGTGCAGCCGGGGCAGCTCGGGCTTCGCCGTGGCGACGATCAGCTTGCCGGTCACGGCGTGCGCGATGCCGTACTCCGCGCAGAACTTGACCATCTCGGTGGCGCCCCGCGTCGCGTACTGCGCCTTGAGGGAGCCCGGGCGGTAGTAGACACCGCTGTGGATCACCCCGCTGTTGCGTCCCGTCTGGTGACGGGCGGGGCCCCGCTCCTTCTCCAGCACCGTCACCCGCGTGCCAGGCGCCGCACGCGTGATCGCATACGCCGTCGACAGGCCGACGATCCCGCCGCCGATCACCAGCACATCGCAGTCGTACGTGCTCCGCACCTGCCACACCTCCCGACTCGATAGTGCACTGCGCCACTGACAATGCCCTCAAACCCGGAAGGCGGCCCGAGGACGCGCAGGACGCGTCCCGGCCCGCGTCGTGCCCGCTCCTCGGGGCCCGGCCCCGGCGCCGCTAGGCCGGAGCCATCAGCAGCGGCCGTGCGCGCTCCCGCAGCTCGACCACGCGCGGCTCGTCGCCGTACGGCTCCAGCCGGTGCAGGAGATCCTTGACGTACTCGGTGGTGCGCGCCGAGGAGATGCGCCCCGCGACCTCCACCGCCCGGACGCCCTGCTCGCACGCCGCGTCCAGATTGCCCGACTCCAGCTCCGCGACCGCCGACACCACCAGCCGCAGGCCGTGGGAGCGGACGAACTCCTCCGTCGGCTTCGACAGCGCCTGCTCGGTGAAGCGGCGTACCTGGCGGGGCGCCTTGAGGTCGCGGTAGCACTCCGCCGCGTCGGCGGCGAAGCGGTCGTAGGAGTAGAAGCCGAGCCAGGACGGGTCGTTGTCGCCCTCCCGTGACCGCTCCAGCCAGCCCTCGGCGGCCTTCAGGGCGGCGCCCGCCGCCTGCGCGTCACCCGCCCGTGCGTGCGCGCGGGCCTCGACGAGCCGGAAGAAGCTCATGGTGCGGGCCGTGGCCAGTCCCCTGTTGCGCTCCAGGGCGGCCTGGGCGAGGTCGACGCCCTCGTCGCCGAATCCGCGATAGGTCGCCTGGAGGGACATCGACGCCAGGACGTAGCCCCCGAGGGGGACGTCGGCGGCCGCGCGCGCGAGCCGCAGCGCCTGGATGTAGTAGCGCTGGGCCGCCTCCTGCTGGCCCGTGTCGAAGGCCATCCAGCCCGCGAGACGGGTGAGTTCGGCGCTGGCCCCGAACAGGGCCCTGCCGACCTCGTCGGAGTACGAGCCGAGCAGCAGCGGTGCCGCCTCCACGCGTAAGCACTCGGGCACCATCGACGAACGCCAGTCGCCGCCTCCGTACTTGGAGTCCCAGCGCCTGGCGTCCTCGGCTGCCTCGCGTAGCTTCTGCACGTCGCTGTGGCCGACTTTCAGCGGTGCTCCGGAGCCCTCCCCGGGGCTCACCTCGCGCGCCACCGAACTGTCGGCCGGTGTTATCAGCCAACGGGAAGCGGGAGTTGCGTATGCGCTCACTGCGAAGGAGCCGGCCAGCGACTGCCAGATGCCGCCGCCACCTGCGCGGCGACCAGCGAGGTCGAGGCGGTACAGCTCGGTGGCCGACCGCACCGCCTGTCCGACGTCCCGGGGGAAGGCGAGGCCCACCTCCGGCGCGGGGTCCGCGTCCGCCAGGCCGATCTCGTGGAGCGGCACGGGGCGGCCGAGCTTCTGGCCGATGGCGGCGGCGATGAGGTGCGGCGCCGCACCTTGCGGCACCATTCCCTTCGACACCCAGCGCGCCACCGACGTCTTGTCGTAGCGAAGAGTCAACCCGCGTTGGGCGCCAAGGTCGTTGACGCGTCGCGCGAGTCCTGCGTTGCTGATTCCCGCGAGGGCGAGAACGGCGCCGAGTTTTTCGTTCGGCCCGCGTTGCTCCCTGGACATGCGCCACCCCTCGACACAGACGGCTGCCGCGCCTGGCATAACCACGCGGCATTCGTAAACCCAGCGTAGTTCGCCCGATCCCAAGCGTTAAGGGGCGTTCTTCCGGATGGCGGGATTGTGGTCCGTACGACTGTACGGACGGTTGCGATGTGCTCCCGCTGTGTGGCTGTGCGCCTGCCCGTGCGCTCTTCTCCGGCCATCCGGGGAGCGCTTCCATGGACCCTGCGTGGGTCGGCCCGCTGTACTGGATCCAGTGGGCTGGGGGACACCGCCGCCTACATCCCCGCGGGCGGCGGACCGGTCCGGGAGGCGAACTCCGCCTCCCGGACTGTGCGTTGCCGAAGCGGTGCGCAGGGCCTGTACGGAGAGTGCGCATGACGGCGCGCCCGTAGCCGATTTGGCTGAAAATCGACGGCGGCTTTCCGCGGCGAATAGGGCTCCTACCACGTCAGTTGAGGGCGCGTAGGGGGTTTTGGGGGAGCGTACCGGGGGCGCATTCGCGTCGGCCGGGTGGGGGGCGGGAGGGGCCCGCGGGGGTCCCGGGCGGACTGCGACGCGGGGTGCGCGCGCCGGGTCCCCGGCTGGATTCGCCTGTGGGTCAAGGGGGTTGAGCGCCGGCTCGCCGTGCCCGGCTGGGCGGGTCCCGGTGGGCGCGTGGCGGGTGCGGAGCGGCGCGGACGCATGCACAGGGGCGCATTTCAGGGAGCGCAAGCCGCCGCAGGGGCCCTCTCGCCCGCTTCCTTCGTGGCAGCATGGTGCCCAGTTCGTACGGTGCACTGGTTGTCCACAGCCTGTGGAGGCGGCGATGCGATGGTTGGTGGGGTGGAGCAGTACCGCCGCCAGAGCGCCTGAGATCGGCTCGGCGGGCGCCACCGGCAACGAGGGCGAGACCGTGCATCCGGTCGGCTCCCAACTCCTGTGGGGCGACCCCGATCCCCTCTGGGCCGTCGGCGACTGGCGCCCCGACGAGGTCCGCGTCGTGAAGGCCGACCCGCAGAACCGCATCGCCGTCCTCGGCACCTGCGCGGCCTCCGACGAGGAGCTCCGCGTCGGGCTGTTCGCCGCGCGCGGCGGGGCACTTCGGCACCTGACCAACTGGGCCGGCAGCTACACCGCCGTCGTCCAGGTCGGCCGGCGCGTGACCGTCTGCGGTGACCTCGCGGGCGCCCGGCCCGTCTTCTACACGCCCTGGGCCGGCGGCACCGCGTACGCGACCGCCGCGCTGCCCCTGGCCGACCTCATCGAGGCCAACCTCGACTTCGGGCATCTCGCCGCCCTGCTCGCCGCCCCCGACGTGCCCGACGCCGTGCACGACTCGACCCCGTACGAAGGGGTGCGGCGCATTCCGCCGGGGCACGCGCTCATCCTGCGGGCGGGGGCGCGTGAGATCGCCGGGTACGAACCCGTCGCGTCCCTTGCCGTCGCCGCCCCCTCGGCCGACCCCGACAGGGCCGTGGACGCCGTGCGGGACGCCCTCGTGGAGGCCGTACGCGCGCGTCTCACCGCGCCGCGGCACGTGCCCGGCACCGACGTGGACCCCGGACCGGTGCCCGGGATGGGGCCCGCCGAGCGGCGCGCCGCGCGCGGCATGCCCGTGCCGGGCATCGGCGCCGACCTCTCCGGCGGACCCGCGTCCGGGACGCTGGCGCTGCTCGCCGCCGGGCTTCCCGGGGCGCCCGGCACGGTCCTCGGGCACGGCACCGGCGCCGGTGAACGGCTGCTCGCGGTCACCTTCAACGACCTCGCCGTCAGGGGGCGGGAGGCCGAGCTGGAGCGGGCCGGGACGCTGGCCGCGAATCCCCGGCTGCACCACGTCGTCGTCGCCGGGGGCGAGGAGGTCCTCCCCTACGCCGACCTCGAGGGCCCGCTGACGGACGAGCCGGGGCCCTCCCTGGTGACGGCCGCACGCCACCGCGCGCGACTCGCCTCCGGCAGCGCGGACCACTTCACGGGGTACGGCGCCAGGCAGGTCCTCGACGCGCACCCCGCCCGGCTCGCGGACCTCCTGATGGACCGCAAGCGGCGCCATCTGGTGCGGCCCGTCGCCGCGTTGGCGAAGGCCGACGGGTCGGTGATGGTCCCCGCGCGCGTGTACGCCGCAGCGCGGAAGCTGGCCCGTACGCCTTACCGCAGCGGGGTCGACCTCCTCGCCGAGCGGCTGCTGCACCGGCGGTTCGAGGAGCCCGGCGGGGCCGTCGGGGCGTCGCTCGCCGCGCTCACCTGGGCCAGACCCGGGCCCGCGGCGCGTTGGCTGACCGGGGAGGCGTTGGCTGAAGTATCGGTTCGCCTCCAGGCGGGCGGTGGGCGGGCCGGGGTCGGACCCGGGCAGCGGCCGGGCGACTTCCGGGCGCGGGCCGCGCTGGCCCGGCATGCGGCGGACGTGCGGGTGCTGGAGCAGGCCGCCGAGATCCGCTTCCAGCGGCTGCACGCCCCGTTCCTGGACAACCAGGTGGTGCGGGCGTGCCGGAGCCTTCCGGAGGCGCTGCGGGTGCAGCCCGGGGCGCGGGCGGCGATTCTCCGTACGGTGCTGGAGGGGGCCGGGGTGGGGGATCTGCCGCCGGGGTGGGGTGCGCCGTCCCATGCGTCGTCGGCGGCGGCCGCGCGGACGGGGTTGCGGGCGTTCTCGGATCCCCTGATCGGGCTGTTCGACACGCCGTTGCTCGCCCAGGCGGGGCTGGTCGAGGCCCGGGTCGTCCGCAAGGCGCTCCGTGCGGCCTCGGAGGGCGAGACCCTGCCGCTGGACGGCCTCGCCGATCTCGTCTCCCTGGAGGTGTGGCTGCGTCGGCTGCTGTCCCGCCGCGGCACGTGCTGGACGGGGACTCCGGCTCGCCAGCGGGCCGTTCCTGCGGGGATCGTGCCGCAGGGGCGGGCTCTGGGGGCGGGGGCGGGGCGTCAGGCCTGAGCCGGGGGCCGGCTGTTGGTCCGTTTCGCCGTTTGTCCGGTGGGTGGGTCGGGTCCGTGCCGGTGATCCGCCCGTTGCAGCCGTCGTGTGGTCCGGTGTGTTGGTGCGGTGGGTTCGTGTCGCTGTCCGCAACGGGCATGTGATGCACCGGCACGGCCCCTTCGGTGACAGGGCGACTGCGGGTGCGTCCATCGCGGGTTCCCGCAGGCCGCGCTGAGGCTGGGGTCACCTTCAGCCCGTCCGGCCCCTTCTTCAGCCCGTCCGGCGGCGGCTCCCAGGCCGTC
>NZ_AUKV01000082.1:0-5309 GCF_000424945.1 Streptomyces sp. 142MFCol3.1
GGCCCCGGCGCTCCCCGGGATCGGCCTGGGCGGCCTCGTCCTCAGCCGCCGGACGGGCTGAAAGGTGCCCCCGCCTCTCAAGTGGACGTGAGGCCGGAGACCGGTCTTCTAGGGGACGCACACCCCCTCGCACGTGCGCCCGGCCGCCGGCCGGAGGGGCCGTGCCGGTGGATCAAATGCCCGTCGCTGACGGCGACACGAACACGCCGAGGACCCACCAGCTCCCTCCGCACGACGGCTGCGACGGGCGGATCACCGGCACGGACCCGCCCCACCCACCGGACCGGACCCGTTGACCGCGGACCCGCGCGACCGCCGCGGCGAGCGGATCACCGGACCGAACCCGGGGCGGTACCGCAGAAGGCGCCCACCGGGCCGGCCTCGGGGCGTACCGCAGAGGACCCCCACCGGGCCGGCCCCGGGGACCGCACGCGCGACCCGTACATCCCCCACTAGGGCCAATCAACAGTTTCAAGGGCGTTTCGCCCTTAAATGGTGCGGGTGACCACGCCGCCCGCACACCCCCCGCAGTCACCGACCGCACCCCCCGTCCCGGACCGGCGGACGGCGCTGCGATCCGGGGCCGCGCTGGCCGCCGGAACGCTGACCGCGGGCTGCTCCACCACCGGAGCCGCCGCACCCCCGCCAACGCCCACACCCACACCCACGCAGCCCCGTCCCACCGACAGCCACCCGGCCACCGCCACCCCCGGCGACGCCACTGCCACCGCCACCGCCACCGCCCCCACCCCCCGCGCCTTCCCGTCCCAGCCCGCTGAGATCACCCACGGCCCCCGCACCCGCCCCCGGGTCGCCCTCACCTTCCACGGCCAGGGCGACCCGGCCATCGCCGCATCCGTGCTCGGCGAGGCGGAGAAGGCCGGCGCCCGCGTCACGGTGCTCGCCGTCGGCACCTGGCTCGACGAGCACCCCGACATCGCCCGCCGCATCCTCGACGGCGGCCACGACCTCGGCAACCACACCCTCCACCACCTGGACATCAACTCCATGCCGGAGGCGGACGCCGACGCGGAGATCCGCGGCTGCGCGGACCGCCTGAGACGGCTCACCGGCTCGATCGGCACCTGGTTCAGAGCCTCCCGCACCGCCCGCGCCTCCCCGGAAGTCGCCCGGCTGGCCCGCCGCGCGGGCTACCCCCACGTCCTCTCCTACGACGTCGACTCGCTCGACTACACCTCGCCGGGCGCCCCCGCCGTCACCCGCAAGGTCATCGGCGAGGTCCGCAACGGTTCCGTGGTGAGCCTGCACTTCGGCTACGCGGACACGGTGACGGCCCTCCCCTCCCTCCTGCACGAACTCGACCGTCGCGGCCTGCGCGCGGTCACCACCACGGAGCTGCTGAGCTGATGCAGATGCTGATGCACCCCACCGCCGTCGGGCGCGCACGGACCACCGGCGTCGCCGTCACCGCGTTCACCGCACTAGCCGCCCTCGCCGCGCTCACCGGACTCACGGGCTGCGGCAGCGAGCCGACGGACCACGCGACCGAGGCCCCGGGCAGCAAGCCGGCCGTCCAGCCGTCGTCCCCGCCGAAGAAGCCGCAGGTGCGGGTACTGCCCGGTATGCCCCCGGTGCTGAACCCCAAGGACGTCTACGCCGCGGACCGCCCGAACAAGCTCTCCCCGGTGGTCAAGGACTTCCCGTCCCGCGTCTACGTGCCCAACACCAACTCCAACACCGTCTCGGTCATCGACCCGAAGACGTACCGGGTCGTCAAGACGATCCCGGTCGGCACACAGCCCCAGCACGTCGTCCCGTCGTGGGACATGAAGACGCTGTGGGTCAACAACGACAAGGGCAACTCCCTCACCCCCATCGACCCGAAGACCGGCAAGGCGGGCAAGCCGGTCCCGGTGCACGACCCGTACAACCTCTACTTCACCCCGAACGGCAAGTACGCGATCGTCATGGCCTCGCTCGACCGCGAGCTCGTCTTCCGCGACGCGCACACCATGAAGCGGGTGAAGACGGAGCCGGTGAGCTGCTACGGCGTGAACCACGCGGACTTCTCCCTGGACGGCCGCTACTTCATCGCCTCCTGCGAATTCAGCGGCGACGTGCTGAAGGTCGACACCGAGAAGATGAAGGTGGTCGCGCAGGAGAAGATCCCGTTCACGGGCTCGATGCCGCAGGACGTGAAGATCTCGCCCGACGGCAAGAGGTTCTACATCGCCGACATGATGGCGGGCGGCGTGTGGGTCCTGGACGGCGACAAGTTCTCCAAGCCGACCCTGCTGCGCACCGGCAAGGGCACGCACGGCCTGTACGTCAGCCGCGACTCGCGCCGGATGTACATCTCCAACCGCGGCGAAGGCACCATCTCCATCTTCGACTTCACGAAGAACCGGCTCACGGAGAAGTGGCCGCTGCCCGGCGGCGGCAGCCCGGACATGGGCGGGGTCTCGGCCGACGGCAAGGTCCTGTGGCTGTCGGGCCGTTACGACTCCGAGGTGTACGCCATCGACACCGGCACGGGCACGCAACTCGCCCGCATCCCGGTGGGGAGCGGTCCGCACGGCCTCGCGGTGTATCCGCAGCCGGGCCGCTACTCGCTGGGCCACACGGGCATCTTCCGCTAGGACCTGACACGCCGCCGCCGTACGACTGGCGGTCCCCGGACCGCCACCACGGACCCGAGATCGTGCTGCCATGATCACAACTCGCCTGCGGCGCGGGGCCGCTGCCGTCGTCCTCTCCCTCGCGGCCGTCCGCCGCGACGTCTGCCGCGGCCCCCACCGGGGCCTCCGCCGGGGTCTTTGCCGTCCCGGTGGCCGGGGTCGCGGCCCCCGCGTGCCCGCAGTTCGCGGATCCGGTCAAGGCCGCCGCCTACCGCCGTGTGGACGTCGACCGGATCACCCCCGCCCCGGTCTGGCGCAAGACCCGCGGCACGCTGTACCGCAGTGACAGCCGCGGCCCGGTGACCGTCTTCGAGCAGGGCGGACCCTGGCCGAGAGCCACGGTTCACCGAGCGACGAGCAGCGCCTCGGACCCCACCGGCAGGTACCCGCCCGCCTGGAACGCCCGCAGACTGCGAGCGTTCCCCGGCGAGATCTGGGCCCACACCGGTTCACCCCCGCCCAGATGCCGAGCCGCCGTCACCAACTGCCGCCCCAGCCCGCGTTGCCGGGCGTGCTCGTCCACCTCGACCGCGACCTCCAGGCGTCCCGCGACCCCGCGCCCGAGGACCAGGACGCCGCCGTCCGCCGCCCACACCCGTACGGCGTCGCGCCGTTTGCGGGAGCCGGCCACGCGGGGATGGCCGGGGTCCTCGATCTCCCTGAGCCGCAGCGGCGGTGCGCCCGGCAGCGGGGAGCCGACGGCGAGCAGGTCGATCGTGTCCGTCGTACGGCCCGTGCGGTCCAGGAACGCCGTCAGGAACCGGGCGTTCATGCTGGCCGCGAGCGCGTCGCAGCGCGCGGCGCGCATCGCCTCGCGCACCCACTCGGGGTCCTCGTCGGTGAATACGACGGAGTGCGCGGTGAGGGCGAGGACCCCGGCGTCCCGGTGGCTCGGCTGGGGCACGACGGTCGTACCGCCGTCCGCGGGCGGGAAGTCACCCCGCGCGACCGCGTCCAGAATGTCCCGCAGGTTCTTTGTCGCCATGGCACTCCCTTGAGTCTCCACCCACTGGAAGGCCCAGACTCGCAGACATGCAGTCTTCCCCGCGGGGCCACCCCCATGACCCCCCGCACGACGGCACCGGCCTCTTCACCATCGGAGAGCTGTCCCGGAGCACCGGCCTGTCCGTCCGTACGATCCGGTACTGGTCGGACGAGGGCGCGCTGCCCCCGGTGACCCGTTCCCCGGGCGGCTACCGGCTGTTCGACGCCGCGTCCGTGGCCCGGCTGGAACTGATCCGCACGCTGCGCGAGCTCGGCCTGGGGCTGGACGACGTGCGCAAGGTGCTGGCCGGCGAGACGACGGTCGTGGAGGTGGCCGCCGCGCACGTGGCGGCGCTGGACGCGCAGATCCGCTCGCTGCAGGTGACCCGGGCGGTGCTGTCGACCGTGGCGCGACGCGGCTCGACCGCTGAGGAGATGACACTGATGAACAAGCTGGCGCGGCTCTCGGCCGCGGAACGCAAGCGCATCGTCGACGACTTCATGGAGGAGACGTTCGGAGGTCTGGACACGGCGGACCCCGACATCCGCACCCGGATGCGGTTCACCCTGGCAGACCTGGCGGAGGAGCCGACGCCCGAGCAGGTGGACGCCTGGGTGGAGCTGGCCGAGATGATCCAGGACCGGGGTTTCCGGGCGCGGATGCGGAAGATGATCGAGTTCAACGCGGCGGACCGGGGGCCCGATGTGCCGGCCGGCACCTCAGTGTGGTTCATGAGCCGGCTGGTGCAGCTCGCCGGTGAGGCGCTGGAGGGGGGCATCGAGCCCGGGTCGCCGGAGGCCGAGGAAGTGCTGCGAGGGCTGCTCGGCGACGCCGACCGGGCCGCCGTCCTGGAACGAATGGAGTCCGCCGCGCATGTCGAGATGGCCCGTTTCCGGGAGCTGAACGCGCTGGTGCGGGGGACGGAGCCGCTGTCCGTCCACCGGGAGGAGTTCGCCTGGGTACTCGCCGCACTCCGTGCCGGGGCGGCCCGTTAATCTGACGTCCGTAAACACGGCAGTACTACATGCAGTCATGCACGACGAAGGGGCGGATCGGTGGCGGACATCGAGGAAGCACGCAAGCAGTTCCAGCGGATCGATACGGATGGTGACGGTTTCATCACCGCAGCCGAGTTCAAGACCGCCCTGGCCCAGGAGGGCGACTGGAACGTCACCGAGTCGGTCGCCGAGGTGATCATCAAGACCCGGGACCTCAACGGGGACAAGGTCCTCTCGTTCGACGAGTTCTGGACCCACCTGAACAAGTGACGTCCGCCCCGTGCGACGCGCGCAGAGGGCGCCCATCGGATCTCCGGTGGGCGCCTTCTGCGGTACCGCCCCGGGTTCGGTCCGGTGATCCGCTCGCCGCGGCGGTCGCGCGGGTCGGTGGTCAGCGGGTCCGGTCCGGTGGGTGGGGCGGGTCTGTGCCGGTGATCCGCCCGTCGCGGCCGTCGTGCGGAGGGAGCTGGTGGGTCCTCGGCGTGTTCGTGTCGCCGTCAGCGACGGGCATTTGATTCACCGGCACGGCCCCTCCGGCCGGCGGCCGGGCGCACGTGCGAGGGGGTGTGCGTCCCCTAGAAGACCGGTCTCCGGCCTCACGTCCACTTGAGAGGCGGGGGCACCTTTCAGCCCGTCCGGCGGCTGAGGACGAGGCCGCCCAGGCCGATCCCGGGGAGCGCCGGGGCC
>NZ_AUKV01000083.1:0-4911 GCF_000424945.1 Streptomyces sp. 142MFCol3.1
CCCGGACGGGTCCATGCCGTGATCAGCGCAGCCGCCGCACTGGTGGCGCCGGAGCAGACGACGACCTGGTCCGGTGTGGCATGCCAGATGTGACGGGTGAAATGCCGGCTCAGATGCTCTCGGGTGGTGGTCAGGCCGGCAGGCGCTACCAGCGGTGCGGGGGCAGTTGAGAGCGCAGCGACAGCGTGAAGAGCGGCAGGGGGAGGGGGCAGTCGGATGTCGCCGATCCGTAAGTCGATTTCCGGCGACCGCTGTTCCGCGCCCCTGGTCACATGGTCACCCCACCTGCAGACACGGCACCGCTGCAAGCGGCGACTTCCCGTTGGGTCATCCGTCCCACGCTGGCCTTGTCTACCACCTTCTGCCCGGCTCACGCTAGGATGCGGCACCCGTTCGTTCCCAAAGCGCCAGGGAAGCTCATGGTCAGGTCCAGCCGGGTGGTTCTCGTCACTGACCTGGACAACACGCTCTACGACTTTGCCGCTTACTACGAAGCGGGAATTTCGGCGCTGGTTGCCGAGCTGGAAGCACGGCTTGCGATTGACTCCAGTACGGTGACCGAAAAGCTTCGGGACGTCTTCACGCGCCACGGCAGTATCGAATACCCGTTTGCGGTGGAGGAACTGCCGGAAGTACTGGAACTCCCACGCGCAAGCCGTCGCGAAGTGACCCGGGCCTGCCTGAAAGCCTTCTGGGACGCTGGATCTGCGACCATCCACCCCTACCCCACGGTCCTGCGCACCCTCGGACATCTGCAGCAAGAGAACGTAGCGATCATCGGACACACAGACGCGCCCATTCATGAAGTGTTACGCAGGCTCCGTCATTTGAAACTGGATCGCTACCTCACCGGGATCGTGGCTCAGCAGTGGTTCCGTCGCAGGCCCCGCTCCTCGCAGGCCGTTTACCTGACTGAAGTTCCCGGCTGGTCGCGGCCTTCGCGGCGATTCCGGCCGCTGTGGCGTATCCCCGTGGCTGACCTCAAGCCGAACGCGGTGATGTACCGGCGGATCATCGACGACTTCGGTGTCGCCCCCCGCTATGTGACAGTCATCGGAGACAGCGTCGCCCGGGACCTCGTCCCCGCCGTAGAGGCGGGATGCGCCGCAGTGTGGGCCAGGTACGGCCGCCGCAGCGGAGTGGGCGGACTGATGGCAGAAGTCGTGCCGCACATCCTTCCCGAGGTCGGCATGGCCGAGCCGGCCGACACATCGGCCATCCGCCGGGTGGACTCGTTCGAAGGAGTTCTCGCGTACATGGCCACCCAGCAGGTGATTGATCTGTCCAGTGAGATGCCATGAACGAACACCTGCACTACCTGCGAGAGGCCCACCGCAACGGGAATCTGATTCCCTTCATCGGCGCTGGCTACAGCACTTCGGAAGCCGGGCTTCCCTCGTGGCCCCAGCTGCTGGGTGCTGGAGCGGCCTACCTGCGGTCCCAGTCACGACGAACCGTCCCAGCGCAGAAGATCCGCACCCTGGAGTCGCTGGCCAAGTCCGGCGACCTGCCGGCCGCATTCCAGTTCTTCCAGGGCCTCTTCGCCGATACCGCAGCCGCCCACTACGACTCCGTGCACTACCAGGGCTTCTTCAACGATCTCTTCCACGAACCCGAAGCTCACCCCACCGGACTCACAGAAGCCCTGCGTGCCCTGAGCCCGCGCGTAGCGATCACTACCAACTACGACCTTCTGCTGGAAAGAGCCCAGGTGACACCAGGGCAGCGCTCGGTAACCTGGCTCGACACCGCCGGTATCCGGTCACTGCTGCGCTCGGAAAGCGGCGTCATCCACCTGCACGGCCGGTATGACGTGCCCCGCAGCATCATCCTCTCTTCGTCCGACTACCAGCGCATCGTGCTGGACAATGACTCCGAGGCGATCGCGCAGGCAGCCTTCCACTCGGGTGTTCTGATGTTCCTTGGCTCCAGCGTCGGCGGTCTCTCGGATCCGCACATGGGTAAATTACTTGCCGAGTTCGCCCGCATCAGCGACCGCACGAAGGAGGAGCAGTCGCCTCACATCGCTCTCTTCAACGGACGCCTGCCCGGCGTCGACATCGCCCAGATGAGGGCGTACGGCATAGAAGCAGTCTCCTACGGCGACGATTACGCGGACTTGCCGCAGTTTCTGGAGCGGATCAGCGAGAACGAGACGATCACGATCTCCTCTCCCGTCACCCGTTCCCTGGTCAGCTCGATCAGCCACGCCACGACTGCAGCGGCAGCACTGGGGCACATAGCCAAGTTCATTGAACGCGAAGTGTTCCCCGGCAGAACCGTCCGGATCACGTTCTGCGAACTGGTCGAGACTGCGGACCATGGAATGCAGCTCGAAGCCCGCCATGTACTGCCTTTGAATGCCACCCACAATGTCTTCAACTATCCGCTCTCTATAGCAGCCTGGTCACTGGTCGAAGGCAGGATCGTGGCCTGGCCCCAGGAGCGGGACGTTCTGTGCAACATAGGCCTCCTTGAACGTATGGGGCGGCTGGACCGGGTGCGATCCCTTCTGTCCTCAAAGACCGTCAGGGACTCCCCGGAGATCCAGAAGTACGTTGATCTGGCCCGAGTGACCGACCGGTTCGAGCGGCGTGAGCTGACTCTCGGCGATTTCTTCCAGGACTGGTCCGCGGGCCAGCCTGACCACCGCTACAACCAGTTCATCTGTCTCCCAGTTCCCGTCACGGAATCGTTTGGCAACAGAGAACGGATCCGCGAGTACGGCGTGTTCAACATCGACAGTCAGGACGGCAGCACCCTCCTCGACCGCCGGTCCGCCGAACTCCTCAAACTCGCTTCCGCCCTTGCTGCCGCAGTCTTCGAGAAGAACGTGACCGGCTCAGGGGCGCCAGTCACCTCCCCCGCGACACCTCATCAGTGACAGGCCCGGGATGGTCCGGGAACCCGGCCGCCCTGAAGGAGCCATTACGGCTCGAACACATCATCTTCCCGTTCTGACACCGGCACCGGTCCTGCACCGACGGCTGGGAGCTGGTGGATTCTGGCGGCTGTTCAGCGAACCGAGCGATAGTGGCGTTCGGCGGCGGCAGCCTTCCCGCTGTCGTAGGCGGTCCAGCCCGCACTGCGGGACGCTTCGGCCGCCGCGGCGAACAGGCGGCGCTCGACACCTTCGCCGAAGGAGGCGTTCTTGAGGGTGGCCCTGATCATGCGGAGTTCAGCGCGGGCCGCATCGTAGACGTCGCCGGAGTCCACGGTGTCGTCCAGCCGGCGCAGGCGGTCGGGGACGTCGTCGCCGATCCGGCTGCCCGCGGTGGGGGCCGCGCCCGCAGGGGCGGCGGCGGACCATTGCGCCACGGTGGTGCCCAGGGTGACGGACGTGGTGATCAGAAATTTCCTGCGGTCCACCGGACCTCCTGTGATCTCCAGTGCATGCACCGCTGGGTGTGGTAGCTGGGCGCGTAGCCGCCCCTGATCCACCGGGACGCCTTCTCCCGGCGGTAGACCATCTGCCCGTATCCCATGCGCTGGTGCTGCTCAGCGACCCGGAGCAGGTACGCCTCCGCCTTCTGGCCGCGCACGGCCAGAGGGTGGCGTTCGGCGGCGTCAGTGGTCACGGGACCAACCCTTTCGCGGGCGCGGGCGCGGGCGTCACCAGCTTCCCGGCTCCCGGCAAGGCAGGGGAAGGCCGCCGGAGGTGAACGGCAACGGGCGGCAACGACCTGCAACGGGCGGCAACGCCACCCCGCGTACGCGAGGGAAAAGTCACTCGTCCGAGCGTCTCCGCCGCCGACGCCTCGGAAGGCCCCGGCGCTGTCAGCGGCCGTCGATAACGTGAGGGCCGTGATGGTGGGCACCGAAGAAACCCGGCTGGTCGTGCTGCGCGGTAATAGCGCCTCGGGGAAGTCGTCCGTTGCGGCCGGCCTGCGTGAGAGGTTCGGCCGGGGCCTGGCGGTGGTCGGCCAGGACAACCTTCGCCGCATCGTGCTCCGCGAGCGGGACCGGCCCGGTGCCGCGAACATCGGCCTGATTGGCCTGACCGCCCGCTATGCCCTGGGCGCCGGATTCCACGTGGTCGTCGAAGGCATCCTCTATGCCGACCGCTACGGCGACATGCTCACCGAGCTGCGCGCCGACCACCGCGGCCTGACCCACAGCTACTACCTGGACGTCCCGTTGGGCGAAACCCTCGCCCGGCACGCCACCAAGCCGATCGCCGACGACGTCAGCGAGACGCAGCTGCGCGACTGGTACCGGGCATGCGATCTGCTGCCGGGCGGCACCGAGACCGTCATCGGCGCCGACAGCGCCCTGCACGAGACCGTCGACCGCATCATGCTCGACACCGGCCTGGCCCACCTGCCCGCTGTGGACCGCTGACCGGAGCACGGGTGCGACGCGCTGGACCCGCCCCGACCATGAGGCCGACCACGGGTACGGCCATGCCGCTCCCAGCCCCGACCATGGCTGGTCAGCGCACGGCCGATGCCTCTCTGCGGCGGCCGCGCTTCATGTCTGCCGATGCCCGGAGCCGGTCCAGGGGACTCGTTGGTCGGGGTCGTGGACGGGGCGCCACACGGGTGCGGAGGGGCCATGGGGGAGCAAGTCGGCCAGCGGCGCCGCGAGGATGGGGACGTCGTACGGGAAGTGGGACGGCGCCAGCAGCCTGGCCCCGGCGCGCAGGGCACGGATCCGGTTCTCGACACCGGTGGGGCCGGTGCCGTCCAGGACGAACAGGACGCGGGGGGAGAGCGGGTAGCGGCGCCGCCACTCCTCCACCGCCGGTTCCTGGAAGGTTGGCCGGCGCCCCGGCATCACGGGCACGTAGCGGTAGAGGCGTTCGTACATCCCGCTTACTGGCCCTAACAAAGCCTCTGGACGTGTCGGTGGGTGATCAGGCAGACGGCGAGTCCGAGGAAGGCCTCGTGGATGTCGTCGCGTCGTTCCCAG
>NZ_AUKV01000084.1:0-4157 GCF_000424945.1 Streptomyces sp. 142MFCol3.1
TCGGTCTGGGCGTTGACGAGTCGGATGATGCCGGTGTCGTCGACGATGACCATGGCGTCGGGCGCGGCCTCGAGGAGCCCGCGGAACCTTTCCTCCGCGGCACGGGGACCGCTCGTGTCCGTGCCGTCGCCGCACCGGCACCCCGGCCGCGCCACCATGCCGGCGGAACCGGATGCCACTGATTCGGCCAAGTCGCTCATGCCCATCCCCGATCCGCGGCTCACCATGAGTCGGCCATCTCAGCGCACCCCGTGCCCCGCCACACGGACATGTCGCTTAGTGGCCCCACAACGGTCGAAACCGGCCGTCGGCGGTGCCTGCGGTGACAACTCCGCTGCCACGTGGGTCCGGCCGCGGAAGCGGAGGCGCGACTTCGGGGCCCCGCGGTTCGCGGTGGTCAGGCGGATCTGAGCGGCGGAGTGCCGGCCTGTGGAGGGGCGAGGCGCGTGGTGAACCAGTCGCGGGCCAGTTCGGCGACCGTGGTCAGGGTGTCCGACTCGGCGAAGAGGTGGCCCGCTCCGGGGACCACGGCGAGGCGGTGCTCGCAGCGCATCCGGTCGGCGGCGAGCCGGTTGAGACTGAGCACCTGCGTGTCGAGACCGCCGACGATGAGCAGGGTCGGGGCCCGGAGGCGGGCCAACGCCGCAGGGGAGGCCAGGTCGGGGCGGCCGCCGCGGGAGACGACCGCACCGATCGCGGGGTCGTCGGCCGCGGCCTCCAGCGCCGCCCCGGCGCCCGTGCTCGCCCCGAAGTAGCCCACGGGCAGGGCGGTTTGGCGGCGCAGCCAGGCTGCCGCCGACTGGAGGCGGCCGGCCAGCAGGGCGATGTCGAACACGTTGTCGCGGTCGCCTTCCTCCTCCTCGGTGAGCAGGTCGAGCAGCAGCGTCCCGAGGCCGGCTCGGTTGAGGACGCCGGCGACGTACCGATTGCGGGGGCTGTGCCGGCCGCTGCCGCTGCCGTGCGCGAAGGCGACCACGGCACGGGCGGACTCCGGGAGCACGAACCGCGCGGCCAGCCGCTCCCGGCCCGAGGGCACCTCGACCTCCCGGTTCGGCGGTGGCGGGTCCGGTGCGGGCGGGACCGGGCCGGCCAGCAGCGCGGTGACCTCGTCGTCGGTGGTCTGGGCGAAGTCGTGGTACCAGGCACCGACCGAACCGAACCAGCGCTGGGGGGCGGGACACACGACCTCGTCGGCCACCGTCAGCAGGTGGGGAAGGGTCTCCTCCGGCGCGACCGGGACGGCGAGCACGACCCGGGCGGCGCCTTGGTCGCGCACCACGCGGCAGGCGGCCTCGGCGGTGGCGCCGGTGGCCAGGCCGTCGTCCACGACCACGACCGTCCGCCCGGCCAGGGGCACCGGCGCACGGTCGGCGCGGTAGCGGCGTACGCGCCGTGCCAGCTCGGCCCGCTCGGCCTCCTCCACGGCGGCCAGCTGCGCGGAGTCCACACCGGTCGCACGGATCACCCGCTCGTTCAGGACGCGGACGCCGTGCTCGCCGATCGCGCCGAAACCGAGCTCCGGCTGCCACGGGACGCCCAGCTTGCGCACCACCAGCACGTCCAGCGGCGCGTCCAGCGCCGTCGCCACCACATGGGCCACCGGGACGCCGCCCCGCGGCAGCCCGAGCACCACCGTGTCCTCGCTCCGCAGATGCTCCAGGTCCTCGGCCAGACGGCGCCCGGCATCCGTACGGTCCTCGAATCGCATCCGGCACCTCCTCGCGCCCGCACCCCACGGGCACCGTTCCCCTTCCATTGCAGCGCGCTCCGGCCGAGTCGGCAGTCCACGGGGACACGGAGCGAGCCGGCCGGCGGGCCACGGGGGCCGGTCGGCCCAAGCGCGCGACCGAAGAGCGGGCCAGACTGAACCCGTGGGGCCGGTCCGGGTGTCCCACCGGAGCCCGGACCGCACCGGCCGTGCAGAGGCCGCGGGCCCCGGCTTCCGTGCAGACCAAGGACAGTAGGAGCGTCATGAAAGGCTTCGTCTTCCACGGTCCCGGACAGTCCGCCTGGGAGGACGTCCCCGACCCGGACATCAAGGCACCCACCGACGCGATCGTGCAGGTCGGCGTCGTCACCATCTGCGGAACGGACCTGCACATCCTCAAGGGCGACGTGCCGGAGGTGCGCCCCGGCACCGTGCTCGGCCACGAGGCCGTCGGCGTGGTCGTCGAGATCGGCGGCGACGTCGGGACCGTACGGCCGGGCGACCGCGTGCTCGTCTCCTGCATCAGCGCGTGCGGACGCTGCCGCTACTGCCGGGAGGCGATGTACGGCCAGTGCCTGGGCGGCGGGGGCTGGATCCTCGGCCATCTGATCGACGGCACCCAGGCCGAGTACGTGCGGGTCCCGTACGCCGACCTCTCCGTGCATCCCCTGCCCGGCGCCATGGCGAGCCAGGACGCCGTGCTGCTGGCGGACATCTTCCCCACCTCCTACGAAGTGGGTGTGCTCAACGGACAGGTCCGGCCGGGCGACACCGTGGTGGTCGTCGGGGCCGGTCCCATCGGACTCGCGGCGATCGCCACGGCCCGGCTGTTCGCGCCCGAGCGGATCGTCGCCGTGGACCTGGCCCCCACCCGGCTCGACGCGGCCAGGCGCCTCGGCGCGGACGCCGTGGCACTCGTCGGCGAGGACCCCGAGCAACTGATCGCGGACCTGACCGAGGGCCTGGGCGCCGACGTGGTCATCGAGGCCGTGGGGGTGCCCGAGAGCTTCGAACTCTGCACCCGCATGGTCCGGCCCGGCGGCCATGTGGCCAACGTCGGAGTGCACGGCAAACCCGCGACCCTGCACCTCGAAGACCTGTGGACCAAGGACGTGACCATCACCACCGGTCTGGTCGACACCTACTCCACGCCGACCCTGCTGCGGATGGCGACGGCCGGCCGGCTGCCGACCGGTGACCTCGTCACCCACACCTTCCCGCTCGACCGCATCGAGGAGGCGTACGACGTGTTCGCCGGGGCCGCCGACACCGGCGCCCTCAAGGTGGTGCTCGGCGGGGAGCTGCACGAGCTCGCCGTTCGCGCGGCCTGAGTCCGGCCCGGGACACGCAGGGCGGCGGCACGACATGAGAGACGGGCCGATGTACCCACACGACGGATTCCGCGAGCTCGACCGGCCGGAGTGCCTGCGCCGACTGGCCCTGGTGCCCGTGGGACGCATCGTCCACACCCGTCAGGCACTACCCGCCGTCCTGCCGGTGAACTTCAGCCTGGACACCGACGGTGCGGTGCTGTTGTGCACCTCCGCGTCCTCCGAGCTGGTGCGGGCGATCGACGACTCGGTCGTCGCCTTCGAGGCCGACCAGGTCGACCCGGCCGCCAGGTCCGGCTGGAGCGTCGTCGTCACCGGGGCCGCCACCGTGGTCACGGATCCGGACGAGCACGCGCGGCTCGTCCGGACCGGTCCGCGCTCCTGGGTGTCCGCGCCGCGGGAGGTCTTCGTACGCATCGCGGCGGAGCTGGTCACCGGACGTGAACTCGTCGGGGACGAGACAGCGGAGGGGGTGCCCTTCACCGTGTGAACGGTCCGTCACCGGCCATACGGGGCCGTCACGGTTCACACGGGGCTTTCACCAGCCGTACGGGCGCCGCCCTCACGGGTCACGCGGGCACGGCCGTCACCGGTCACGCATGGACGGCCATGACGGTGTCGGGCACCTGGTGAGGGCGGGCACCGGGCTCCGTGCGGACGGCCGGAACCGGCCACGCGCCCTCGGCACTCCCTGCCCCCTCCCACTACCGTGACACATGACCGCAAGGATCAGCGCCCGCGCGTCGAGCGCACCTGGAGGAGTGCAGGTGGGAAGCTCCGAAGAGGCCCGACAGGCCCGCGTACGGCTGCCTCAGCTGAGGCTGGACGAACTACTGGGGGAGTTGCAGGCACGGCTGGACGCGGCCCGTGGGACGCGCGACCGGGTGCACAGTCTCCTGGAGGCGGTGCTCGCGGTGGGGCGGGAGCTGGATCTGGAGCAGGCGCTGCACAGCATCGTCGAGGCCGCGGCGGCGCTCGTGGACGCCGAGTACGCGGCGCTCGGTGTCATCGGCCCCGACGGCAGGAGGCTGTCGGCCTTCCACACGGTCGGCGTCAGCGACGAGCAGATCGCCCGGATCGGCGCGTATCCGGAGGGGCACGGCATCCTGGGCGAGCTG
>NZ_AUKV01000085.1:0-3843 GCF_000424945.1 Streptomyces sp. 142MFCol3.1
GGTTCGTGTTGCCGTCCGCAACGGGCATGTGATGCACCGGCACGGCCCCTTCGGTGACAGGGCGACTGCGGGTGCGTCCATCGCGGGTTCCCGCACGCCTCTGGAGCCGGGGGCATCCTTCAGCCCGTCCGGCGCTTGAGGACGAGTCTGTTCGGACCGAACGGGGAGCCCCCGGGGTGCTCGACGGCTCGTGGGGGTCGGTGAAGGGGGCTACACGGCTGTCAGGCGGGTGGGTTCGGTGCCGGAGAGCAGGGTGGTGAGGGCGGTGTCGATGTCGGGACCGAGGTACCAGTCCCCGGTGTGGTCCAGGGTGTAGACACGACCCTCCGCGTCGATGGCGAGCAGGGCACGCGAGTCGGCCTCCTCGCCCAGCGGGCACACCTCGGTGTCCAGGGCACGCCCGAGGTCACCGAGCGTGCGCGCCATGTGGAGCCCGTGCAGCGGGTCGAGATGCAGCGCGGCCGGCGCGAGCTGACGGCCCGGCCCTGACGCGGCGACCCGCAGGCCCCCGAACTCCGCCCAAGCCTCCACCGCCGCCGGGAACACGGTGTGCCGGTGCCCGGCGGGCGACTCGTGCCCGCGCAGCGCGTCGGCCCAGTACTCGGCCTGCTTTATGTCCCAGCGTCCGGGCTGCCACCCCGCGGAGCGGAGCGCGGCGTCCACGGGGACGGAGAAGCGTGTGGAGGAGCGGTCGGCGTGCATCTGCCCTTCGTTCGTCGAGGGTCGGGACATCGGCGTGCGGGGACGCCGTCGTACGGGGTGGCGGAGTTCACTCGTCCGGTGTCGTCGGGTCGACGATGCGGACGCCGAAGTGGTCGCTGAGCGCCGTGCAGGAACGGCAGGGCTCGGCGAAGCTGCCGTGCAGCGGGTCGCCGTCCTCCCGGATGCGCCGGGCGGTGAGTTTGGCCTGCTTGAGCGCCTTGCGTGCCTCGCCGTTGGTCATCGGTCTGCGGGCCGCGCGTTTGCTGCGGGTGGCGTCGACGGACGCGATCTGCCGGGAGATGAGGATCGCCTCGGCGCAGCGGCCGGTGTAACGGTCGCGTTGGGCGCTCGTGAGGGTGTCGAGGAAGTCCTGGACGAGGGGATGCAGCGCGGGTGGCTGGTCGCCGCGGGCCGCCGTGCCGGTGAGCGTGGCGCCGCGCACGGAGAGCGCGGCGGCGACGGTGGGGAGTATTCCGTCGCGGCGGTGCAGGAGGGCGGGAGCCTGAGGCGCCTCGGCGCTGCTCCAGCCGACCCGAGGGTCCCCGGACGTGCCCGTATGCGTCGCGTTCATGATCGTTCTTCCCTCCCATGCATCCCCCGGTGCGGAGACAGACTGCCAAATGGCGTGGCGGGTGCGGAAGCTGGGGCGGTGCGACACGCCCGGGCTTCGTCGGACGGTCACGGCGGGGTGACGGCAGGTCACGGAACCGGAGGCCCGGTGACCGGTGTCGTACAACCGCATAGGCTGTCGACATCCGCGATCCATCCAGCTACTGAGAACGCCGCAGGGGGCAACCGCCATGACGACAGGTCGGCTCGGGCAGCAAGCCGCGCCGCCGAACGCGGCCTACGCCGGGCAGGTCGTGCATTTCCCGGACCCGGTCCGGGCCGCTCGCCATCCCAGAGGCGTTCGGGTCGACGCACACGGCTACCCCGACTTCTCGCTCTACGCGCGTGCCGCGGCGGAGATCGCCGAGCCCCCGGAGGGCTTCGGCGTCGACGAGTTGCGGCTGACTGACTACGTGTCCGCGAACGCCGCGCTGGCCGCGACCGGCCATGACCTGTGGGACACGATCCCGGCGGTGGCCACCCCGCACGGCTGGACCTGGCACCACGTGGTGGGCACCCGGCGGCTCGAACTCGTACCGGTCGAGGTCAAGGCGCTGTTGCGGCACCACGGCGGCATCGCGACCGCCATGGTCGACCACGACAAGCGGGGCACGCGGCCGTTGCAGGAGACCCGTCCCGCGCACTTCGGACTGCCGAAGTCGTCGGTGGCGGTGACCGAACAGCAGGTGCTGGGTGTCGAGGAGGACCTCGGCTACCGGCTGCCGGGCGCCTACCGTTCCTTCCTGAAGGTGGCGGGCGGCTGCGCGCCGGTGGGCGCCGCGCTCGACGCTGAGCTCGGACTGCTGGTGGACCAGCCGTTCTTCACGGTGCGCGACGAGGCCGCCGTCAACGACCTCGTCTACGTCAACAAGTGCCTGCGCGACCACCTGACCAAGGACTACCTGGGCGTCGGTTTCGTGCAGGGCGGTCTGCTGGCGGTGAAGGTGAAGGGCGAGGGGATCGGCTCGGTCTGGTTCTGCGCGTACGACGACGCCCGCGACCAGGACGCCTGGCCGCCGGCCGAGCGGGTGCAGCGTCTGCTGCTGCCGTGCGGCGCGGACTTCGACCAGTTCCTGTCCCGGCTCGCCGGCAATCCGCCGGAGCTCCGGACGGTGGCGAACCTGATGGTGGACGGCGGTTTCGCACGCGCCGTGCCCGTCTCTTCAGTGTCTTCGGTGGGGGAGTGAACGTCCGATGGTGACCTTCGCGCAGGCGCAGGAGCGCGCGGAAGAGTGGATCAACGGGGACGTGGCCGCGTACCAGCACCGTGAGGTGCGGGTGCGGGAGTTCGAACTCGGGTTCGTGGTGTGGGGCGAGGACCGCGCCGACGGCCCCCGCTCCGACGGGGGCGCGCAGCGGCTGGTCATCGCGCGTGACAGCGGTGAGGCGACGCTGTGGCCCGCGCTGCCGGTGGGTGAGGTCATCCGCCGGTTCGAGGAGGAGTACGGGGTGGCGGACGCCTCCCCGGAACCGGCACCGGCGCCTCCGGCCCGGGTCGACCTGAACCAGACGTCGTTCCTGCTGAGCCCGCCGGAATGGCTGCAGGAAGCCGCGGACAAGCTGGGTATTCCGGACCGGCGTTCGGGGTCCGACGGGTCCGGGGGCTCCGAGGGTTCCGACGGGGCGGGGGGACGGCCGGCCGCCGCTTCCGTGCCCGGTGCGCCGTCGACACCGGGTGCGGGGACGCCGTGGCCCGCCGCGGCGGCCGACGAGCCTGCCCCGCCGCGCGACGCCGTGCCGGCGGGCGCGCCGGCCGACGCGACGCCGTGGGCCGGGACCGACACCAACGCCGATGCCGGGGACGACCGTTCCGTACCGCTGCCGGCGACCGTGTTCGCGCCGCCGCTGACCGACGTCGACGCTCCCGACACCCCGCCGCCCGGGGTGACTTCGGACGCCAAGACCGCCCTGATGTCCGGGGGCAGCCAACTCCCGCGTACCACTGTGTCACCCGCGGTCGGCGGCCCCGACTCGCCCGCTCCGTCAGGTGCTTCGCAGGGCGGTCAGGGCGCACCGCAGGGCACGCCTTCGCCGGCCGCGCCTTCCTACGGTCATCCGCAGGGGCCGGGGACGCCACCGCCGGGCGCGCCGCAGGGAGCGGCCGTTCCCGGTACGCCGCCGCCCGGCGCACCGCAGGCCGCGGGCGTCCCGCCCACGCCTCCGCCCGCCGCGCCTTCGCGGCCCCTGCCGCCCAACGCCGGTGACATCGCGGACGCCGCCACCAGCAAGGCGTCGCCGCCCGCCCGCGGACCGCGGGGCGGTGGCGCGAGCGCGCCGCATCCGCCGAGCGCCCCCGGTGTGCCGGGTGCGCGGCCGGGGGCCGCACCGCCGCAGTCCGGGCCGGGTGCTCCGGGGACTCCGGCGGGCGGGTACGTGCCTACGCAGCTCGTGTCGCAGCTCGGTCCTGACGGTCCCGAGGGGCCTGCCGGTCCGGGGGCGCCCGCGGCTCCGGGTGCGCCTGGTGTTCCGGGGCAGCCGGGTGTTCCTGGTGCGCCGCAGGCGCCGGGTGGTACGCCTCCGGGTGGTGTGCAT
>NZ_AUKV01000086.1:0-3153 GCF_000424945.1 Streptomyces sp. 142MFCol3.1
CGAGCCGGTCTCGGCCCTCGACGTCTCCATCCAGGCGCAGGTGGTCAACCTCCTCCAGGAGGTCCAGCGGGAGATGGGCATCGCGTTCGTCTTCATCGCCCACGACCTCGCGGTGGTGCGGCACTTCTCGCAGCGCGTGGCGGTGATGTACCTCGGCAAGATCGTGGAGCTCGCCGACCGTACGTCGCTGTACACCGGCCCCCGGCACCCGTACACCCACGCCCTGATGTCGGCCGTCCCCGACGCGGACATCGATGCCGAGAAGAAGGAACGCATCCGTCTCCAGGGCGACGTCCCGTCCCCCATCTCCCCGCCGTCCGGCTGCCGTTTCCGCACACGCTGCTGGAAGGCGCAGGACAAGTGCGCGCAGGAGGAGCCGCCGCTGGTCCGCCTCTCCGGCAACGCCGAGGGCCACCTCACCGCCTGCCACTTCCCGGAGGATCCCACCATCGAGGCGCGCGCCGAGGACATCGTGCTGGATCCGGCACTGGCGGCGCTGGAGGCCGAGGACGACTAGGGGGTTTCGTTCGGATCGGGTCGGATCAGGCCGCGGCGTCCGGTGCGGTGCGTCGCAAGGCGGAGGATCACCCGCGTACCGGGCGTACTCGGGTGGTCCGACAACGCGGCGAGGTGCCGTGCCGGGCGTCGCGGACCCGGGCTGATCCAGACGAAGCCCCCCAGAGGTACCGGACGACATCCCTCGGCGCCCGTCCGCCGGATCGCGGCCCGGCCGCGCAGGCTCCGCGTCCCGGTTCCCGGGCGGCAGGCGTCAGCGGCGTCCGGTCGGGCCGGCCACGGTGATGATCTCGGGGGAGGCGGGGGTCAGCGGCCCCCGCCCCCAGTCCCCGAACTGCTCGCGCACCACCAGCCCGGCCTCGGCCAGGAAGCAGGACAGCACCTCGGGGCCGAGGAAGCGCAGCGTGCTGCGGCTGGTCCGCGGCCGTTCCCACGCCGGATGCTCGAACGTCTCCGTGAACGTCACCCGCTCCCCGAGCACCGGCGCCTCCACCTCGTGCCACACGCGGACGACCGCTCCGTGCGCGTCGCTCACCTCGTGCACGTGCTCGGGGCTCCACGACTCCCAGGAACGGGCGGCGGGATGGCGTGTCTCGAACACGAACTGCCCGCCGTCGCACAACGCTTCGCGTACGCCGCCGAGGGCGACGCGCAACTCCTCGTCACCGAGCAGGGACTGGAAGGCGTGCCCGGTCATCACCACGAGGTCGAACTCCCGCTCCCAGCGAGTGGAGGCGAGATCCCCGAGCACCCACTCGACCGCGTCCCAGCGCCGAGCCTGCACCAGCATGGCCGCCGCCGGATCGAGCCCGCACAGTCTGCCGCGGTGCCCGGCGTCCCGGGCCCGGCCCAGCAACTGCCCCGTCCCGCACCCGACATCGAGCACCGACCGCGCGGACATCACCAGGTCCAGATAGAAGTCGTCGCCCGGGCCCCAGGGATTGAGCGCGTCGTACAGGGCGGCGAGGGGGATGTCACTGAACGAACGATCAGTCATCGCAGCAGTCTGTCAGTCCGCGAGGCGGCTCGAACCACGTTCGGAGAGTACCGGTGGTAATTCGCTCGACATCGAACGGCCGGGCCGGGATGCTTCCGTTCGATGACGCGAACCGATACGCCTCCCTCCTGGGAGGAGCGTACTCAGCTGGCCACCTTCCTCGACTACGCCCGGGCCACCGCCCGCGACAAGTGCGACGGCGTCTCCGCGGAGGACGCCGTCAAGGCGCCGCTGCCGGGCTCCCCGCTGATGACCCTGTGCGGGCTGATCAGCCATCTGCGCTGGGTCGAGTACTTCTGGTTCCAGGTCGTCTTCCTCGGCGAGGAGGACGAGGGTCCCTGGACGGACGAGGACCCCGACCGCGAGATGCGCATCGCCGTCGACGTCCCTCTCGCCCAGCTCCTCGACGAGTACGAGGAGCAGAGCGCCCGCTACCGGGATCTGGTGGCCGGGCACGACCTGGACGCCGAGGCGAAGCGGGCCAACCGGGACGGCCGTCATGTGAACCTCCGCTGGATCATCCTGCATCTGGTCGAGGAGACGGCCCGGCACAACGGTCACCTCGACATCCTGCGCGAGCTGGCAGACGGCCGCACCGGCTCTTAAGGAGAGGCCCTGTTGAACCCCACGATCCGCACCATCACCTTCGACTGCACCCAAGACCCGTACGATCTCGCGCTGTTCTGGAGCGAGTTGCTCGGACGGCCGCTCGCCGACGACGACAAGCCCGGTGACCCGGAGGCGGTGATCCAGGACCCCTCCGGGGGACCGGCCCTGCTGTTCGTGCGCGTCCCCGAAGGCAAGACGGCCAAGAACCGCATCCACCTGGACCTCCAGCCGCAGGGCCGCACCCGGGGGGCGGAGGTCGAGCGCGCCATCGCGCTCGGGGCCCGAGTGGTCGCGGACCACACCCGTCCCGACGGCCGCGGCTGGGTCACCCTCGCCGACCCCGAGGGCAACGAGTTCTGCATGGAGCGCGGCGAGGCGGGCTGAGCCCGGCGCGCCGCGGACGAACGCGCGAAGGCCCGCACCCAGCAGGGTGCGGGCCTTCTTCTTCCCCGGGAACCGGACGTTCGTGGGCTCGGGTCAATGGGCCGGCGAAAGTCGGTCCCGCGAGCCGCGGGCTGACGAAAAGGGGTGTGTCAGGCCGCGACCTCGGGGTCCTTGGAGAGGCGGGGAGCCGGGACGGTGCCGTGGGTCTCGGGGTAGTGGCAGGCAGTCAGGTGGCCTTCCTTGTTGCCCGCGACCTGGACCAGCGGCGGAGCCTCCGTCGCGCACTTCTCCGTCGCCTTCCAGCACCGGGTGCGGAAGCGGCAGCCCGACGGCGGGTTGAGCGGGGAGGGCACGTCGCCCTTGAGGAGGATGCGCTCGCGGGCCGGCACCTCGTCCGCCGTGGCCTCGGGAACGGCGGACAGCAGCGCGCGCGTGTAGGGGTGGCGGGGGTTCTCGTACAGGTCCTCGCGGTTGGCGATCTCGACGATCTTGCCGAGGTACATGACCGCGACGCGCTCCGAGAAGTGGCGCACGATCGCGAGGTCGTGGGCGATGAAGACGAACGCGATGCCCAGGTCCCGCTGGAGGTCCTGGAGGAGGTTGACCACCTGCGCCTGGATGGAGACGTCGAGGGCCGAGACCGGCTC
>NZ_AUKV01000087.1:0-2875 GCF_000424945.1 Streptomyces sp. 142MFCol3.1
ACGCCCTTCGACATGGTCGTCCGCAACGACCTCGACCGCTACCGGCTGGTCATGGACGTCATCGACCGCGTCCCCGGCCTCGCGGTGCGCGCCGCAACCGTACGGCAGCAAATGGCAGACACGCGCACCCGCCACCAGGCGTGGATCCGCGAGCACGGCACCGATCTGCCCGAGGTCGCCGACTGGACCTGGAACGCCTGAACACCCCCGAACCGCAAAGGAGTTCACTGTCATGACCGTACGCGTCGGCATCAACGGCTTCGGCCGCATCGGGCGCGCCTACCTTCGCGCGGCCCTCGACCGCGCCGAGGCGGGCACCCAGGACGTCGAGGTGGTCGCTGTCAACGACATCACCTCGCCCGCCACCCTGGCCCACCTGCTGGAGTACGACTCGACGTTCGGACGCATCGGACGCGAGGTCGTCCACGACGACAGCTCGATCACCGTCGACGGCCGGCGCATCGACGTCACCGCCGAACGCGACCCGGCAGCCCTGCGCTGGTCCGACTACGGCGCCGACATCGTCGTCGAGTCCACCGGACGCTTCCGGGACCGCGACTCGGCCGCCCTGCACCTGAAGGGCGGCGCCCACTCGGTGCTGCTGTCGGCGCCCGGCAAGGGCGCGGACACCACCATCGTCATGGGCGTCAACGACGACACCTACGACCGCCGCAGCGACCGGATCATCTCGGCCGCCTCCTGCACCACCAACTGCGTTGCCCCCATGGTGAAAGTGCTGCACGAGAACTTCGGCATCGAGCGCGGAGTGATGACCACCATCCACGGCTACACCAACGACCAGGCCCTCCTCGACGGCCCGCACAAGGACCTGCGCCGGGCCCGCTCGGCGGCGCTCAGCATCATCCCGACCAGCACGGGCGCGGCCCGCGCCGTCGGCCTGGTGGTGCCGGAGCTGGCGGGCGCACTGGACGGGATCGCCGTCCGGGTGCCGGTGGAGGACGGGTCCCTCACCGACCTCGCCGTGGTCCTGAACCGCGAAGTGAGCATGGGCGAGATCAACGAGGCGTTCGCCGTGGCCGCCGAGGGCCCGCTCAATGGCATCCTGCGTGTGTCGAAGGCGCCGATCGTGTCCCGTGACGTCATCGGCGACCCGGCCTCCTGCATCTTCGACCCGGCCCTCACCCAGGCCAACGCGACCTTGGTCAAGGTCTTCGGCTGGTACGACAACGAGTGGGGTTACACCAACCGGCTCCTCGACCTCACGGCCCTCGTCGCCGACGACTGACCACCCTCTGGAGGGGACCGGTGCCGCCGATCACCGGTCCCCTCCGCCCGCCTGGGACGGCCAGTGGAAGACGTTGGGCCGACCAGTCCCGGACCGGCCCCGGACAGCCCATGGGACCGCTCTCCGATCCGCTGGATGCTCGAAGTGCCGAAGGAGGCCTGGAGGAGATCCCCGATGACGCACGACGTGCTAGACACACACATACGCCTGCTGCCGCGTCGGCCCCACAACCCCTATCTGCGCCGCCTGCGCTGAGGAGGAACAGTCATGAAACACAACAAGGTCGGCACCGTCATGACGAGTGACGTCGTCCGGGCCGAGTACGGCACCCCGTTCAAAGAGGTCGCACGCCTGCTGGCCGACCGACGGATCAGCGGGCTGCCGGTCGTCGACGAGGACGACAAGGTGATCGGGGTCGTCTCAGAGACAGACCTGATGGTGCGCCAGGCCGCGACCCCGGACCCCTTCGAGACTCCGCGACGTCGGCGGCTCGCGGCGCTCACGCGCAGCGCCCGGCTACAGGCCGCGAAGGCGAGGGCCCGCACTGCCGGACAGTTGATGACGGAGCCCGCGGTCACGGTGCACGCCGACGACAGTATCGTCGAGGCCGCCCGGACCATGGCCCAGCGGCACGTGGAGCGGCTGCCGGTCCTCGACGAGGCCGACCGGCTGGTCGGCATCGTCACCCGTCGTGACCTGCTCCAGGTCTTCCTGCGGCCCGACGCTGAAATCCGCGAGCAGGTCGTCCAGGAGGTGCTGATGGACGCCCTGTGGATACCGCCCCGCAGCATCGACGTCTCCGTCACGGAAGGGGTCGTCACCCTCACCGGCCAGATGGAGCGCAAAAGCGAGACGGAGATCGCCGTCTCGATGACCCGCCAGATCGACGGCGCGGTCGCCGTGGTCGACAAGCTCACCTATCGGCTGGACGACTCACGGCTGCAGGCCGACGAGCAGGCACTGCACGGCGTGGCCGACGACTGGCTGCGCCGGCTGTGAGAGGAGGCGGACCACCATGACCTCCAAGGTGCTGGTGGCATACGGAACCACGAACAGATCGACCGCGCGTATAGCCGAGTCCATCGCGGACGTGCTGCGCAAGGACGGGCTGACTGTGGACGTCCTGCCCGCCCGGTCGGTGAAGAGCGTGTCCTCGTACGACGCCGTCGTGGTCGGCGGCGGCCTGTACGCCGGACGCTGGCACAAGGACGCCCGTCGCTTCGTCCGGCGTCACCGCGAGCCTCTCGCCGCCCGTCCGCTCTGGCTCTTCAGCAGCGGCCCCCTGGACGCCTCGGCCTACGAGCGGGACATCCCGCCCGTGCCCGACGTGAAGAAGGCCATGACGCAGCTGAACGCCCAGGAACACGTCACCTTCGGCGGCTGCCTGGAGGACGGCGCGAAGGGGTTCGTGGCCCGGATGATCCTGCGCTCCGGGAAGGGCGGGGACTTCCGGGACTTCGACCGAATCGAGCAGTGGGCCGCCGGCGTGGCCGGAGAGCTGTCGGGCGGCAATTGACTTGCTCCTCGGGCTGAAGCCCGAGGATTCTGGCCTTCTCGATCGTTGCTGTGCCGCTACGCGGCACGGGCTTGGGTCGGGAATCCGTGGCTTCCTGCTTCTTCGCGCTGTGC
>NZ_AUKV01000088.1:0-2622 GCF_000424945.1 Streptomyces sp. 142MFCol3.1
CCACGGATTCCCGACCCAAGCCCGTGCCGCGTAGCGGCACAGCAACGATCGAGAAGGCCAGAATCCTCGGGCATCAGCCCGAGGAGCAAGTCAAGAGAAACGCGCCTACATCTACCTCGGCACCGTCACCGTCGCAGCTCTCACCATCTAGCTCCGCACATGATCCGAGAAACAGCGCCGAGCGCCGGACTCATCACCTGGAATGTCGTGTAATCCAAGCCCCTGCCCCGACCAGGTCCGGCGTGCACTCGTCCCGGCGCCGGGAACCCGCCGCGATTGCGTCGCGGGCCGCCGCCGATGAGGCCGACCCGGGCGTGCAGACAAGTGCTGTGCGTGTCCGGCCTCGGGGAACATGCGAAGGAACTGTCTTTGCACGCAGCGGGGGCGTTCCGCTGCTCGTTGGTATGGCCCCTTGTATGTTCCGGCGTTGCAGCCGGGTGGGCAGCCTCTGGAGCGGTCTCGCTGCAGACTGTGGCCGATCTTATGGGCCCTGTTGTCGACGGGGGTGCTGGCGTGGACCACGAACGGGTCGTAGCTGGACGGCATCTGACGGTAAAACACTGCGGAAGGGTCTCGACTTGCCGCGCTCGCGGCAGCTGCCGGAGGGCCCGGTGTTACGCGCGTAAATTTCTGCTGCCAATAGCTTGCCGACGCCCCCAGAACTCACGATACTTGAGTATTGAACTTGTCAGGAGCACGTCCTGCCTGCCTACCGGCGGGCTCTTGCCATACCCGCTCGCCCCCCTCTGACCCGCATTTCCCCACAGGAGGAACGCATGCGGATCAAGAAGCCCGGCACTGCGAGACGCGCGGGACGGACCGCCACAGCGTCCGGCCTGTTCGTGGCTACCGTACTCACGACCCCCACCACTCAGACGCTCTCGGCGGGCGAGTCCTCACTAAGGACGCGTCTGACATCCGCCGAGCCCGGATCCGCCGCCACCGCCCCCGACACCGCCGCGCCCCCCTGTCAGCGACGCGAGCGGAACCTCCGGGCAATCGGCCGGCGGCGACAGAGCCTCACATCGGCCGGACTGCCGCCGATGCGCGCACCGAGCCCGCGGCGCATACGGAGCCCGCGACGCCGGGACGACAGTCGCGTCCATACAGGCTGCGGCGAGCCATGGGGACCGACGCCCCAGCACTCGGCGGCAGCGCCGCCCACTGTGTGCGCCCCGTCGATCTCAGGGGCTGCGCTTCCTCTCGCGAGCGCCCCTCCGATCCCGCCTCAGGGCCCGTGACCGGGACGTCGAACACGCTCGGCACCGGCATGCACTGACGGTCCGCCGACTGTTTCCTCGAGGCACCCACGCTGCCCCCACCGGCCCGCCGGGGGCATCACTCCGCCTTCTCGCGGTGGCCTCCCTGTTCGGCCCGCTCCCGGCCTCATTCGCGTGAGATCAGGACGTGAACACGGAGTCAAGCAAAAGGCTGATCTGTCATGTCCACCTCACTCGCGCAGTTCTGTCATCTGCGTCTGGCGGAAGACAACATTCCATTTCTGGAGGTCTCGTGAGATCGACCAAGGTGCTGTCCGTGCTTGCAACCCTGGGCGCCGTAGTGCTGATCAGCCTGGGCCTGACCGCTCCGGCCCAGGCCGCCGGCGCCGTGTACGTCGCCCTCGGTGACTCGTACTCAGCCGGCAACGGCGCGGGCAACTACGACAGCGCGAGTGGAAACTGCCACCGCAGCTTCAGCGCCTACCCGTACCTGTGGAAGAACGCGCACGCCCCGTCCTCCTTCGCGGACACGGCTTGTTCGGGTGCAGTCACCACGGACGTGACGAACTCTCAGCTCGGCCCCCTGAACGCCTCCACCACCTTGGTCTCCCTCACCATTGGCGGCAATGACGCCGGATTCGCCGACGTCATGACGGCCTGCGCAACGGACTCGGACTCCGACTGCGTCAACCGGGTCAACCAGGCCGAGAGCTACGCGCGGAACACGCTGCCTGCCCGCCTTGACGCCACGTACAACGCGATCCGGGCCAAGGCCCCCAACGCCAAGGTGGTCGTGCTGGGTTACCCGCACCTCTACACCCTCAACGTCTTCTGCATCGGACTCAGCGACACCAAGCACCGCAAGATCGACGAGGCCTCCGACGTCCTTGACAGCGTCATCCAGGGTAGGGCCGCCGCACATGGCTTCGTCTTCGGTGACGTCCGTACGACCTTCAACGGGCACGAGCTGTGCTCCGGCGACGACTGGCTGCACTCGATCGTCATCTCGCCGACCTGGGAGTCTTACCACCCCACCGCCACCGGTCACGCCTCCGGCTTCTACCCTCTGCTCAACGCCAACAGCTGACCGGCCGGCATCGGCAGGCCAGCACTCCGGGTCTCCCGGGCCCCTGTGCGAGGGAACCACGCACAGGGGCCCCGCTCGTTTCGTTTACCCATGACGCCGAACCCTGGAAGGCAATGGGCAGTTGGCGATACGGATAGCGCCCAATTCGGCGGTTAAGCTGTGCGGCACAAGTGACCACCAGGTAAGAGGCCGGCGGGGTGCACTGCTCGGTAGTCGGCGCCTTACTGGCTCTAACAAAAGCGGTTTGATCATGTGACTGTTGGCTTGATCGTTCGTTGATGTGGGCATGGGGAAGCGTCAGTCGCGGCCGTGGGT
>NZ_AUKV01000089.1:0-2435 GCF_000424945.1 Streptomyces sp. 142MFCol3.1
GGGCGGGAGCCGCCGATCTCAGGGCGGGAGCCGTCGACGAGCGACGGTTGGCGCCGACAGAGGCGGGAGCCACCGGTCGAGGCGGTTGACGCCAGCCGGAGCGGTTGCAGCCAAACGAAGCGGTCGGCGCCGGTCGAGGCCCGACCGTTCGCCCCGTGCGCACTCGGACGGGGCGCCCGGAGTGCCGAGACAGGTCCTGGGCGGACGCGGCCCGCTGCCGAGGCTCGACCGACGGCGTCCGTCCGCACATCTCCCGGACCGCGGGTCGTCGCACGCCGCGGAGCGTGCCGGCCGAACGCGATCAGCCGTAGGTGTCGCCGGGGCCCGTGCTCCCGGGCGCGCGCAGCGGACCGAAGCGGCGGCCGGGGCCCCCAGGGCCCTGCACCTTGATCAGGCGCACCGTGCCGTGCCCGAGGTCCTGGTTCAGCCGTGCGACCAGCTGCGGAGCCAGCAGCCGGAGCTGGGTCGCCCAGGCCGTCGAGTCGCACTGCACCGTCAGCACCCGCTCGGCCGGGTCGTCGTCGTACTTCACCGGCACGCAGTGCTTGGCCAGGTCGTCGCCGACGATCTGCGGCCAGCGACCCATGACGCCCCCGACCGCGGCCGGGGTCTCCCAGCCGCGCTCGGTCAGCAGCCGGTTGATGGCGGAGCCGAGCGCCATGGGGTCGCGTCCGTCGGCGCGTGCTCCGGAGCGCAGGCCGCCGCCGCGCCGTGCCTGCTTCCTCTGCTGTGCGGCGTCCCCACGCGCGCGTGCCTGTTCCTTCGCCGCGCGCAGGGCCACGCGCGCGAGGTCGACGCCGGAGGGCTCGGGGGTCTTGTCGCGGGCGTCTCCCGCGCCCTTCCCGGTGCCGGGCGTCGCGTCCGGTGTGTTCTGCGTCATACGCGTTCCACCGTGCCCTCGGACACGGCGTACCGCGTCCCCGTCAGTACGTCCGGTACGTCGTCGTCCACCGCGGCTGTCACCAGGACCTGCTCCCCGGGCGCGACGAGTTCCGCGAGGCGCTCCCTGCGTCGGCTGTCGAGCTCGGCGAACACGTCGTCCAGGACCAGCACGGGTTCGTTGCCCTCGGCCCTGAGCAGGTCGTACGAGGCCAGGCGCAGCGCCAGCGCGTACGACCAGGACTCGCCGTGCGAGGCGTACCCCTTGGCGGGCAGCTGACCGAGTTTGAGAAGCAGATCGTCACGGTGCGGCCCCACAAGGGTCACGCCCCGCTCTATCTCCTGCTTGCGGACCTCGGCGAGCGCCGCCATCAGCTGCTCGTACAGCTGCTCGCGCCCGTGCGCCTCGCCAGGTGCGGACGGCCGGTACTCCAGGGTGATCGGTCCGCCGCCGGGAGCCAGCTGCTCGTAGGCCTTGTCGGCCAGCGGCTGGAGGGCAGCGACCAGGTCGAGCCGCTGGGCGAGCAGTTCGGCGCCCACGCGCGCGAGGTGCTGGTCCCACACGTCGAGCGTCGACAGATCCATGGTGCGTCCGCCGTGCCGACGGGCCAGCGCGGCTGACTTCAGGAGCGTGTTGCGCTGTTTGAGGACCCGGTCGTAGTCGGAGCGGACACCGGCCATGCGCGGGGAGCGGGCAGTGATCAGCTCGTCGAGGAACCGGCGCCGCTCCCCGGGGTCGCCCTTCACGAGGGCGAGGTCCTCCGGGGCGAACAGCACCGTCCGTACGATGCCCAGCACGTCACGCGGTCTGACCTGCGAGGACCTGTTGACGCGAGCTCGGTTGGCCTTGCCCGGGTTCAGCTCCAGCTCGACGAGCTGCTGCCGGTCGCCCTGCCGGACGTTGGCCCGGATGATCGCCCGGTCGGCGCCCATGCGGACCAGGGGCGCGTCGGAGGAGACACGGTGGCTGCCGAGGGTCGCCAGATAGCCGACCGCCTCGACCAGGTTCGTCTTGCCCTGCCCGTTGGGCCCCACGAACGCGGTGACGCCCGGGTCGAGCGGGACCTCGACCCGGGCGTACGAGCGGAAGTCGGCCAGCGACAGATGCGTGACGTGCATGGTCGTACGCCGACCTCCCCCAGCGTGGTGTCTCGGTTCTCCCGAGGCCCGGGTATCCCCGGCCCTCCGGTTTTCCCCCGGCTGTGGACAACCGGGTCGCCCCGGGTGTGGAGAACCCGGGGCTCGGATCAGGCCTTCTCGACGGCGTGGCCGCCGAACTGGTTGCGCAGCGCCGCGATCATCTTCATCTGCGGCGAGTCGTCCTGCCTCGACGCGAAGCGCGCGAACAACGACGCGGTGATCGCCGGCAGCGGCACCGCGTGGTCGATGGCGGCTTCCACAGTCCAGCGTCCCTCGCCGGAATCCTGTGCATAACCCTTGAGCTTGTCCAGGTGCTCGTCCTCGTCCAGGGCGTTGACCGCGAGGTCGAGCAGCCAGGAGCGGATGACGGTGCCCTCCTGCCAGGAGCGGAAGACCTCGCGCACGTCCGTGACGGA
>NZ_AUKV01000090.1:0-2136 GCF_000424945.1 Streptomyces sp. 142MFCol3.1
GAGACCGACGACCGAGCCGACGTTGGCCTTGGCGGGCAGGCCCACACAGGGCTTGTTCAGCGAGCCCTGGACGAGCGCCATCTGGGGGCTCATGTTGCCGTAGGTGGCCTGGTTGCCGTAGGTCTGCGCGGAGCCGGTGCCCTGGGTCGTGGTGACACCGTTGTCGTTCCCGATCGCCAGCGCCTGCGGCGCGGCGGCAGCCGTGGCTCCGACGACGGAAGCGGCGACCGCCGCGGCGGCCATAACCTTCTTGATCACTTGCTGATCCCTTCTGGAGTAACCCCGTACACCGGAGCGCTCTGGACAACTGGAACCGGCCCACTTGGTTGCTCCGGTTCACCCCAATGGCCCATACGGGTGGCGTCTTCGCCGAGTCCTCGGGCCAGAGGTTCCGTGAATTCCGCAACCCTGAACGCACCATCCGGGTGAGGGGGCGAAACCAAACGCGCCGACGCCGGTTGATGGGGGAGCAGGAATACCTGTCTCTGCCGGAAAAGGGGCCGGGAGTAATGCTCAAGAAGACAATGGCCGCGGCGGCGGTCGCGGCTTCCGTCGTCGGTGTCTCGGCGACGGCCGCCCCGCAGGCGCCGGCGATCGGGACCGACGACGGCGTCACCACGCCCAGGGGACCGGTGCCGAGCAGTCCTACGGCAACCAGGCCGCCTACGGCAACATGAGCCCCCAGCCCTCCCGCGCCCGGAGCGACCTCGACAAGCTGTGTGTGGGCCTTCCTGCCAAGGCCGAAATGGGTTCGGTCGTGGGTGTCCTGATGCCCGTCACCGCCGTCCAGGACGTGCCGGTGCTGTCGGCCGCGCAGAACCAGCAGTGTGCCGAGAAATCCACCCGGGCCAAGGGCGACGAGCCGCTGTCGCACATCCTGGACAACATCCCGGTGGCTTCCGACAGCGGGGCGACCAACAGCTGACGGCTGTTCACGGGAGGCTCGGGCCGAGTGCCGCGTCACGCGGCCGGTCCGGGCCTTTCCGTGCTTTCCCGTAGGCGGCGAGATATTCGGACCGGCCGGGAGAAGCGTTTCTCCGATGTGAGGTTTCCGTGCGAGTTCGGTGCGGGCGATTCGAGTGAATTAACAACTCGGCCGGGTTTCACAGTTTCTTCGCCCCGCTGTCGCTCGTTTGCAGTCCGTAGGTCATGGTGCGAGCCGTTCATGCTGTGCTCGCTCGGTTTCGGCCGTCAATCGGGCATGACCGCAGAGAAGGGAAAGTGCGTGAAGCTCAAGAAGAGCGCTGCAGTCGTCGCGGGCACGATCGCGGCCCTGGGCATGGCAGCCCCCGCCTTCGCCGACTCCGGTGCCCAGGGCGGCGCCGCCGAGTCCCCCGGTGTCCTGTCGGGCAACGTGGTCCAGGTCCCCGTGGACGTGCCCGTCAACGTGTGCGGCAACACGGTCAACGTCATCGGGCTGCTGAACCCGGCGATGGGCAACGGCTGCGCCAACAACTGACGCGGCGAGGGATCAGCCGCCTCGGCTGAGCCGCTGCCGGCCTCGGACAGCCTCTTCGCGTCCGGGGTCGGCCTTCCTCACTTCTACCAGCAGGAAGATCAACGAGATTGCGACAGACTCTGAGTAGGGGAATGGTCGTGGCCGCGGCCGCGACGAGCATCGTGTCCCTGTACGGGAACCCGGCTTTCGCCGACGCGGGCGCGGAAGGGGTCGCCGCGGACTCGCCCGGCATCGCCTCGGGCAACAACGTCCAGGTTCCGCTGCACGTGCCGGTGAACGCCTGCGGCAACACCGTCAACGTGGTCGCTCTGCTCAACCCGGCCTTCGGCAACTCCTGTGCCAACGGCTCGGGTTCGAGCGGAACGAGCGGGACGTCCAGCGGCTCCTCGGCGCACGCGGAGGCCACCGGATCGCCCGGCATCGCCTCGGGCAACAACGTCCAGGTTCCGCTGCACGTACCGGTGAACGCCTGTGGCAACACCGTGGACGTGGTCTCCGCGCTCAACCCGGCCTTCGGGAACGGGTGCGGCTCCGGGGACACGTCTGTGACGACAACACCTCCGAGGACGGTGACTCCGCCGACGACTCCGCCGGTGACCACACCTCCGAGGACGGTGACCCCGCCGACGACTCCGCCGGTGACCACACCTCCGAGGTCGGCGACTCCGCCGAAGTCC
>NZ_AUKV01000091.1:0-1880 GCF_000424945.1 Streptomyces sp. 142MFCol3.1
CTCGTGACTGCGTGCCTTTTGAAGAATGAGCCTGCGAGTTTGCGGTGTGTTGCGAGGTTAACCCGTGTGGGGAAGCCGTAGCGAAAGCGAGTCCGAATAGGGCGATTTAGTAGCGCGCTCAAGACCCGAAGCGGAGTGATCTAGCCATGGGCAGGTTGAAGCGGCTGTAAGAGGTCGTGGAGGACCGAACCCACCAGGGTTGAAAACCTGGGGGATGACCTGTGGTTAGGGGTGAAAGGCCAATCAAACTCCGTGATAGCTGGTTCTCCCCGAAATGCATTTAGGTGCAGCGTCGTGTGTTTCTTGCCGGAGGTAGAGCACTGGATAGGCGATGGGCCCTACCGGGTTACTGACCTTAGCCAAACTCCGAATGCCGGTAAGTGAGAGCGCGGCAGTGAGACTGTGGGGGATAAGCTCCATGGTCGAGAGGGAAACAGCCCAGAGCATCGACTAAGGCCCCTAAGCGTACGCTAAGTGGGAAAGGATGTGGAGTCGCACAGACAACCAGGAGGTTGGCTTAGAAGCAGCCACCCTTGAAAGAGTGCGTAATAGCTCACTGGTCTAGTGATTCCGCGCCGACAATGTAGCGGGGCTCAAGCGTACCGCCGAAGTCGTGTCATTGCAGCATGAGGGCCAACGCCCGCTGTGATGGGTAGGGGAGCGTCGTGTGCCGGGTGAAGCCGCGCCGGAAGGCAGTGGTGGACGGTTCACGAGTGAGAATGCAGGCATGAGTAGCGATACACACGTGAGAAACGTGTGCGCCGATTGACTAAGGGTTCCTGGGTCAAGCTGATCTGCCCAGGGTAAGTCGGGACCTAAGGCGAGGCCGACAGGCGTAGTCGATGGATAACCGGTTGATATTCCGGTACCCGCTGTGAAGCGTCAAACATCGAACCAGGCGATGCTAAGTCCGTGAAGCCGCCCCGGAGCCTTCGGGCAAAGGGGAGTGGTGGAGCCGACGAACCAGATCTGTAGTAGGTGAGTGATGGGGTGACGCAGGAAGGTAGTCCATCCCGGGCGGTGGTTGTCCCGGGGTAAGGGTGTAGGACGTCAGGTAGGTAAATCCGCCTGGCACATAGTCTGAGACCTGATGCCGAGCCGATTGTGGTGAAGTGGATGATCCTATGCTGTCGAGAAAAGCCTCTAGCGAGTTTCATGGCGGCCCGTACCCTAAACCGACTCAGGTGGTCAGGTAGAGAATACCGAGGCGTTCGGGTGAACTATGGTTAAGGAACTCGGCAAAATGCCCCCGTAACTTCGGGAGAAGGGGGGCCATCACTGGTGAGGGAACTTGCTTCCTGAGCTGGGGGTGGCCGCAGAGACCAGCGAGAAGCGACTGTTTACTAAAAACACAGGTCCGTGCGAAGCCGTAAGGCGATGTATACGGACTGACGCCTGCCCGGTGCTGGAACGTTAAGGGGACCGGTTAGTCACTCTTCGGGGTGGCGAAGCTGAGAACTTAAGCGCCAGTAAACGGCGGTGGTAACTATAACCATCCTAAGGTAGCGAAATTCCTTGTCGGGTAAGTTCCGACCTGCACGAATGGCGTAACGACTTCTCGACTGTCTCAACCATAGGCCCGGTGAAATTGCACTACGAGTAAAGATGCTCGTTTCGCGCAGCAGGACGGAAAGACCCCGGGACCTTTACTACAGTTTGATATTGGTGTTCGGTTCGGCTTGTGTAGGATAGGTGGGAGACTTTGAAGCGGCAGCGCCAGCTGTTGTGGAGTCGTCGTTGAAATACCACTCTGGTCGTGCTGGATGTCTAACCTGGGTCCGTGATCCGGATCAGGGACAGTGTCTGATGGGTAGTTTAACTGGGGCGGTTGCCTCCCAAAGAGTAACGGAGGCGCCCAAAGGTTCCCTCAGCCTGGTTGG
>NZ_AUKV01000092.1:0-1810 GCF_000424945.1 Streptomyces sp. 142MFCol3.1
ACGCCCTTCGACATGGTCGTCCGCAACGACCTCGACCGCTACCGGCTGGTCATGGACGTCATCGACCGCGTCCCCGGCCTCGCGGTGCGCGCCGCGGCGGTACGCCAGACGATGGCAGACGCGCGCACCCGCCACCACGCCTGGATCCGCGAGCACGGTACGGATCTGCCCGAAGTGGCCGACTGGACCTGGAGTTCCTGACCTCACGTCCCGGCCGTCCCCCGGGGGGCCCGGGGCTTCCGCTTGAGACTGAACCAGGTCGTCTTGCCCTCGTCGGTGGGCCGCACGCCCCAGGCGTCGGCGAGGGCACGGACGAGCAGGAGGCCCCGCCCGGACTCCGCGTCCTCGGACGCCGCGCGGGGCTGCGGCAGATGGGTGCTGCGGTCACTGATCTCGACGGTCAGCTCGGTGTCCGTGCGGCACACGTGCAGTCCGATCGGCCCCTGCGCGTGCTGCACCGCGTTGGTGAGGATCTCGGACAGCAGCAGGCACGCGTCGTCCGTCCTGTCCTCGAGACCCCACGAGTCCAGCGTGGCGCCGAGGAAACCCCGCCCGGCCGGCACCGACTCCGGCCGGGCCGGCAGCTCGGTCGTGGCCGTGGCCAGGGGCGCCGCAGGCAACGTGGTCAGCAGCAGCGTGACGTCGTCGTGGCCGTCGGCGTCGGGCAGCAGGGTCGCCAGCACATGGTCGGCGGCGGCTTCGAGGTCGGGCGTGTCGCCCGCGAGTTTGTCCAGGGTCCGGATGAGCTCGGTGAGCTGGTCCTCGATGTCACTGCCGGGCGTCTCGATCAGGCCGTCGGTGTAGAGGACGAGCGTGGCGCCCCGCGGGATCGTCGTGCTGCACTGTTCGTAGATCATGTCGCCGACGCCGAGCGGCGCGTTCACGGGTGCCGGAATCGTCCGGGCGCCCTGTCCCGGGACGGTGACGAGTACGGGCAGGTGGCCCGCGGAGCAGATCATCACCTCTCCCGCGTCGGCGGCGATGATCAGATAGCAGCAGGTGACGAGCTGATCGGGCACCCCCAGGTCGGCGACCACGGCGTCCAGGGCCTGCATGAGCTGTCGCGGCTGCATCCCGGTCTTGGCCAGCGCGTGGGCGGCCGAACGCAGTTGGCCCATCACGGCGGCGGCCTCCAGGCCGCGCCCCATCACGTCGCCGATCAGCACCCCGACCCGGCCCGCACCCAGCGGGATCAGGTCGAACCAGTCGCCGCCCACGCCCGCGCCCTGGGTGGCGGGCAGATAGCGGCTCGCCGTGACCAGCCCGGGTATGGCCGGCGGCGTCCCCATCAGGCTGCGTTGCAGCGTCAGCGCGATGTGACGCTGCTGCTCGTACAGCTCCGTCAGTTCCGCCTCGGCGCGCTTGCGGTCGCTGATGTCGCGGACGATGGCGCACGCCCCGATGACCGTGCCGTCCGGCGCGCGGGTGGGCCACAGGGTCACGTCGACGTCGAGCATGTCACCTGTGCGCGTGACCCGCAGGGTCTCGAAGTGTTCGACCTTCTCGCCCAGGCACAGCCGTTCGAGGAGCGCGCTGACCTCGTCGTGCCGGTCGCCGGGCGCCAGCATCGACACGTGCCGCCCCACCGCCTCCGCCGAGGTGTGTCCGTAAAGCCGGTGGGCCGCCGCGTTCCAGTAGGTGATGCGTCCGTCGAGGGTCTTGGCGAGGATCGCGTCCTGCGAGGACTCGACCAGCGCGGCCAGTTCGTTGATGCGTTCCTCGGCGGCCTTGCGTTCGCTGACGTCGCGGACGGCGGCGGAGACGAGGAGGCCGTCGGCTGTTTCGAGGGGGCTGAGGCTGATCTCGACGG
>NZ_AUKV01000093.1:0-1796 GCF_000424945.1 Streptomyces sp. 142MFCol3.1
TACTCGTAGAGCTTCTTGCCGGTGGCGGCGTCGGTGATGACGTGCAGTTCGTTGGGGGTGCCGTCGTCCTGGAGGCCGCCGACGACGGTCTCGTAGGCGAGGACGGGCTTGCCGGTGGCGGCCCAGATCACCTTGCGGGGCGCCCGGTCGGCCGCGGTCTTCTCCGAGCCCGCGGCCTCGGCGGCGGTGAGCGCCTGCTTCTCGGCCTTCGCGGTGGTGACCGCCGGCTTGAGCGAGGCGACCTTGATGGCCGCCTTGGTGGCCTTGGTCACGCCCTCGGCCTTGCCGGACTTCGACTCGTGGACGACCAGGTCGCCGCCGAGGACCGGAAGTCCGTCGTAGGTGCGCTCGTAGCGGGTGTGGACGGTGCCGTCGGCGTCCTTGACGACGTCTCTGACGACCAGCTTCTCCCTGGAGCCGAGGCCTATCTCCCGGGCCGTCTCCGCCTTGGCGGCGTCGGCCTTCTGGATCAGGGCGGTCCGCGCGGGGGAGGAGAGCTGGACGGGGGCGCCGGCGAGGGTGGTCGCGCCGGCAGGGGTCGCCGCGTTCTGGGCGACGGCACCGGTGGTCATACCGGTGGCGAGCAGAGCTCCGGCCGCGACGGCGGTGGCGATGGCCAGAGTGGTGCGCTTGTGACGCGCGTAGAGGGGGGTCACGCAAGCTCCTTCTGTGGGGGCGCCCGGACGGCTTTGGGGTGGCCGGACGGGCGAGGTGAAGTTGCGGTGCGGGTGAGCCGTGCGGTGGAAGCGTGCCATCTGGGGCGCGTACATGTCAGGAGGCCCTAAAGACCTTGGCCGAAAGTCGACCATTGGGTGAACGGCTCGGTGTTCCGGAGTGGAGTCGATCTCCTTCAAAGGGGAGTCAGGCCAAACCCCCGGACGGGCAAAGAGGGCGCCGCCCCGGGGAGTTGAACCTCCGGGACGGCGCCCTGTCCTGTGCGTCACCGCCTCGCGCGGGGAGCGCGGCGCGGTCTACGGGAACGTCAGCTTCCAGCTGTTGATGTAGCCGGTGTCCTGCGCCGCCTGGTCCTGGACCTTCAACTTCCAGGTGCCGTTGGCGACTTCGGAGGACGCGTCGACCGTGTAGGTCGCGTTCACGTTGTCCGCCGAGTCGGACGAGCTGAAGTTCTTCAGGCGGTACGTCGACCCGTCCGGGGCCACCAGGTCGATGACGAGGTCACCGCGCCAGGTGTGCACGATGTCGACGCTCACCGCGAGGTTCGACGGCGCGTTGCCGGTACGGCCGGTGACCGTGATCGACGACGTGACGGCCGCGCCGTTGTCCGGAATCGATACGTCGGTGGTGTTCTCGAACGACGTACCGCCGCCGCCACCGCCGGGACGCGAGCCCACGTTCACGGCCGCCCAGGCGTTCTGCACGGCCGTGTACTCGGCGCTCGTGGTGCCGTACAGCTCGCCCGCCGCCGCGAGCGTGCCGGTGCGGGCCGCCGCGTAGTTGGTGGTCGAGGTGAACTTCGTGGTGAGCGCCCGGTACCAGATCTGCAGCGCCTTGTCGCGGCCGATGCCGGTGACCGGAAGGCCGTCCGACGTCGGCGAGTTGTAGCTGACGCCGTTGATGACCTTGGCGCCGCTGCCCTCGCTCAGCAGGTAGAAGAAGTGATTCGCGGGACCCGACGAGTAGTGCACGTCGACGCCGCCGATGCCGGAGTACCAGCTGTCCTTGGACGCGCCGTCCTTGCTCGGCTTGTCCATGTAGCGCAGCGGGGTGCCGTCGCCGTTGATGTCGATCTTCTCGCCGATGAGGTAGTCACCGACGTCGCTGCTGTTGTTGGCGTA
>NZ_AUKV01000094.1:0-1600 GCF_000424945.1 Streptomyces sp. 142MFCol3.1
CACGACACCCGGGTTGGGATGTGGTGCGGGTCGAGGCTGTTCTGGGGCGGCTCGCAGCGTCAGTGCGGGGCGGTGGCGCCGACCTCGGTGCGTACAGCGTTGATGAGTACGAGGTCCGCCTCCCAGGTGGCGGCGGTCTCGAAGGTGTCGACGACTGTGACCATGCGGGTCAGACCGTCACGCCGGTAGGGCATGCGAAGGACCGCCGAGCGCCATGCGCTGACGGCCGCGCCGGCCTTTGCGTCACGCTCGGGGCCGGGGAGACGGTGGTGCGGTGGGCCATCTCGCCCTACGGCTTCGGCAACCATGCACGAGGTTGTCGGCGGTGTAATCGTGTGGCTGGTCGGGGTCTTTGGCCTGCTCTGACGGTCCCTCAAGCGTGACCGTGGGGTGGGCGCAGCGTACGGCAGGCCTGCCATACGCTACGAAACTGCCGTGCTGATCGGAGTCCTCAGGGAGTGACGGTGACGTGCACTTTCGATGGAATCGGCGCTGGAGGTGGAGAGTGGGTGTGGGTGTGCCGAAGAGTGATGACTACGCGAGGACCAGTGCGCGGTTGACTGTCTGGGGCTGTGTTGCCGGGCTGGTCGTGGTCCTGGTCATTCCGGTGACCGTGCTGGTGACGGTCCTCTTGTTCGGCATGCCGGTCCCGTAGAGCTGTCGGTTGCCCGGCGGTCCGCCTTGTCGTTGTGCGGGTGGCGGGTGGGGTGGCCGGTCGACAGCCGTCGCGTCGATGAGTGGCTCTCTGTGCCGTCTGCGTCGGCTGTGGCGTGCTGTGCGCCGGCTTCGACGTGCCGGTGTGGCTGTTCGGCGGCGCGGTGCGGCTGGTCCTCACGGCTCTCGTCGGCGTGGGCCGGTGCCGTGGGGATGCCGGCCTGCTGTGGGATGGCGGCCGTGGTCGTCGGCGGCGCCGCGGCGGTGTGGTTCGTGGCGGAGCCGGCGGGGCGGTTGCTGTCCGGGTCCGCTTCCCGCCGTGGAGGTGGAGGCGCCGTCGCGCGCCCTTCCGGGGACGTGAGGCTCGGCGGGGCGCCGGCCGACCGGGCGGTGGTGCCCGTATCACTCGGCTCGCGGGCGGCTGTTGACGGCATGGTTCACGCGGTTGGCGGCAGCGCCGCGTCAGTGCTTGGTGGCACCGTGCGCGCGCGGCATGGGCTCGTCGAGTCGTCGGCCTCGCGGGGCCGGCTCAGACGGGGCGGTCAGGCGGATGCGGGGAGGGCGGGGGCCCCGGTGCGGCGGTGGCGGCCGTTTGCGGGCGCGGCCAGGGTGGAGGGGCGTTCGGCGGCAGGCTGTCCACGGTGCCGGCCGGCACCGAAGTCCGTTGCCGGACGACGGCGGCGAAGGGTTTTGAGGGTGCGGATCTGCTGCTTCATCATGTTCTCTGTCCGGGTGTTCTTCGGAGCGGATCCTGCTCAGATGCCGCGGGGGCCCTCGATGACGCGGATGGTCCAGAGCTGGTCGAAGTGCCAGCGGTCGAAGGCGTAGGCGTGCTCGTCGGTCTGGGCGATGGCGGTCCACTGTCCGTGGTGGCGGTGGTAGACGCGGTGGCCGTCGTAGCGGAGCTGGTGGCCGTTGTCGTCGGAGCGCCAGTACGCGTAGCCCG
>NZ_AUKV01000095.1:0-1592 GCF_000424945.1 Streptomyces sp. 142MFCol3.1
CGCTGGTCGGTGCCCTGCGGGCCGAAGGGTTCGAGGCAGCCGTCAGTGACGTGTTCCGTCACCGGACCGTCGCCGGACTCGCCACCGCGCTCGGCACGAGCGAGGGCACGCCCGCGCGGGACGTCCCCGTCGTGGCGCCCTTCTCCCTGCTCCCGGAAGCCGACCGCGTCGCACTCCCCGCAGGTCTGGTGGATGCCTTCCCGCTGGCGCAGGTGCAGCTCGGCATGCTGGTGGAGATGCTCGCCGACGACGGCCGGAACAAGTACCACAACACCACGACGTTCCGGATCCGGGACGGGCGCGCCTTCGATGCCGACGCGCTCCGGCAGGCGGCACAGGCGCTGGTGGCGAGGCATGAGATGCTCAGGGCCTCCTTCGCCCTGGAGGGCTACTCGGTGCCGCTTCAGCTCATCCACCCGAGCGCGGAGATCCCGGTCACCGTCCACGACCTGCGGGGGCGGGACGAGGAGCACCAGGCAGCAGCCCGCCGCGCGCACGTCGTGGCGGAGCGGGCCGCCGCGTTCGACCTCGAACGCCCGCCCCTTCTGAGGGTCTCGGCGCTCGTCGAGTCGGACGAGGCCTGGTGGCTCTCGGTCAGTGTCTGCCACCCCATCACCGAAGGGTGGAGTCACCGATCGCTGCTCAGTGAGGTCGTCGAGAACTACCTGCGGGTGCGGAGCGGTGGGGCACTGCCCGAGCCCGAGACCCCCGCCGTGCGGTACGCCGACTTCGTGGCGGCCGAGCGGGCCTCGACGGAGTCCGACCGTGACCGCGCCTACTGGCGCGACGTCATCGAAGGACACGCCAAATTCGAGCTGCCCGCGGGCTGGAGCGGTGGCGCCGTAGCCGGCCCCGCGCACACGGTCCGCGTTCCGCTCGCCGATCTCGCGCCGGCGTTGCGAGCCGCCGCGAGGGACACCGGTACTTCGCTGAAGGCCGTGCTGCACGCGGCGCACCTGAAGGTGATGAGCCTGCTCACTCCGGAGGATTCCTTCCACACCGGGCTGGTGTGCAGCGGTCGCCCGGAGATCCTGGGCGCGGAGCGCGTGTACGGGATGTACCTGAACACGGTGCCGTTCGCGTTCCGGCGCGGCGCCCGCACCTGGCGCGATCTCATCCGCCAGGTCTACGACCAGGAAGCCGCCCTCTGGCCGCACCGCCGCTTCCCGATGCCGGTGATGCAACGCGAACTGGCCGACGGGTCCCGGCTGCTGGACGTCCGCTTCAGCTATCTCGACCTCAAGGACGCCCAGGCGGAGTCGGACATCGTCGACGCGGACTCGGGCATGGGCGAAGGCGCCACGGAGTTCGGCCTCGCCGTCGCCGCCCGAGCGGCCGGCCTGCTTCTCACGGCCGACCCCGGCCGTCTCACGCACGAGGCTGTCGACCGGCTCGCCGCCCTGTACCGGGCCGTCCTGGAAGCCATGGCCCAGGACGTGGACGGCAGCGCCGAGTCCACGTACTTGCCCGACGGTGAGCGGGAGTTGGTGCTCTCGTCGTGGAATGACACGGGGGTTGTGGTGCCGGGGTTGTCGGTGCCGGAGTTGGTGGCTGTGCGTGGGGTGGAGTCGCCGGGTGTGGTGGCGGTGGAG
>NZ_AUKV01000096.1:0-1505 GCF_000424945.1 Streptomyces sp. 142MFCol3.1
GGGGGGGGGGGAATGAAAGTTAGAGTTAACTGGAAACAAGGAATAGTAGCTTCGGACAAACTGATAAGAGTTCACAATATAGACAACCAAAAACCCCAGTGCCAGCTTGAAAAAATGAAGGAATACAGTGACTTCCCTGATGAAAAAGAAGCTCAACAAGAAATACGAAAAAGAGGTTACTCAAAGTACAAACACTGCAAGCATTGCTGGAATGATGGTGGTGCAGTTATAAATATCTGAATAAAGTATTTTACCTATATTTTCCAATCCTCTTGTCTTTTCCAATTGATAGAAAAAGGTAAATTATAGATTAATTAATTCTTAAAAACTGAATTCTCTAATTCTCTTATGAGTATATTATTAACTTAACAAAAAACCAGTTGAAAATTATATGCTATCTTATATTTTCGTATCAAAATTTATAATCAAACTTCCTAGAAACGCCGACTTTTTGACTTTTTATAATGTTTTTTTCTATAATGATTATATGTTTATCTTTAAAATAATAATATAATAAATACGAGGGAAGTATGGATAAACTCAGAATTTACAACCCCAGTTCTTTAATGGTTTCAAGTTCCATAGAATATTTATTACCAGAGCAGATAAATGCCCTTACTCAAGTATTTTTAGATTGGTATGATACTGATACAAAAAAAGCCCAAAAGCTCAATAGAGGTCGTTATTGGTTAACCTTTCTCGTTTTACGCTACACAGGAGCAAGAATAGGTGAAGTATTACTTATAGATGATACTACGGATATAGACTTTAGAAACTCAGAAATAAGACTTATCACCTTAAAGAGACATAGCAAAAAAAAGAAAAATACTACTCGTATAATACCTGTCCCAGACAAAGTAGTAAGCGAAATAGCCAGATATATCGCAGAGTATCCAAAAATGAGAGGAAAGGTGTTTAAACTTCACCAAAGCAACTTCCGTAGAAAATTTTATGAATTAGCAAAGAAAGCTCATATCCCTAAAAATTTAGCCCACCCACACATTTTAAGACACTCAAGAGCTATAGAACTTTTGAGAGCAGGTGTTCCGGTTACAATTGTTCAAGATTTATTAGGGCACTCTGCTTTAACTACAACTGCCATGTACCTCAGAATAAGCGGTCAGGAAGCTAAAGGAATATTAAGGGATAAAGGGTTGATATAATGTTGATATAATTAGGACTACTAAAACTTACCTACCTGATCCTAGACTTCTTTATTTTCTTAAGTTGGTTGGAGTTTTTTTTGCACCCTCTATGGTGGTTATAACAATTTCCTTACCTACTTTATAGATATACCCTACTATTTTCCCGGCCACTTTTATAACATCGTCTGGCTTACGGAATTCTACCTTTGGACCTTTTGCCATAAAACCTCCTTCCTCTTATAGTATTAATATATAAATTCTTGAAAATATTTTATTCCTAAAGTAAACAAAGTCAATAAATATAACTATCTTAACTTTTAGAGAATAATCTCTTAAACCAACTTTTCTTCTTTTCAGGTT
>NZ_AUKV01000097.1:0-1429 GCF_000424945.1 Streptomyces sp. 142MFCol3.1
GAACGGAACCCCCATGAGCGAGACCGCCCGTACCTACGATGTGATCGTCATCGGCGCAGGACCGGTCGGCGAGAACGTCGCCGAACGCACCCGCGCGGCAGGGCTCAGTACCGTGATCGTGGAGCGTGAACTGCTCGGCGGCGAATGCTCGTTCTGGGCCTGCGACCCCAGCAAGGCTCTGCTGCGTCCCGTCGTGGCGCGTGCCGACGCCCGCCGCGTACCCGGGCTGAGCCACGCCGTCGCCGGACCGCTGGACGTGGAGGCCGTCCTCGCCCACCGCGACAAGATGGCCTCCTACTGGAAGGACGACGACCAAGTCGACTGGCTGGAATCGGTGTCGGTCGATCTCGTACGCGGCCACGGCCGGCTGGACGGGCCGCGCAAGGTCAGCGTGCGAACGCCCGAAGGCGACACGGTCAGGCTCACGGCGCGGTACGCGGTGGCCGTCTCCACGGGGACCAGCGCGGCCCTGCCCGGCATTCCCGGGCTCGAGAACGTGCGGCCCTGGACGAGCCGGGAAGCGACCAGTTCCGACCGTGTGCCCGCCCGTCTGGTCGTGGTGGGCGGCGGCGTCGTGGCCGTCGAGATGGCCACCGTCTGGCAGGCGCTCGGCTCCCAGGTGACGATGCTGGTCCTCGAGGACGGGCTGCTGCAGCGGATGGAGCCGTTCGCCGGTGAACTGGTCACCGACGGACTGCGCGAAGCCGGCGTCGACATCCGGTTCGCGACGTCCGCCGCCTCGGTAGGACGTGAGAACGGCGAGGTGCGCGTCACCCTCGCGGGCGGCGGCGAACTGCTCGCCGACGAGATCCTCTTGGCGACCGGACGAACGCCAAGGACCTGGGACCTGGGTCTGGAGACCATCGGCCTCACCCCGGGCGACTGGCTGAAGGTGGACGACACCTTCCGCGTGACCGACGTCGCCGACGGCTGGTTCTACGCCGTCGGCGACGTCAACCAACGAGCCCTGCTGACCCACCAGGGCAAGTACCAGGCCCGCATCGCCGGCACCGTCATCGGCGCCCGGGCCAAGGGAGAACAGGTCGACGACGCCCCCTGGGGCGCTCATGTCGCGACGGCCGACAGGACGGCCGTGCCCCAGGTCGTCTTCACCCACCCCGAAGTCGCATCCGTCGGCCTGACCACACGTGAGGCCGAACAGAGCGGCCGCCGGATCAAGGTGGTGGACTACGACCTCTCCCACGTCGCGGGCGCGCACCAGTACGCCGACGGCTACCGCGGCCAGGCACGCATGCTCATCGACCTCGACCGCGACACCGTCGCCGGCGTCACCTTCGCCGGGCCCGGAGTCGGAGAGCTCCTGCACTCAGCCACCATCGCCGTCGCGGGCGAAGTGCCGATCGACCGACTCTGGCACGCCGTCCCGGCCTTCCCCACCATCAGCGAAGTCTGGCTGAGGCTGCTGGAG
>NZ_AUKV01000098.1:0-1419 GCF_000424945.1 Streptomyces sp. 142MFCol3.1
TTGCAAATAAATCTAAATGTTTTGGGCATAAAAGATGGTAAATTTATCGAGATTCTTACAGGTTTGTTTTTGCAAAGCTATGGTTTGAATGCTTTAAGAGGTTCTCTTGTAAATAGAATATTTGATCCTGTAATGTTCTTGAATGATAGAGATGGGTTTGAGTTAAGACGCTCAAATGAATTTATTAAGCTTGAAAAAAAGCCTTTTAATGGTTGTATAGATATTGAAAAGCAATATGTTGAATTCTGGGACTATAAAATTAGAAGGGTAAAAGCTAATAAGGGAATGACTCTTGAGATAAAAATAAGAGACGAAGAAATAAAACAATTTAAAGAAAAAATAAAAGGGATTTTAAAATCACACCCTTCTGTAAGCAGTAAAATAGCTTTAGTTAACAGAGAGGTAAAAGCCTTTACAGAAAAACACAGATACACAAAAGATGCATACGACCAAATGATAGAACTTCATAAATGGTTGAGAGGTAGGGTTTCAAAAATAGCAGCTACAAGGAAAGAGATATACCAAGCTGTAGAGATAGTAAAACTCTGGAAAGAGAGATATTACCCAAACACAGTTTTTAGAAAGAATAACTTTTTCTGGGACCCAAAAGAGATGACAGAAGAGGATTATATTTACTGTTTTTCGCCGTACAGAGAAGTATAAGTTTTGCAGGTTTTAGATAATTGTGTAAGATGGATATGAAGAAATGGGAGGTAAAATTGGTAGGTTTAACCTTTGAAAAATACGAACCATATTTCTCATTTTTCCTTAATTGGAAGAAAAACAACCCATCAACTTGGAAGGATGACAAAAGGATTCTTGCTCTGCTTACAGCATCAAGAGAGCCTATAACAGCATATATGCTTCATAGCTTCAGCGGTATTAATCAAGAGTATATAGAGCATCTTTTAGAATTCTGGCATGAGTTTCTGAATATCGAAGGTAAGCCAAAGCTATACAGTCCAAACAGTATCTATCTTAGAGATTTCGTAAAGCTTCCAATAGCTACAGGAAGACCAGAAGAAGAAAAGCAACTAAAAAGAGAACTAAGCGAAGCTTTCGAAGAAGCAAACAAGAGTATCTGTAAGTTTTATGTAAACAGAGAGATTTTAAAAAAGATAGTGAATAAAAACGCAAAAGATAAAGATGAATCCATACTTTTGAATTATGCCGTAGGCAATCTAACTTATCACATAGATGTTTCTCACTTCTCAGAAAGAGAGCTTATAGATATCTTGAGTCTGCTTATCTTTGACAAAGAAGAGTATAATCTCTTGTATAAAATCCGAAAGAGCTACTCTCAAATAGAAGAGTATAAAGAAGATTTAGATGACCTTATATGGAAAATCTATGTAATGCTTGAGAAAAAGGAAGGTTTCTCAAAAATAGATGAAAACCTGAAAACCATTATGGGCTACT
>NZ_AUKV01000100.1:0-1133 GCF_000424945.1 Streptomyces sp. 142MFCol3.1
CTTTAAATCAAAAAATCGCTTATATTCACCCTTTTCAACACCTAAGAGTTTTTTAAAAGTCTCAAGTTCAATCTTTGGAAATTCAACATTTTTGTAATCTCTTAAATTCTCATACAAAACCAATGTGTATTTTGATCTAAAACCTTTCTCAATTATAAGGTTTAATTCTGCATACATACCCTTCATATCTATAAGAGCTTTTCTTATTCTTTCTGGAAACTCAAACTCTATCCAAACTTCCTCTTTTTTGCTTCGCCTTTCGATAACTCCAGCATAAGATAGAACATTCATTTTACCTCTAACACGAATATCTTTTCTCAATATATCAAAATATGCTTTGCGTTCTTGTAAATCAAAAATAAGGTCAATATAGTAAGTGTTATTCTGTTTTGCCTTATCAAGCATAGCTTTTAAGTCGGTCAAAGCACACCTAAACACCTTTGTGTCTTTATTTTTCTTTAATTCTTGTTTAGCTACATATATAAAAGCATTGTAGAATTTTCGTTGCTCCAAAGTCATCTCAGTTTGAACTGCTATCATGCCACTTGGCTTATGAATTATAACAGCATTCTTTTTCATAGCTTTTACAAGCATACTCATACCACCCTTCCTTTTCAAAAATTATACACTAAAAACGACATTTGTAAAGTTATTTGTCGTTGTTTGTTATTAGATTTGTCGTTGTTTGTTATTAGATTTGTCGTTGTTTGTTATTAGATTTGTCGTTGTTTGTTATTAGATTTGTCGTCCTTTATCTTCGTAAACCCGCATAGAGACACCATTCCCGGAACCGCAAAACTTTAAAACCTAAAAATATAAAACACAACCGGAGAAGAAAAATTCTATGGGAGAAGATATCTATTCCCACCCACCACCCTTGTTGTTTGTTGTTGTTTTTTCATTTTTTTCTGACAAGGAGATAGAGTTCTGCTTTTTAGAATAGGCTCTTTCCCAAAATCTATACTTTTCACCAAACTACAGGAAAAAAGAGTTTCTACCAATTCTATGGTTTTTAGCCGCCTACTCGCAAAGGCTAACGCCTTTGCTCCTACACGGCGGGCTTGAGTCTAAGCCAAATTTGATTTGTAGTTCCTGTAAGATTTGAGCTCGACGGCAAACTTTTGCGAGCGTAA